>NZ_JBEYYU010000008.1:0-217989 GCF_040645755.1 Streptomyces sp. NPDC046716
GAGCGGGTGGCCCGGGCACAGGGGGCGAGAGTCGTGCGGTGCGCCGTGCGCGGGGAGGTGGCCGAGGTGACGGCGGGGGCGGGCAGCGGAGTACTCGCCCAGGGGAGGCTGCGCGAAGCGCATGCCTCAGGGGCGCGGGGAACTGCGCGACCAGCCACGACGCACCCGCACGCGGCAACGGACCACGCCCCCGCGGCGCTAGACCCGCTCCACGATGGTGGCGATGCCCATGCCACCGCCGACGCACAAGGTGGCCAGCCCGTACCGGAGGTCCCTGCGCTCGAGTTCGTCGACGAGCGTGCCCAGGATCATCGCGCCGGTCGCCCCCAGCGGATGCCCGAGCGCGATCGCGCCGCCGTTGACGTTCACCTTGTCCAGCGACAGACCCATGTCCTTGACGAAGCGGAGCACCACCGCGGCGAAGGCCTCGTTGATCTCGACGAGGTCGATGTCGTCGATGGTCAGACCGGCCTTGGCGAGCGCCTTGCGGGTGGCGGGCGCCGGGCCGGTGAGCATGATGGTCGGCTCGGAGCCGGAGACGGCCACGGAGACGACGCGGGCGCGGGGCGTGAGGTCGTACCGCTCCCCCACCTCGCGCGAGCCGATGGCGACCAGCGACGCGCCGTCGACGATGCCCGAGGAGTTGCCCGCGTGGTGCACGTGGTCGATCTTCTCGACCCAGTGGTACTTCTGCAGCGCTACGGCGTCGAAGCCGCCGAGGTCGCCGATGTCCTTGAAGGACGGCTTGAGCTTGGCGAGCGAGTCGGCGGTGGTGCCCGGCCGCAGGAACTCGTCGTGGTCGAGGACCGTGAGCCCGCTGCGGTCCTTCACCGGTACCACCGACCGCTCGAACCGGCCGTCCTTGACCGCGGCGGCCGCCCGCTCCTGCGACAGCGCCGCGTACTCGTCGACGTCGCGGCGGGAGAAGCCCTCGATGGTGGCGATGAGGTCGGCGCCGATGCCCTGCGGCACGAAGCCGGTCTCGAAGTTGGTCATCGGGTCGGCGAACCAGGCACCGCCGTCGGAGGCCATCGGCACCCGCGACATCGACTCGACACCGCCGGCGAGGACCAGGTCCTCCCAGCCGGAGCGGACCTTCATCGCGGCGAGGTTGACGGCTTCGAGGCCCGACGCGCAGAAGCGGTTCTCCTGCACGCCCGCGACCGTGTCCGGCAGTCCGGCCGCGATGGCGGCGACGCGGGCGATGTCGGAGCCCTGGTCGCCGACCGGGCCGACGACGCCGAGGACGATGTCGTCGATGGCGGCGGGGTCGAGGCCGGGGAAGCGGGCCCGGATCTCGTGGATGAGGCCGACGACGAGGTCGATCGGCTTGGTGCCGTGCAGGGAGCCGCTGGCCTTGCCCCGGCCACGAGGGGTGCGGATCGCGTCGTAGACGTACGCGTCTGTGGTCACGGAAGTGCCTTTCAGCAGGGGTGTTTTCAGGACAGCAGCGAACGGCCGATGATCTCCTTCATGATCTCGGTCGTCCCGCCGTAGATGGTCTGGATGCGTCCGTCGGTGAAGGCCTTCGCGACGCGGTACTCGGTCATGTAGCCGTAGCCGCCGTGGAGCTGGAGGCAGCGGTCGGCGACGCGCTTCTGCAGTTCGGTGGCCCACCACTTGGCCATGGAGGCGTGCACGGCGTCGAGGGTGCCGTCGGAGTGGTCCTCGATGCAGCGGTCGAGGAAGGTCCGGGTGACGGCGCACTCGGTGGCCATCTCGGCGATCTCGAACCGGATGTGCTGCAGCTTGGCGAGCGGCCGCCCGAAGGCCTCGCGCTCCTTGACGTACGTCGTGGTGATCTCCAGCAGGTGCTCGGCTGCGGCGATGGCGGCGACGGCGATGCCCATGCGCTCCTGCGCCAGGTTCGTCATCAGGTGGATGAACGCGCCGTTCAGCTCACCGAGCAGATTCTCCTTGGGAACCCGTACGTCGTTGAAGAACAGCTCGGCCGTGTCCTGCGCCTTCTGGCCGATCTTGTCGAGGTTGCGGCCGCGCTCGAAGCCCTCGGCGCCGCGCTCGACGACGAGGAGGGACAGGCCGTGGGCGCCGCCCTCCTGCGTGGTCTTGGCGACGACGATCACGAGGTCGGCCAGGATGCCGTTGGAGATGAAGGTCTTCGAGCCGTTGAGCAGCCAGTGGTCGCCCTTGTCCTCGGCGCTGGTGCGGATGCCCTGGAGGTCGGATCCGGCGCCGGGTTCGGTCATCGCGATCGCGGTGATCAGCGAGCCGTCGCAGAAGCCGGGCAGCCAGCGCCGCTTCTGCTCGTCCGTGCCGAGCGAGGTCAGGTACGGGCCGATGATGTCGTTGTGCAGGCCGACCGCGAGCCCGGCGGCGCCGGCCCGGGTGAACTCCTCGGCGAGGACGGCGCTGTAGCGGAAGTCGGTGGTGCCGCCGCCCCCGTACTCCTCGGGCACGGCGAGTCCGAGGAGGCCCTGGCGGCCGGCGGCGAGCCAGGCCTCCCGCGCGACGATGCCGTCCTTCTCCCACTGCTCGTAGTGCGGGGTCACCTCCTTGGCGAGGAAGGTGCGCACGGTCTCCCGGAACGCCTCGTGCTCGGCGGTGAACAGGCGTCGTTCCATGCTCGCGATCAACTGCCTTTCTTCGGAGGGGCGGTGGGCTCGCCGGTCAGATCCGGAACGTCCCAGTCGCGCGCCACGGCCGCGGTGTCGGCGCCCGGCTGCGCGGGCCCCGAACGGACGGAGGTGGGGGTGCGCGTGAAGCGGGGGGCGGGGGCGGGCTGGGTGATGCCGCCGTGGTCGACGAAGGTGCCGCGGGCGGCGAGATGCGGGTGCCCGGGCGCCTCGCGCAGCGACAGGACGGGGGCGACGCAGGCGTCGGAGCCCTCGAAGACGGCCGTCCACTCCTCCCTCGTACGCTCCTTGAAGCGTGCGGAGACCGCCTCGCGCAGCTCGCCCCAGCGGGTCAGGTCCTTGCGGGCGGGGGCGGTGTCCGCGAGGCCGAGCAGGTCGATGAACTCGTCGTAGAACTGCTGCTCCAGGGCGCCGACCGCCATGTACTGGCCGTCGGTCGTCTCGTACGTGCCGTAGAACGGGCAGCCGCCGTCCAGCAGGTTGGCACCGCGCCGGTCCTGCCAGCCGCCCGCCGCGAGCATGCCGTGGATCATCGAGGTGAGGTGGGCGGTGCCGTCGACGATGGCGGCGTCGACGACCTGGCCGGCGCCGGTGTCACGGGCGTGGTGCAGGGCCGCGAGGATGCCGACGACGAGGTAGAGGGAGCCGCCCGCGAAGTCCCCCACGAGATTGGCGGGGACGGTCGGCGGCTCGTCCGCTTTGCCGATCATGCCGAGGGTGCCGGTCGGCGCGATGTAGGCGATGTCGTGCCCGGCGCGCTGCGCGAGGGGGCCGTCCTGGCCCCAGCCGGTCATCCGGCCGTAGACCAGCTTCGGGTTCCGGGCGTGGCAGACGGCGGGGCCGACACCGAGCCGCTCGGCGACGCCCGGCCGGTAGCCCTCGATGAGCACGTCCGCGCGGTCGACGAGTCCGAGCACGCGCTCGGCCCCGCCCTCGGCCTTCAGGTCGACGACCACGGAGCGCTTGTTGCGGTTGGTGATGTCGTACTCGGGGTTGATCGCGAGTCCGCCGCCGCCGGGCCGGTCGACCCGCACGACGTCGGCGCCGAGGTCGGCGAGGAGCATCGCGGCGAACGGACCCGGGCCGATCCCCGCGAGCTCGACCACGCGCACCCCGGCGAGCGGGCCGCCGTGCTCGTCGCGGGTCTCCGTGCCTGCCATGGTCATCCGGTCACGCCCCCAGGCCGTCTGTGACACAACTGATGTAACACCAACGATGCTATGAACACGGACCGGTCAGCACAAGCCCTTGACGAGCAAGCGCTTAGCCAATTTCCGAGTCGTCACGCTAGCCTCGGCCACCGGCAACGGCCCGGACGCACGATGAGGGGTGTCATGAACGAGCGTGGGAAGCCCGACAGGACCGACAGGGCGTACGACGTGGTGCTCTTCGGGGCGACGGGGTTCGTGGGCGTGCTCACGGCCGAGTACCTCGCGGCCCACGCGCCCGACGGGCTGCGCTGGGCGATCGCGGGCCGGGACACCGCGAAACTGGAGCGGCTGCGCGAGCGGCTCACCGGGATCGACCCGGAGTGCGCGGTGCTGCCGCTGGAGCGCGCGGACGTCGCCGATCAGGCGAGCCTGCGCGAACTGGCCGCCCGCGCGCGCGTGGTGATCTCCACCGTCGGCCCCTACCTGGAGTACGGGGAGGGCATCGTCGCGGCGTGCGCCGACGCGGGCACCGACTACGTGGACCTGACGGGCGAGCCGGAGTTCGTGGACCTGATGTACGTGCGCCACGACGCCCGCGCGCGGGAGACGGGCGCCCGTCTGGTGCACGCCTGCGGCTTCGACTCGGTGCCGCACGACCTGGGCGCCTACTTCACCGTGCGGCAGCTGCCGGAGAGGGTGCCGCTGCGGGTCGACGGGTTCGTGCGGACCAACGCCCGGTTCTCGGGCGGTACGTTCGCGTCCGCGCTGAACCAGTTCGCGCGCGGGCGCCAGATGCTCGCCGCCCAGCGCGACCGGCGGCGCCACCAGCCGCGCCTCGTGGGCCGTACCGCGTACGCGCCGACGGCCGCGCCGCGGTACGCGAAGGAGGTCGGCGCGTGGGCGGTGCCGCTGCCGACGATCGACCCGCAGGTGGTGCAGCGCTCCGCGCGGGCCCTGGAGCGCTACGGCCCCGACTTCCGCTACCGGCACTACGCTGCGGTGAAGTCGCTGCCGGTCGCGGTCGGTGGCGTCGCCGCCGCGGGCGCCCTGTTCGCGGCGGCCCAGGTGCCGCCCGCGCGGCGCTGGCTCGGCGGTCGGCTGCTGCCCGGAGCCGGCCCCGACGCGGAGCGCCGGTCCAAGAGCTGGTTCTCGGTGCGGTTCGTGGGCGAGGGCGGCGGACGGCGGGTGTTCACCGAGGTGTCCGGCGGGGACCCGGGCTACGGGGAGACCGCGAAGATGCTGGCCGAGTCCGCGCTGTCGCTCGCGCTGGACGACCTGCCGGAGAGCGCCGGGCAGGTCACCACGGCGGTGGCGATGGGGGACGCGCTCACCGCGCGGCTGCGGAAGGCCGGGATCACGTTCAGGGTGGCGGCCGAGCGCTGATGGCCACCGCCTCGCACCCCTAAAGGGCCGCCAAGGCGTCCCTGCACAGGCGGTCCGCTCGTCTTGTCGTCTCCGGTTGACGGTAGGCCGGAGTGAGGGACAACGCGTGCGCGCACGCGTTGTCCAGGGACACCCGGTGACCCACCGAGACGTACACCGGCTTGATACCCGCGCGGGTGCGCAGCGCGCGGCCGACCTCCTCGGTGCCGTCGAGGAGCGGGGCCGCACTCCCCCGCTCCGGCCCCAACTCGCCCTCCGCGAACACGAACGGATTCTTGGCGACTCCCATCGTGGGCAGTCCGGTGAGCACGCCCAGATGGCTGGCGAGACCGAAGCGGCGCGGGTGGGCGATGCCGTAGCCGTCGCAGACCACCAGGCCCGGGTCGGTGCGCAGCGCCTCCAGGGCACCGAGGACCGCGGGGATCTCCCGGAACGCCAACAGGCCGGGGACGTACGGGAAGGCGACGCGCCCGACGGCCGTCGCCTCCTCGACGACGTCGAGCGTGGCCGGGTCCAGGACGACGGCGGCCGCGGCGACGACATCGCGTTCGTCGTCGTAGGCGACGTCGATCCCGGTGACCGGACCCGCACCGGGCGGCGGCCCGGCCTCGTCGAGGACGACGCGGCCGCGCAGCGCGTCCTGCACCGCCCGCGCCGCCACCTCGTCGGCCGGCCAGCCCGCCGGGATCCCCGTGATCGTCACCATGCCGCAACCCTAGACGCCGGGCGCGGGCGGACTCAGGCCCAGGTGGCCGGCTCCCAGATGCCGGAGCGGCGCAGCGACTGCGGGCAGTGCAGATAGATCTCGTCGATGTCCAGGAGCAGGGCGAGGCTCGGCCGTTGGCCCTTGACCTCCATGAGGTCGAAGAAGGGCGCGTCGGTGAGGATCCGCGCGCGGCCGTTGACCCGCAGGACGTCCTTGGCGCCGGGTATGAGGAAGAGCAGGCCCGCGTTCGGGTTCTCCAGGATGTTGTGGAAGCTGTCGCCCCGGCGGTTGCCGGGGCGGTCCGGCAGGGCGAGCGTGCCGTCGTCGACGATGTGCGCGAATCCCGGGCCGTCGCCGCGCGGCGAGACGTCGCAGGCGCCGCGCGCGTCGGAGGTGGCGAGCAGGCAGAACGGGGAACGGGCGATCAGCTCCCGGTCCCGCGCGTCGAGCCGGTCGTGCACCTTGTCGATCACGACGGGGTGCGGCTCGCCGAGGATCTCGCGCAGCTGGGCCGGGTCACGCAGTTCCACCTGGCCGGTGGCCGGTTCGCGGGTTTCGGTGGCGTACGGCAAGCCGTCTCCTGAGGTCGTGCGGGTGACGTCCGGGTAGGTGCTACATCCACCCGTTCGAGTGTTAGGTTAGCCTGACCTTACCCTCCGGAGGCTGTCGCTCCGGATCGCTGCCGGGCTTCGTCCGCGCGCCCTGAACAGGACAGATCAGTGCAACTCACCGCGCGGGCCACCGCTCCACCCCGCCCTCCGACGGCGCCCCGCCGCCGTTCCGGTCGTCTGCCGCTCGGCCTGGCCGCGCTCGTACTGTTGCTCGTCGCCGCCGTCGCGCTCAGCCTGACGGTCGGTTCCGGCCAGGTGGCGTGGGCCGATGTCGTGGCCGGAGTCTTCCATCCCGACCGGTCCGACCGCGCCCAGCTGATCGTCCAGGAAGTACGGATCCCGCGCACCGCGGCCGGCGTCCTGGCCGGGGTCGCGCTCGGCCTCGCGGGCACCGTGATGCAGGGCGTGGCCCGCAACCCCCTCGCCGATCCGGGCCTGTTGGGCGTGAACGCGGGCGCCTCGGTCTCGGTGGTCTTCGCCATCAGCGTGCTGTCGCTGGCCGAGCCCGAGCAGTACATCTGGTTCGGCTTCCTCGGCGCGTGCGTCTCCGCCGTCCTCGTGTACGGCGTCGGCAGCCTCGGCCGGGAGGGAGCGACCCCGGTCAAACTGGCCCTCGCGGGCGCCGCCGTGGCCGCCGCGCTCTCCGCGCTGACCAGCGCCATGCTGCTCACCGACCGCGGGACCTTCGACCAGTTCCGGTTCTGGCAGGTGGGCTCGCTCAGCGGCCGGGAGCCCGAAGTGCTCTGGCAGGCACTGCCGTTCATCGTGGTGGGCGGTGTGCTCGCGCTCGCGCTCGGACCGCAGCTGAACACCCTCGCGCTGGGCGACGACACGGCCCGCGGGCTCGGCCAGCGGATCGCGCTCGCCCGGCTCGGCGCCGCCGCGTGTGTGGTGCTGCTGTGCGGGGCGGCGACCGTCGTCGCCGGGCCGCTCGTCTTCGTGGGTCTGGCGGTGCCGCACGCGGCGCGCCTGCTGACCGGCCCCGACCACCGATGGGTCCTGCCGTACAGCGCGCTGCTCGCACCGGCCCTGCTGCTGCTCGCGGACGTCGTGGGGCGGCTCATCGCACGCCCTGGCGAGGTGCAGGTCGGCGTGATGACCACCGCGCTCGGCACGGTCCCCTTCATCCTTCTCGTCCGGCGCCGGAAGTCGGTGGAGCTGTGAGCGACATATCCCCGCCCCGAACCGGTAAGGGTTCCCTTACTTCTCCCGCAACTTCCCCCGCTGCTTCGCCCGCACCTGACCTGCGGGCGGCCACCGCCCGGGTCGCGGCGGTCCGCCGACGGGGCCGCGCCCGGCTCGTCGGAGTGAGCGCGGCGCTGCTCGCGGCGACGGCCGCCGCCTTCTGCTTCGCGCTCAGCTACGGCGACTACACCGTGCCGCTGCCCGACGTGGTGCGCACCCTGCTCGGCGGCGGTGACCCGGGCAGCCGGTTCGTCATCGTCGAACTGCGCCTGCCGCGCGCCCTGCTGGCCCTGCTGGTGGGCTGCTGCTTCGGCATGTCCGGCGCCGTCTTCCAGACCCTGCTGCGCAATCCGCTGGCGAGCCCCGACGTGATCGGGGTCAGCTCGGGCGCGGGCGCCGCCGTCGTGCTCGCCGGTGGGCTCACCGGGCTGAGCGGGACGCCCCTGTCCTTCGTCGCGCTGGCCGGTTCGCTGCTGACGGGCACGGCGATCTATCTGCTGGCCTGGCGCGGCGGCGTCAGCGGATACCGGCTCGTCCTCATCGGGCTCGGCATCGGCATGGGCCTGTCGAGCGTCATCTCGTACCAGATGACGCGGGCGGAGGTCACCGAGGCGCAGAACGCGTTCCTGTGGCTGTCGGGGAGCCTCAACGGCCGGTCCTGGCCTCAGGTGTGGCCGCTGCTCGTCGGCGCGGCGGTCCTCGTGCCGCTCACCGCGCTCGCCGCCCGTGTCCTGCCCACCCTGCAACTCGGCGACGACGCCGCGGGCGGTCTCGGCGCCCGGGTCGAGCGGGACCGGCGCGCACTGCTCGCCTGTGCCATGGGGCTCGCCGGGATCGCCACCGCCGCCGCGGGCCCGGTCGGTTTCGTCGCGTTCCTCGCGCCGCCGATCGCCCGGCGCCTGGTGCCGGGCCAGGGCGCGGCGCTGCTGCCGTCCGCCGCCGTGGGCGCGCTCCTGGTGAGCGTCGCGGACTTCGCCGGCCAGCACGTCCTGGACGGCACGCAGTTGCCGGTCGGCATCGTCACCAGCGTGATCGGCGCCCCCTACCTGCTGTGGCTGCTGGCCCGCGCCAACCGCGTCGGTCAGGGCGGCTGACCCATGAACACCTCTCCGCACACCCCGCGGCCCATCGAGGAGAAGCCCGTGGCATCCCCGCACACCCTCCAGGCCCGTGGCCTCGAACTCGGCTACGGCGAGCGCCGGATCGTCTCCGGCCTCGACGTCGACGTACCGCCGGGCGCGATCACCGTCGTCGTCGGCCCGAACGCCTGCGGCAAGTCGACCCTGCTGCGCTCGATGGCCCGGCTGCTCACGCCGACCGACGGCGCGGTGCTGCTCGACGGACGCGATGTGCACAAGACGGCCACGAAGGACGTCGCCGCCGTGCTCGGCGTGCTGCCGCAGACGCCGGTGGCGCCCGACTCCATCACGGTCGCCGACCTGGTGGGCCGGGGCCGCTACCCGCACCAGGGCTGGTTCCGCCGCTGGACGGCCGCCGACGACGCCGCGGTCGCCACCGCCCTGCACGCCACCGACGCCCTCGACCTCGCCGACCGGCCCATCGACGAACTCTCCGGCGGTCAGCGCCAGCGCGTGTGGATCGCGATGGCGCTGGCCCAGGAGACCGACGTGCTGCTCCTCGACGAGCCGACGACGTACCTGGACATCAGCCATCAGCTCGACGTCCTCGACCTGCTCACGGACCTCAACCGCGAGCGCGGAGTCACCCTCGTCGTCGTCCTGCACGACCTCAACCTGGCCTGCCGCTACGCCGACCACCTCATCGCCATGAAGGACGGCCGGATCGTCGCCGAGGGCGCGCCCTCGGCGATCGTCACCGAGGCACTGGTCGAGGAGGTCTTCGGGCTGCGCAGCACCGTCGTGCCCGACCCGGTGTCCGGCACGCCCCTGATCGTCCCCGTGGGCCGACACCACGCCGGCCCCGTCACTCCCGCCCCGTAACACGACTCGCGTACCTCCCCGCTCACAGAAGAGAACAGGTTCCATGGCCATCGCCACTCCCCGCCGCCGCTCGTTGCTCGTCGGCGCCCTCGCCCTGACCCTCACCGGCACACTCGCCGCCTGCGGCTCGGACAAGGACGACGCGTCGGACACCGCCGGCTCCGCGTCGACCGGCTCCTTCCCCGCGAAGGTGTCCACCAAGTTCGGGACCGTCACCGTGAAGCAGCAGCCCAAGCGGGTCGTCGCGCTCGGCTGGGGCGACGCCGAGACGGCGCTCGCGCTCGGGGTGCAGCCGGTCGGGCAGAGCGACTGGCTGGCGTTCGGCGGCGACGGTGTCGGCCCGTGGGCCAAGGGGAAGTACGACAAGTCGCCGCAGAAGATCGGCACCCTCGAGCCCGAGTACGAGAAGATCGCCGCGCTGAAGCCGGATCTGATCCTGGACACCAAGTCGAGCGGCGACCAGACCCGTTACGACACCCTCAGCAAGATCGCGCCGACCATCGGGGTACCCAAGGGCGGCGACCAGTACAAGGTCTCCTGGGAGAAGCAGACCACGATGGTCTCCCAGGCACTGGGCCTGGCCGACCGGGGCAAGAAGCTGATCGACGGGACGAAGCAGGAGTTCGCCGCCGCCGCGAAGGCGCACCCCGAGTTCAAGGACCGGACCATCACGGTCGGCTCGCGCACCGCGACGACCTGGGGCGCGTACGTGCGCGGCACCGGCCGGGTGGACTTCGTCGAGCGGCTCGGGTTCACGAACAACCCGGCGGTGGAGAAGAAGGCCGGCAGCGCGTTCTCGGTGTCCGTGTCGGAGGAGAACCTCCAGCTGCTCGACGCCGATCTGCTGGTGATGGCGCCGATCGGCACCACCGCGAAGAAGGTCGGCTCCGACCCGCTGTACCGGGCGATCCCGGGGGTGAAGAAGGGCCACTCGCTGGTCTTCGACGACAAGAACATCTCCAGCGCCTTCGCCACGGACTCGATCCTGTCGACGCGCTACGCGCTGAAGCACGTGGTGCCGCTGCTCGCGGAGAAGCTCAAGTGACGTGGACCGTCTAGCCTTTGGCGTCGTGCAGCAGAATCGACGACGCGACAGGCGGCCGGTGCGCCGCGTGGGGCCGGTGCGCGAGCCGTCCCCCGCGGTCCCGGTGCCCCAGGGCGCCGATGTCGTCCTCGTCGGGTTCTTCTCCGGCAAGCAGCGGGACTTCGGCGCGCTGATGGACGCGGCGGCCGAGGAGTTGGCGCGGCGCGGCGCACGGGTCGTCGGCCGTATCGTGCAGCGGCGCGGTGTCTCGGCCGGCGGGGCCGCGCGGATGACCCTGCCGTACTCCTCGCGGACGCTCCTCAGCTACGGCAAGGTCCGCGAGACCGCCGCCCTGTGCGCCCGTACGCGCGCGGAGGCGGCGGTGTTCCTGTGTTCACTGACGGACCGTCAACGCCGGGTGCTGACCAGGATGCTGGGCGTCCCCGCGGTCAGCCTCCACACCGATTCGGACGAGGCGGCCTAGACCCGGCTCCCCGCCGTCGTGTCGGACGACAGTCGCTGGGCCACGTACACCGGGATCACGGACAGCAGGACGAGGACGACGGCCACGACGTTGACGACCGGGGCCTGTTGGGGCCTGGCCATGTTGGAGAAGATCCAGACGGGGAGCGTCTGGACGCCGGGGCCCGCCGTGAACGTGGTCACCACGATCTCGTCGAAGGACAGCGCGAACGCGAGCAGTCCGCCCGCGGCGAGCGCCGAGCGGGTCAGCGGGAAGGTGATGTCGCGGAAGGTGCGGAAGGGGCCGGCGCCCAGGTCCATCGCCGCTTCCTCGTACGTGCCGGACAGTCGGTTCAGGCGTGCCGCCACGTTGTTGAAGACGACCACGACGCAGAACGTGGCGTGTCCGACCACGACGGTGAACAGGCCGAGGCCGATGCCGAGGGGTTCCAGGACGGTGCGGAAGGCCGTGTTGAGGGCCACACCCGTGATGATGCCGGGCAGCGCGATCGGCAGGACGACGGCGAAGGAGATCGCGTCGCGGCCGAAGAAGCGGTGGCGGGCCACCGCGAACGCGATGAGGGTGCCGAGGACCAGCGCGATGACGGTGGCGCCGAGCCCCGCCTTCACCGAGGTCCACAGCGCGTCGCGGGCGCCCGCGCTGTGCCAGGCCGCGCGCCACCAGTCGAGGGTCGCCCCGTCCGGCGGCCAGCCCGAACTGCGGTCGCGGTTGAAGGAGTTGACGACGACCAGGAGCAGCGGCACATAGATCACGGCGAAGCCGAGCAGCGCGCAGACGCGCAGCGCGATCCGGGCGGGGCGGGACAGGTGCACCGCCGTCTCCTTTCGGTGGGCCGTTCACAGGCTGCTCAGCGCGCCCGTGCGGCGCACCGCCAGCAGGTACAGGACGATGACGACGACCGGAACGGTGCCGAGTGCGGCGGCCAGCGGCAGGTCGAGCGTGATGTTGGAGTAGACGAGGTTGCCGATCAACTGGGTCTTGCCGCCGACGATCTGGACCGCGATGTAGTCGCCGAGGCTGAGGGAGAACGTGAAGACGGAGCCCGCCGCGACGGACGGCAGGACGAGCGGCAGCAGCACGGTGCGCAGGGTGCGCCAGGTGCGGGCGCCGAGGTCGGCGGAGGCGTCGAGCAGGCTGTCCGGGACGCGTTCGAGACCGGCGTGGATCGGCAGGATCATGTACGGCAGCCAGAGGTAGGTCAGCACGAGGACCGTCGCCGTGAGGCCGTACCCGGGGCCGTCGAGACCGAACGGTTCCAACAGCCGGTCGAGCAGGCCCCCTTGGGCGAGCATGACCCGCCACGCGTACGCCTTCACCAGATAGCTCGCCCAGAGCGGGGTGAGGATCGCGACGACGAGGAGGGGGCGCCACCGGGGACGGGCGACGCGCGCCGTGTAGAAGGCGATGGGGAACGCGATGACCACGCACAGGACCGTGACGCCCAGCGCGACTCCCACACTGCGGAGCACCACCTGGCGGTACACGTCCGTCGTGAACAGGGCCTTGAAGTTGTCGAGCGTCCAGGTCCGCACGATGTCGGACGTGAACGGGTCGGTGGTCCACAGACCGGACAGGAACAGGACCGCGAGCGACCCGAGGTAGGCGACGACCAGCCAGGTCAGCGGCGCGGCCAGGAGCAGGGCGAGGCGGAGCCGGGGGCTGCGGTGCAGCGCCCCGGAGACCTTTCGCGGGGCCGTGTCGGCCATCTCGGCCGCTCAGCCCTTGATCTCGGTCCAGGCCTGCACCCACTTCGCGTAGGGCACGCACGTCACGTCGGTGCGTCCGTCCAGGCACTGCGGGATCGGCGTGTTCCAGTAGTGGACCTGCTTCCAGTACGCCGTGTCGTCGGCGTGGTAGGTGGCGCAGAAGCTCTTGTCGCTGGTCTCGTCGCAGGCTTTCGCGTTCGAGGGTGCTTCACCGAAGTACTCGGCGACCTGGGCGTTCACCTTGGGCGAGACGATCCAGTCGAGCCATTTGTAGGCGCAGTCGGGGTGCTTCGCCTTCGCCGAGACCATCCAGGTGTCGGACCAGCCGGTGGCCCCCTCCTTGGGCAGGACGGCCTTCACGGGGGCCTTCTCGCCCTGCGCCGTGTTCACGATGACCTGCCAGCTGGTGCCGACGACCGAGTCGCCGCTCTTGAAGGCGGAGATCTCCTTCAGGTAGTCGCTCCAGTACTCGCCGATGTCGCCGTTCTGCTTCTTGAGCAGGCTCACGGCGGCGTCGAACTGCTTCTGGTCGAGGGCGTAGGGGTCCTTGATGCCCAGGTTCGGCCGGGTCTTCATCAGGTACAGGGCGGCGTCGGCGATGTAGATGGACGAGTCGTACGCGGTGACGTGCCCCTTGTACCGGCCGGCGTCCTCGAAGACGGCCTTCCAGCTGTCGGGCGCCGGGGAGACCTTGTCGGTGCGGTACATGAGGAGGTTGGCGCCTCGGCCGTGCGGGATGCCGTACGCGACCTTGTCGACGGAGTTCCAGGCCTGCATCTTCAGCCCGGCGAAGATGTCCTTGTAGTGGGGGACGAGGCCGGTGTTCACGGGAGCCGCGTCACCGGATGCGATGAGGCGCAGGGACGCGTCGCCGGAGGCCGAGACCGCGTCGTACTGGCCGGTCTTCATCAGGTTGACCATCTCGTCGGAGGTACCGGCGACCTTCGTGCTGACCTGGCAGCCCGTCTGTTTCTCGAACGGGGTGACCCAGTCGACCTTCGGGTCGTTCGAGCCGTCCTCGGCGTAACCGGCCCAGGCGATCAGGTTGACCTCGCCCTCGGTCCTGCCGAGGGACTTGGGCGCGGACATCTTCGGCGGGGTGAAGCCCTGGCCGCCGCTCTTCGAGTCCCCGCCGGAGCCGCCGCAGGCGGTGGCGAGCAGCAGCCCGCCGAGCGCGGCGGCGGCCATGAGCGTTCGGGTTGCGCGCACGTGATCTCTCCCGGTCCGTGAGGTGGATCAACTGGGCTGGTGCAGGGGGATGTTGTGGCGGCGGTGCCAGTGCAGCAGGACCCGTTCACCGGGCAGCGCGCGGGCGTCGGCGGCGGAGGTGTCGAGGTTCTGGGTGAGGACGACGAAGCGTGGCCCGGCGTCGGTGTCGACGAGGACGCGGGTGTGGTCGCCCAGGTAGACGGCGTCGGCGACGGTGCCGTGCACCTGGCTGTGGTCACGGCGATCGTGCTCGGCGCCGGCGGCGAGCAGCCGGATCTTCTCCGGTCTGATGCCGAACGTCCCCGCTTTCCCCACGAGCAGCTCGGCGGCCGGGCCCGTGACGGTGTTGGAGGTGCCGACGAACGACGCGACGAAGGCGGAGGCGGGTGCCTCGTACAACTCCCCCGGTGTGCCGACCTGTTCGATGCGGCCGGTGTTCATGACGGCGACCCGGTCGCTGAGGGCGAGCGCCTCGGCCTGGTCGTGGGTGACGAGGACGAAGGTGATGCCGACCTGGCGCTGCAGCTGCTTCAGCTCCGTCTGCATCTGCTCGCGCAGCTTGAGGTCGAGCGCGCCGAGCGGTTCGTCGAGGAGCAGCACCCGGGGATGTACGACCAACGCCCTTGCGAGCGCGACGCGTTGGCGCTGCCCGCCGGAGAGCTGGCGCGGTCTGCGGCCGCCGAATCCCTCGAGGCGTACGGAGGCGAGTGCGGAGCGGGTCCGCTCCGCCTGCTCCTTGCGGGACGCGCCCCGCACCTTGAGTCCGTAGGCGATGTTCTGCTCGACGGTCAGGTGCGGGAAGAGGGCGTAGTCCTGGAAGACGGTGGTGACGTCGCGCTCGAAGGGAGCGCGCCGGGTGACGTCCGCGCCCGCCAGCGAGACGCTGCCGCCGCCAGGCGTCTCGAATCCGGCGATCAGCCGCAGCACCGTCGTCTTGCCCGATCCGGAGGGGCCGAGCAGCGAGAAGAACTCACCCTCGGCCACGTCGAGTTCGATGCCGTCGACGGCCTGTACGTCACCGAACGACTTGCGCAGGCCGCGCAGTGCGATCGCCGGGGGCGCGTCGCCGTTCCGCGCGCCTGCGGCTGCCTGGTCCTTGGGCGTAGCCATAGCCGTAGATCATGCACACTTCAACGAACGCCACAAGACCGCACGTACGCTGTCGATCATGTTTGTACTGGAATTGACGTACACGGCGCCCGTCGAGCGCGTGGATGCCCTCCTGGAAGCCCATCGCGCTTGGCTCGACGGGCACTTCGCCGCGGGGACGTTCCTCGCGGCGGGGCGCAAGGAACCGCGGGACGGCGGCATCGTCATCGCCGCCGGGGACGATCGCGCGGCCGTCGAGCGGCTCACCGCGACCGACCCCTTCGTCACCGGCGGCGTGTGCGCGTACCGGATCACCGAGTTCGTCGCCGCGCGGACGGCGCCCGAACTCGACAGGTGGCGGCAGGAGTTGCCCGCCTCCTAGGACAGGAGCCCTAGCGCTCCAGCCGGGCCGCCCGTCCCTGCTCGCCCGCCGCCCAGCAGCCGCCGTCGCGCGTGCAGTCCACGGTGTCGTACGAGCCGGAGTCGACGGTGCGCCAGGTGCGGCCGCCGTCCGTGGTGAGGTCGGTGCCCGTCGGGCCTACCGCGAGGGCTCCCGCGCGGCCGCGCGGGAGCCAGGCGACACCGGAGCGGTAGGCCGGCGGTCCTGCGGTGGACGGGGTCCAGGTGCGTCCCGCGTCGCCGGTCACCGCGGCGGCGCGCGGTGAGGGCTGGTCGGCGCGGTAGTCGCCGCCGACGGCGATGCCGTGCGTACGGTCGCGGAAGGCGAGGCCGAAGACGCCGCGGGCCGGATCGCCCGCCGGGACCGTCGTGGCGCTCGCCGTCCAGGTGCGGCCGCGGTCGGCGGAGTGCAGCACGCGGGCGCTCGCGCCGCCGCCGGTCGCCAGCCAGACGTCCTTCGGGCCCGATGTCACCAGGCACTGCCCGGACGCGGCGAAGCCCGCCTCCCCGGACTGCGCGGGCGGCATCCCGGAACTCGGCAGCACCGACCAGGACCGGCCACCGTCGCGGGTCGACAGGATGCGGAACCGGCCGTCGACCGGATCGCTCATCGCGAGCCCGTGCCGGCTGTCGAAGAACGCCACGCAGTCGTAGAACGCCTTCGGGTCGGCGTTGCGGAACGACTCCGTCCAGGTCGCGCCGCCGTCGTCCGTGCGGAAGATGCGGGAGGCGTCGCCCTCGCCGATCGCCAGGGCGACCGCGCGCCGCGCGTCGAACGCCTCGATGTCGCGCAGTTCCAGACCGGCCGCCGCGGGCGGCGACACATCGCGCCAGCGTCTGCCGCCGTCGGTGGTGCGCAGCACGGTGCCCTTGGTCCCGGCCAGCCAGGCGGCGGACCGGTCGACCGCGGCCAGACCACGGAACCGTACGTCCGTGCGGCCGGTGTCCTTCAGCTGCCATGCGGGCTGCCCCGCGGGCGTGGCGGCTGCCGGGCCCGCGCCCGTGCCCGAGGCGAGGACGCCCAGCAGCGCCGCCACCACCGGTCCCACCGATCGCCGTGCCCTCTGATGCCTCTGGTACCTCGACGTTCGCGGTCTCCCCATGGCGCGCGAAGCTAGTCCACCGTCACAGCCGCGTCCAGAGCACCTCGAGCGATCTTGAATAGAACCGGTGACAGAGGTCACTCGTTTTTCGTCCGACATCAGATGCACGGATTCGCTCGTTCCGCCGTCTATTCAAGAGAGGCCCCCAGAGCGTCCGTCGCTCTCCGTCCAGTCGTCGCAAGGGAGCAGCGTTGTCCACCGTCATCGAGCAAGCCGTTGAGGCCCGTCTCGTCGCTGCCGCGCCGCGCATGGCGAGCATCCCGGCGACCCTGCGGTACGACACGCACGACCCGTTCGCCGTCCGCATGTCCTTCCCCGCCGCCGCCACCCTGGAGGGTGTCGAGGTGTGCTGGACGTTCGCCCGCGAGCTGCTGACCGGTGGCCTGACCGAGTCCGTCGGCGCCGGCGACGTGCGGGTGCGGCCGTACGGCTACGACCGTACGGTCCTGGAGTTCCACGCCGTGGAGGGCACCGCGGTCGTGCATGTCCGCTCGGACGACGTTCGGCAGTTCCTGACGGGCACGACGCAGCTGGTGCCGACGGGCGACGAGGGCCGGCACGTCGACGTCGACGGGTACCTCGCGGAGCTGCTGCGGGACGCCTGCTGACCGTCACCGGGCCGAAAGCGTCCCGGAGATGAAATCCCCGTGCGGCCCGGGAGACGGCTGACATCGGTGTCGCCGCGTGTGAGGATGCCTGGACCGGCATGCGGGGGGAGGCGCGGTACGCGTGGGCCGAGACGTTCGCCGGGCGGGTCCCGGCCCGGTGGTCGCCGTGGGTGTCATCGCCGTACTGGCCGCCGCCGCCCTGCTGTTACGCCCCGCCGCGACCCTGCTGAGCCCGGGCGGGGGCCCGCTCGGCGGTTCCTCCTTCCTCGTGGTCGGCCTCACGCTGGCCTGGGCCGCGGTCTGGCTGCTGGTGGTCCGGCGGCTGCGGTCCCGGATCCGGGGCGATCGCGGCACGCTGTCGCCGCACGAGGACCGGCTGCGTCAGATCGCCCTGCCGCTGCTGCTCGTGGGCCCGGTCGCGCTCGCGGTGCTCGCCCTGGTCCTGCACCGGTTCCCCGCGAGGTCCTCGGACGCCCCGGCCGCGGAGCCGACGGAGCTGCCGGTCCCGTCCTTCCCCACCCCGTCGCCGCGTCCCGCGGGCTCGGGCGACGGATCGGGCCTGCCGCTGCCCCTCGTCGTGGCGGGGCTCGCCGTGGCCGCGCTGGTGATCGCCGTCGTGCTGCTGGCCGTCCGGCTGCGCCGGCACGGATTCTCGCTGCCGGGGCCGCCCGCGCGCGCCGTCGCCGAGGAGGACACCGAGCGGGATCTGCTGCTGTCCGTGGTCGGCGAGGGCCGCCGCGCGCTGGCCGACGGCACCGACGCGCGGGCCGCCGTGATCGCCTGCTACGCCGCGATGGAGGAGGCCCTCGCCGCGTCCGGCGTGCCGCGCCATGCCGCCGACAGCCCGGCCGATCTGCTCACCCGGGCATCGCGTGCGGGCCTGGCGGCGGGCCCCGCCGCGCCCCTGCTGACCGCGCTGTTCCGGGAGGCGCGCTACTCCTCGCACCCCATGGACGACTCCCGGCGGGCGGCCGCCGCCGAGGCGCTGGAGGAGATCGCCGGCCGGCTGCGGGAGCGGCCCGGGCGCGAGGCCGCCCGATGACGGCACCTGGGCCGGGAGGGAGGCCGCTCGGCCGGCTCCCGCTGACCGTTCCGCGCCTGCTGCTCCTGTCGGCGGCGCTCGCGGCCTCCGCGGTCGTGCTTGTCCTGCTCGTCGACGGCTGGGTCGCCGCCGGGGCCACGGCCGTCGCCCTCGCCGTGGGCGCGCTGCTGTGCGCGCGGTACGTCGCGGGCGCCGACGCGCAGGACTCCGGGCGGCGGGGCGAGGTGCGGCTGCTGCGGACGCGGGCCCCCGGCATGGGCGAGTGGCACCGCAATGTGCGGATCTCCCTGGGGCCGGACGGCGCCCTGTGCTACCGCGCCGTCCTCCGGCCCGAGCTGCGCCGGCTCTTCGCCGCCGCACTCACCGAGCACCACCATGTCTCCCTCGACCGACAGCCCGCACGCGCGGCCGAGTTGATCGGTCCGGAGCTGTGGCCCTGGCTGGGACCCGAGCCGCCCGCGACGGGACCCGACGGCGCGATCCCGGCCGAGGTCCTGGGCCGGCTCGCCGACCGCCTCGAAGAGCTCGGCACTCCCCGTACCCGTCCGCACCCGTCCGCACCCGTCGAAGGAAGCAGCCTCGTGACCGCCAAGGAAGCAGCGTCGTGACGAACCCCTCCGAGCCGCCCGCCCTGCCCGCGCCGCTCGCGCCCATGACTCCGCGGGAGGCCGGCGAGCGGGCCGGTGCCGTGCTGCGCGAGGTCGGGCGTGCCGTCGTGGGCAAGTCCGACGCCCTCGAACTGGTCATGCTCGGCGTCCTGGCCCGCGGCCATGTCCTCGTCGAGGATCTGCCCGGGCTCGGCAAGACCCTCCTCGCCCGCTCGTTCGCGACGGCGCTCGGCCTGGACTTCCGCCGCATCCAGTTCACGCCCGACCTGCTGCCGTCCGACGTGACCGGCGTGTCCCTGTACGACCAGCGGGCCGGTGAGATGGCCTTCCACCCGGGGCCCGTCTTCACGCATCTGCTGCTCGCCGACGAGATCAACCGGACGCCGCCCAAGACCCAGGCGGCACTGCTCGAGGCGATGGCCGAGTCGCAGGTCACGGTGGACGGGGCGACACGTCCGCTGCCCGATCCGTTCCTGGTGATCGCGACCGCCAACCCGGTGGAGTACGAGGGCACGTACTCGCTGCCCGAGGCGCAGCTGGACCGCTTCCAGCTCCGCGTGCGCATGGGCTACTTGACCGCTCCGGAGGAGCTGGGGATGCTGCGCGCCCGGGTGGCGCGGGCCGCGCCCGAGACGGTGCTCGACACGCTCGCGAGCCCGGCGGAGGTGGTGGCCTGGCGGGACGCCGTGGAGCGGGTCGAGATCGACGACGACCTCCTCGGGTACGCGGTCGCGCTGGTGAACGCCACCCGCGACCACCCCCAGATCAGCATCGGCGCCTCGCCGCGCGGCGGGCTCGCCCTGGTCCAGCTGGCCCGCGCCCGCGCGGTCCTCGAACAGCGCGACTACGTGATCCCGGAGGACCTGAAGCTCCTCGCGGTGCCCGCGCTCGCCCACCGGGTGTCGCTGCGGCCCGAGTTGTGGGTGCGCGAGATATCCACCGACGCCGTGGTGCGCGAGCTGGCCGGCACGGTGCCGACGCCGACGACGCGCCGCACGGAGCCGGTCCGCTCATGACCGCGCCCCGTGTCGCGCCCCGTACCCCGGCCGGCGGTCCGCCGAGCGCCGCGGTGCTGCGCGCCCTGGAGGGCCGGACCGCCCCGGCGCAGGCGCCGCCGCCCCCGCCACCGGGCCCGCGCCCCGGCGAGCGGACGCTGCGGCTGCTGACGGTGGCCGTGGTGGCGCTGGCCGCGGCGCTGCTGACGGGCCGGGCGTGGCTGCTCGCGCTCGCCGCGGGCCCCGTGGTGCTGCTGGCGCTGGCGCTGCCGCGCGCGTACGCGCGGCGGATCGAGACGTCGGTGGACGTCACGCCCCGGCGCTGCTTCGAGGGCGACACGGTCACCGTGCGCATCGACGTCGCCCACGACGGCGGCGAGGTCCGGCTCGATCCCGGGGTCACGCTCGGCCCGGGCGTCCGGCTCGACGAGGTGACGGTCGGCCGGTCCGCGCTCACGCTGCGGCTGACCGCGCTGGAGTGGGGCCGCTGGTCGCTGGGCCCGGTCGATCTCGACGTGTACGACGCCGGGGGCACCGCCCGCCGCAGCGTGCGGGTGGCGGCGGCCGAGGTGGCGGTGTTCCCGTACGCCGGGCAGTCGCGGTTCACGCCCGTCCCGGTGCGGCTGCCGCAGCGCCTCGGCGAACACACGGCCGCGCAGTACGGGGAGGGCGTCGAGCTGCTCGGCGTACGCCAGTGGGAGCCCGGCGAGCGCCAGCGGCGCATCCACTGGCCGTCGACGACGCGGCGCGGCACGGTGCAGCTGCACCGGTTCGCCGCCGAGCGGGCCGCGGACACGGTGATGCTGATCGACGCGTTCGGCGACGTGGTGGACCCGGCGACCGGTCTGTCCTCGCTGGACGAGACGGTGCGCGCCGCGACCGGTCTCGCCCGCGCCTATCTGCGGACGCACGACCGGGTCGGTGTCGTCTCCGTCGGCGGTGCGACGCGCTGGCTGGAGCCGCGGTCCGGGAACCAGGGCGACGCCGCGTTCTACCGCATCGTCGAGAGCGTCCTCGACGTCCGCAAGGACCGCGGCCTGGACTCCCCCGGGCTGCACCGGGTGCCGACGCCCGCGCTGCCCGAGGGGGCGCTCGTCTACGTGTTCACGCCGCTGAACGACGCCCGGGTGCTCAAGGTGCTGCGCGATCTCCAGGCGCGGGCCCGGCGGCCGGTCGTCGTGGAGATCCCGAGCGGCGATCCGGAGGTCGAACCGGGAGACGTGGCGGCCGAGTTGGGGCTGCGGCTGTGGCACGCGGACCGGGCCGCGATGCGGTTCGCGCTGCGCGACAGCGGGGTGCCGGTGCTGCGGCACACGGTCGGCGAGCCGCTGGACCTGGCGCTCGCGCCGCTGCTGTCCGGCCGGGTGGGAGGGCGTCCGCGATGAGCGCGCCCTGGGGTGCGTACGCCGCCCATGCCGTCCGTACGCTGCCGGTGCGGGTGCTCGGCGCGGCGCTGCTCGTGGCCGCGTACCGGCCGTGGGCCGCCGGGCACGGAGGCATCGGCCTGTTCCTGTTCTGCGGCGCGCTGGTGGTCGGCCTGTGGGCGGCGCCGGGACTCGATCTGCGTCCGACGCTGCACTCGTTCCGCTGGTGGTACCGGCTCGCGCGGCACCGGACGACCGCGCTCGCCTGCGCGGCCGTGCCGATCGCCGCGCTCGGCGATCCGCCGCCGTGGCAGGCGTGCTGCACGGCGGTGCTCCTGGTCGGCTATCTCGCGGCGAGCGACGCCTGGTCGACCGGGCTCACCGCGACCCGGCCCGCGCGGCGCACCTGGGGCGAGGCGCTGGCGGCCTGCGCGGCGTCGGCGGCCGTGGTCGGCGCGGCCGCGGTGGAGGTGCCGGGGTCAGGAGCGGGGCGCCCGCTGGCGGCGCTGGTGCTCGCGGCGGGCGGGACGGCCGTCGCGCTGCTGGTCCGGGGGCGGGTGCGCGGCGCGGCCGCCTCCCCCTGACGTCCTCGGCTCCGTCTCAGCCGCCGCCCCCGTCCGCCGCCCTGGCGGCCTCGGCGGACTTCACGGCCGCCTCCAGGGCCCGGCGGATCTCCGGCACGGCCGGGCCCGCCTGCGCGGCGAGGGCGGTGAGGCGGTCGGCGTGGCGGCGGCGTTCGCGGGCGGAGAGCAGGCCCCGGAAATGGCCCGCCGCGGCGAGCACCAGCAGGGCCGCCTGGTCGGGGTGGACGGCGTCGGGCGCGGCGGGGCCGGTCAGCGCGGTCCGGGCCTCCATGCACAGCACCTCCACGTAGCCGGCGCGGCGCAGGGTGTACCGGGTGCCGGGGAAGAGGCCGAGGACGCGGCGCCGCTCGGCGGCCAGGTAGCCGTCCGCGACCAGGGCGCGGCGCACCGCGTCCCGGGTGACGCGGGCCTTGTGGGTGATCAGCCGGCGCCAGGAGCGCGGTCTCGACTCCTCGATCAGTTCGAGGAGTTGATCGAGGACGGGATCGTCGGTGCGGGTGTCGGGCACCGGGGTGACGATGCCGTCGATCTCGTGGACGAGGCCGCGCGCGGCGAGTTCGGCGAGGGCTCCGGCACGGACGGCGAGGGCCAGGTCGGGGGCGCCGGACACCCGGTCCTTGCCGGTGTCGTACGCCAGGAGGAGCAGGCGGGCGGGGAGGATAAGGCGGGCGTGGGGTGTGGGAGAGCCTGGGGGCACGTCCTCACGATAATTCTTTGACAGCCCTCCGACAGCTCCTTACGTTGGGTGTCGGTCCCGTTGCCGTCGAAAGGGAGAAGGACGTTGCTCTACTGAGGTCTTGAGACACCGCGCGTGTTCCGCAGCCGCTGTGCGCTGCGTGATCGGCGTTGTGTGAGACCTCGGCATCCGAGCCGTCCTCCCGCCGGTACGGGCCTTCTTCTTCGCCCGTGTCCCGCGGTGTCTCGAACGCGTCGCATGTCGTCACCGTTCGCACCGAGCAACCGCGAGGCCTTCATGTCACATCCCCAGAGTCGTCCCGGCTCCCCCACGACGTCCGTCGCCGTCACGGGCCTCGACTACGCGTGGCCGGACGGCACCGCCGTCTTCGACGGTCTCCAGGTCGCCTTCGGGCCCGGCCGCACCGGTCTGATCGGCGCCAACGGGTCGGGGAAGTCGACCCTGTTGAAGCTGATCGCCGGGGAGCTGCGTCCGGCCGACGGCACCGTGCGGGTGGCGGGCGAGGTCGGCCGTCTGCCGCAGAACGTCACGCTCGACACCGCGCTCCGCGTCGACGAGGTGCTCGGCATCGCGGCCGCCCGCGCCGCGCTGCACGCCATCGAGTCGGGCGATGTGGCCGACGAGCACTTCACCGCGGTCGGTGACGACTGGGACGTCGAGGAGCGGACCGTCGCCACCCTCGCCCAACTGGGCCTGGACCACATCGATCTGGACCGGACGGTCGGGGAGCTGTCGGGCGGTGAGTCGGTGCTGCTGCGCCTCGCCGCCCTGCTGCTGCGCCGTCCCGACGTCCTGCTGCTCGACGAACCGACCAACAATCTGGACCTGTACGCGCGGCAGCGGCTGCACGCGGCCGTGGAGGGCTGGTCCGGGGTGCTGATCGTGGTCAGCCACGACCGTGAACTCCTCGACCGGGTGGACCAGATCGCCGATCTGCGCGGCGGGGAGGTCACCCGGTACGGCGGCAACTTCACCGCGTACGAGGAGGCGCTGGCCGTCGAGCAGGAGGCGGCGGAGCGGATGGTCCGGGTCGCCGAGTCGGATCTGAAGAAACAGAAGCGCGAACTGACCGACGCGCATGTGAAGTTGGCCCGGCGCAGGCGCTACGCACAGAAGATGTACGACACCAAGCGGGAGCCGCGGGCGGTGATGAAGCTGCGCAGCCGGTCGGCGCAGGTCTCGGCGGGCAAGCACCGCATCATGCACGAGGAGAAGCTGGCCGAGGCGAAGGAGCGGCTCGACGAGGCCGTGGAGGCGGTGCGCGACGACGACGAGATCAGGATCGACCTGCCGTTCACGGCGGTGCCGCCCGGGCGCTCCGTGCTCACGCTGCGCTCGCTCACCCTGCCCTACGGGGCGCGGGTGCGCGGCGAGTTCGAGCTGCGCGGGCCGGAGCGGGTCGCCCTCGTCGGCCGTAACGGGGCGGGCAAGACGACGCTGCTGCGGACCGTCGCCGGTGAGCTGGCGCCGGTCGGGGGCGAGGTGATCGCGCATGTGCCGCTGCGGTTCCTGCCGCAGCGTCTCGACGTGCTGGACGACGGAGCGACCGTCGCCGAGAACGTGGCGCGGTTCGCGCCGGAGGCGACCGTCAACCGGGTCCGGGCCCGGCTGGCCCGCTTCCTGTTCAAGGGGGCGAAGGCCGACCAGCAGGCGGCGACGCTGTCGGGCGGCGAGCGGTTCCGGGCGACCCTGGCCGCGCTGATGCTCGCCGAGCCCGCGCCGCAGCTGCTGATGCTCGACGAGCCGACGAACAATCTGGACATGGCGAGCGTGCGGCAGCTGACGTCGGCGCTCGAGTCGTACGAGGGGGCGCTGATCGTGGCGAGCCACGATCGGCCGTTCCTGGAGTCGATCGGGGTGACCCGGTGGCTGGAGCTGGGCCATGAGCCGGGGGAAACAGGCGAGAGGGGTGAGGGGGGTGAGAGGACGTGAGAAGGAGGTGACAGCCGCGTAACGGGGGATTCCGTCGCGCCTGCCCGGCTGTGCATGATGTGCCCGCCGCTGTCACCCCTCATCCGCGGCGCCGCATCCGCCGTGACCCGTGGAGATCACCCGTGCCCAGCAAGAAGGCCCTCGTCCGCCGGCCAGGCCCGCGGCTGGCGGAGGGGATCGTCACCCACGTCGCGCGCACCCCCGTCGATCCGGGGAAGGCCCGCGAGCAGTGGCAGGAGTACGTCGCGGCGCTGGAGGCGCACGGCTGGGAGACGGTCCTGGTCGAGCCGGCCGACGACTGCCCGGACGCGGTGTTCGTGGAGGACACGGTGGCCGTCTTCCGGAACGTCGCGCTGATCGGGCGCTCCGGTGCCGCGTCGCGGCGCGCCGAGACGTCGGGGGTCGAGCAGACCGTGGCGCGCCTCGGCTGCTCCGTCAACTGGGTGTGGGAACCCGGCACTCTCGACGGCGGCGACGTACTGAAGGTGGGTGACACCCTCTACGTGGGGCGCGGCGGACGCACGAACGCGGCCGGGGTGCAGCAGCTGCGCGCCGTCTTCGAGCCGCTCGGGGCCCGGGTGGTGGCGGTTCCCGTGGCCAAGGTGCTGCATCTGAAGTCGGCGGTCACGGCGCTGCCCGACGGAACGGTGATCGGCCACGAGCCGCTGGTCGACCACGCCTCGCTCTTCCCGCGCTTCCTGCCGGTGCCGGAGGAAGCGGGCGCCCATGTCGTCCTGCTGGGCGGAAACCGGCTGCTCATGGCGGCGAGCGCGGCCAAGTCCGCGGAGCTGCTCGCGGACCTCGGCCATGAGCCCGTACTGGTGGACATTTCGGAGTTCGAGAAGCTCGAGGGGTGTGTGACGTGCCTCTCAGTGAGACTTCGCGACCTCTACGTGTAACCACAGCTCTTTATGGAGCGCTTAACCTACGACACCGTAACCTACGACACCGTAGGTAGAACCGCTCGCTGTACCTCCGTCCCCCAGGAGCCCCCGTGACCGTCATCTCCCCCCGCCTCGGCTCGTCGACCACATGGACCGACGCCCGCCTTCTGTACGCGCTGGAGGAAGTGGTCGAGAAGGAGCTGAACCGCCACCTGAAGGTGGCCAAGGACTGGATGCCGCACGAGTACGTGCCCTGGTCCGACGCCCGCAACTTCCCCGGCCTCTTCGAGGACGGCGAGGCCTGGAAGAAGGACCAGTCGAAGGTCACCGAGGTCGGCCGCACGGCTCTGATCGTCAACCTGCTGACCGAGGACAACCTCCCCAGCTACCACCACGAGATCGCGACCCTCTTCGGCCGCAACGGCGCGTGGGGCACCTGGGTGCACCGCTGGACCGCCGAGGAGGGCCGGCACGGCATCGTGATGCGCGACTATCTGCTCGCGTCGCGCGCCGTCGACCCGGACCAGCTGGAAGCCTTCCGCATGTCGCACATGAGCGAGGGCTACGAGTCGGACAACAGCCACTCGATGCTGCACTCGATCGCGTACGTCGCCTTCCAGGAACTCGCGACCCGGGTCTCGCACCGCAACACGGGCCACCAGTCCGGCGACCCGGTCTGCGACCGGATGCTGGCGCGCATCGCGACCGACGAGAACCTGCACATGGTCTTCTACCGGAACCTGCTGAAGTCCGCGTTCGAGCTGGCGCCCGACCTGACGATGCAGTCCGTGCGCGACGTGGTCGTCAACTTCCGGATGCCCGGCCACGGCATTCCCGGCTTCGAGCGGGCCGCCGCGCAGATGGCGATCGGCGAGGTGTACAACCTGCGGATCCACCACGACGACGTGATCCAGCCCGTGCTGCGGTTCCTGAAGATCATGGAGATCGGCGGGCTCGGCCCGGAGGGGCTCAAGGCGCAGGAGGAGCTCGGCCTGTTCATGGGCGGCCTGGACAGCGAGGCGTCCAAGTTCGACGAGAAGCTCGCCGCCCGCAAGGCCCGCATGGCGGCCCGGGCCGCCGCCGTCTAGCCCCGTAGGGGGCGCGGGGAACCGCGCGACCAGCCACGACGAAAGCCGCGGACGCGTCTGCTCATCGACCGAGCAGCCGCGTCCGCGGCTTTTCATCGGCTGACCGCGCCCCTCAGGGAGCCGTACTCACCTGTGCCGAAGCGTCCCGGACGTCGGCCCAGGGATGGGCGCGCAGACTCCGGAGGACGTCGCGCCAGGGCTCCGGCCACCCCTCCCGCTCGCCCTGGGCGACCGTGACGGCCCAGGCGAACAGCCCCTCGGCGAGGGACCCGGCCGAGGCGAGCTCCCGTGCCACCGGCACCAGCACGGGGCTGGGCACCCGCTCCCCGCGCAGCCCGTGGCGCAGTCGCTCGGCCGTGCGCAGGGCCAGCACGGGCCGCCCGTCGTGCAGTCGGGCCAGGGCGCGCAGGTCGTCGCCCGGTGCCGAGAGGTCCACCGCGGCGAGCCGCACCAGCGCGGCCGAGGTCACGAACGCGTCGTCGCCCGCGAGGACGTCGGCGAGTTCGCGGGCGAGCGGCCGCATCGCCGGATTCCGCGTCGCGGCGCCCGCGAGCACCCCGGCGACGGCCTCGGCGCGGCGGTGCGCGGGCCGGTCCCGCTCCTCCCCCGCGTCGGGCGCGGGCCCGGCGGCCATCAGGGTCCGTACGGCGCCGGTCAGCGCGTCCGCCGCGGCCCGCGTCCCGCCCGCCGCCGTGACGAGGGCCGCGCCGGCCGCGCTCCACAGCCCGGGAGCCCGCCGTTCCAGGTCGGTGAGCGGCCGCGCCAGGGCGTCGAGGGCCTGCGGCGCCCACGGCACCCAGCCGGCCAGAGCGGACAGGGCGGTGTCGGCGAGCTCCGTGTCGTCGCCGGCCGTGTCGGCGACCCGGGCGACGAGAGCGGCGTACCGCGCGCGCCGAGCGGGGGCGACGTCGTACACGGCCAGGCGCAACGCGGCCCGGCGCAGCACGGCCGGACTGCCCTCGGACGCGGCGTCGGCGAGCATCCGCCAGGTGGTGTCCTCGCCGAGCAGCCGGTACGCGGCGAAGGCGACACACGCGGCGCGTACGTCGCGGTGGGCGGCCGGGTCCGCGCAGGCGCGGGCCAGGCGGGGCCCGGCCTGTGCGGCGGGGAGCCGGACGGCCGTGAGCCGGGCGGCTTCCTTGCGGCTGGTGACCTTCTTGCCCTCGCCCGTCAGCATCTCGTCGAGGAGCGGGGCGAGTGCGGACGGGCGGGCGTGCCGGGAGGCCCGGCTGAAGGCGTACACGGCGACGCGGGCCCGGTCGTCGCCCGCGTGCGAGACCAGCAGGGGCAGGTCGTCGGCGGTGCTGCCGAGCGCGGCGAGCGCCGCTTCGGCGAGGAGCACGTCCGCCGCGCCGGCCCACCGGCGGACGTACTCGCGGCCGCCGTCAGGCACGTCGGCGGCGGCGCGGATCGCCTCGGCGCGCCGCTCCGTTTCGCGTTCGGGGTCCTCCGCGATGGCCTTCAACTGCGAAAGGTACGCGCGCTGTTGGCGCGGCAGCCAGCCGCGCACCGCCTTCCCGTAGTGCTCCGCGGGGAAGGCCCACGGCCCCTTCCCCGCCAGGAACCGGCCGTAGGGTGCGGGCCCGTCGAGGAAACGGTCGAGGAGATCGGTGCGCCGGTACGCCACCACCGGTGTCACCGAGGGGATTTCGATGGCGGACGGCACCAGGTCGAGGAGCTCGGCGACGCGCTCGTCGCGGGTCCCGGGCGGCGCGAGCCACTGGTCGACGGCGTCCCAGGAGGTGAAGTGGTCGCCGTGTTCGACGGCGCCGCGCAGCTTGCTCTGCAGTTCCGGGACCCCGGCGGCGCGGCGTCCCAGGGCGCGGGCCAGTGCGAGCAGGAGACGGTAGTCGCGCTTCCGCTCGTGCGCGAGGATGCGGGGCCGCAGCACCGCGTAGAGCTGGTGCTCCTGACCGCGGCACAGGGTTTCGTCGAGGTCGCCGAAGGCCGCCTCCGGCACATGGTGGTGGACGGCGGCCAGCGTCGCGAGCGCCCACTGGACGAGCTCCTGCTCCGGGTCCTTCACGTGTTCGCGCAGGACGCCGACGGCCAGACCGCTGATCGCGTACCGCGTGGCGTACGAGGTGTCGGGGGCCTCCAGGGCCGCCTCGACGAGTCGGCCGAGGTCCGGCAGCGCGGCCGGCTCCCACAGCGCGGGATGGACGTCGTCGGCGAGGGCGCGCAGGGCGGCGGAGCGGACCGGGTCCTGCTCGTTGCGCAGACGCCCGGCCAACTCGGCTGCCACGCCGGTGAGTTGCGCGGGGTCGGCGGTGCGGGCCGCGTTGCGCACGTACAGCGGCCAGGCCGTGGCGCGGTGGTCGGCGAGGGGTCTTCGGGTGGCCGCGTCGAGGGCGTCGCGGACCTCGTCGGGCGGCAGATAGGACTCGGCGAGGAGCACCGCGTCCCAGGACTCGCCGCGCTCACGGGCCGCCCGCGCCGCGCGGCGGGCCACGTCGGCGACGTGGAAGCGGGGCAGCGCGTCCAGCACGTCGGCGTCGACGCCGCGCGCGGGGCCGCGTCCGGCGACGGTCGTTTCGTAGGTGGCGGGCCGGTCGGCGGGGGCCTGGGCGCGCAGCAGCGCGGCGAGGTCGTGCGGGCGCTCGGCGGCCGCCCGGGCGTAGGCGGCGAGGTCGGGTCCGTCGAAGCGCGCGACGGCGCGCAGCACCGCCGGGGTCAGGGTGCTCCGGCCGGTGAGCTGGCTGCGCCAGGGGCCGGTCATCATGCGCAGTACGCGGGCCGGGTCGGCGGCCGCGAGGACGCCGAGGGTCTGTTGCAGCGGCCGGGGGAAATCCTGGGGCGGCTGCGCGTCCAGGAGGTCGAGGACGCGCAGCGGCTCGGCCGGGGCCACGGCGGCGAGGGCCCGGCCGTAGTGGTGCCACCAGCCTTCGCGGGCGGTGTCCGGCGTCTCGGCGAGGTCGCGCGCCGCGGCGTCGAGCACGGCGCCGGGGTGCCGCGCGGCGAGCCCGGTCCAGCCGCGTACGGCGGGGAAGACGTCCGGCAGGACACGGGCGACGACCTCCGGCGAGCAGCCGGGCAGCAGCCGCGCCGCCTCCGCGTCGCCCCACCGGGCGCGGACGGTGTCGACGAGGCGGTCGGCGAGCGCGGTGCGCCGCTGGGCGGCGATGGCGCGCAGCAGCGGGCGCCGGACGGCTTCGGGCGCGTCGTCGAGGGCGGCCTCGAAGGCGGCGTCGGGCACACCGGCGCCCCGTGCGGCGCGGCGGGCGTGGCCGCGGACGAACGGGTCGGGGTCGGCGAGGTGCGCGGCCAGCCACGCGGTGTCACCGGCCGCGCAGGCGAGGATCGTGCCGATGCCCCGCTCGTAGGCGCCCAGGGCAGACAGTTCGGCGACGACCGGGCCGAGCGCACCGTCCGCCGCGAGGTCGCGGGCGCGGCGGGCGGCCTCCCTCGTGCGGCGCGGATACGGCAGCGGGGCGAGGTCGTCGAGGAGTCGGGCGGCGGCGCTGCGCGGGGTGGACATGGGAGGAGTCTGCCTGGTCCGCGGCCCGGGCCCCATCGAATTTACCGGGACATCGACGATGACGGTGAGTGACATCGATATTTCTGGCGGTGCATTCACATTGATGGCGATCTTGTGCAGCTTTAACCGTCCTACCACGCGGAACTCGGACGAGACCGCCCAACTCGTCGCCCGCGCAGGGCCGATGGCGTGATAACACGGAGTGATCAAATCGCGAGTGATCACATCGAAGGAGGCTTCGCCCGCATGGGTATCTTCAACCGTCGCCACCAGGTCGCGACCGTCGACCCGGCCCCGGCCGTCGTCAGCCCTCGTACCCCGTTCCCGGGCGAGACGGTCGGCGACGTCGCGCTCGATCCGAAGCTGCGCGCGCTGACCGGGCAGTGGACCATCGACCGGCCGCACAGCAGGATCGGCTTCTCCGTGCGGCACGCCATGGTCACCACGGTGCGGGGCGCCTTCGCCGACTACGACTCCGTGCTGCACTTCGACGGGGCGGTGCCGTCCCGCTCGCGCGCCGAGCTGGTGATCCGGGTCGGCAGCGTCGACACGGGTGTGGAGCAGCGCGACGCGCACATCGTGGGGCGGGACTTCTTCGACGCGGCCCGCCACCCGGAGATGGTGTTCCGCAGCACGTCCACGGTGCACGAGGGCGGCGAGACGTTCCGTATGACCGGAGACCTGACGATCCGCGGCGTGACCCGCCCGGTCGACCTTCAACTCGACTATCTGGGCTCGGTGCTCGACCCCTTCGGCTTCGAGCGCTCGGGCTTCGACGGCACCACGACCATCGACCGCACCGAGTGGGGTCTGGTCTACAACAAGCGCCTGGAGGCGGGCGGCACCATGGTCAGCGAGAAGGTGCGCCTGCAGTTCGACATCTCGGCGATCCGGGCCACGCCGCAAAGCTAGGCACGTCGGCCGGTCGGTGCCACGGTGCGTCCAGGGGGTGAACTCCATGACGCAGACGCACGAGTGGATGTTCTACGAGGTCATGTGGCGCAGCTGGGCCGCGAGGGCTCAGGTTCCGTACCCCGTGCCGTGGTGGGCGCAAGCGGCGTTCCGGCGGTGGAGCGACGACTTCGACACGGGGACGTACGACTCGAAGGAGGCGGCGTTCGCGTCGAACGCGCTGTACCGGTACTGGGGCATGGTCGGGGTGAAGGACCACCGGCAGGAGTCCCTGATCGGGCAGGCCGGGGAGATCGAGCCCGTCTACGACAAGTACTGCCTGTCGTTCTTCCTCTTCGACCCGGCGACCGGCGCGCTGCGCCTGCCGCAGCTGCTGGACGGCGGCACGGTGGAGCAGCGGATGGAGGCACCGCATCTGCCGGTGGTGCTGACGACCTTTCGCACCCCGGAGGACGTCGAGTTCGTGCAGCGTACGTTCGCGGCGCCGATCGGGGCCCGGCGGCGGGACGCCGTCCTCACCCGGGTGACGGTGGGTTCGCCGACGGGCCAGCCGCGCGAGGGTCTGCTCTGCGCGGCGGTCCTCGCGGCCGGGCCGAGCGGCTTCCAGCGGCACGACCGCAACGGCCGCGGCATCACCGACCGGCGGCTCACCTTCCTGCGCTATCTGCCGGGTGAGCGGCGGGTCGAGACGAACAGCGGCTGGGGGCCCGCCTTCGACACGGCGCCCGAGGAGTTCGGGGTGTACGGCAACCCGGAGTTCGGCACGGACCCGGAGCTGTACGGCCGGCACAGCCCGTTCCGTGATCTGGTGATGGGCGGCAAGCTGAACGGCGTGGCCGAGGCGCAGGACCAGGTGGCGGGGTTGTGCGGCGCGGTGTTCGGCTGGCCGTTCCGGGTCAGCGAGGACGAGACCGTCGAGATCGATGTCCGGCTGCCCGTCGACGAGTACAGCGGCGCCGACGACCTGGCCGAGCTGCGGGCGACACCGGTCGGTGAACTGGAGGAAGCGGGCCGGGAGTTCTGGACGCGGAAGCTGGTGCGCCAGGGTGTGCGGCTCCGGCTGCCGCTCCCGGTGGCCCATCTGACGGACCTGTTCCGCCAGGCCCGCTCCCAGCTGCTGATCCTGTCCGATCTCGGGGAGATCCACCCGGGGCCGACGGTCTACGACTCGTTCTGGATCCGGGACTCCTCGGTGGAGGCGACGGCCTGCTCGCTCGTGGGTGACACCGCACTGGCCGAGCGCCAGTTGGGCAGGCACTATCCGCTGCGGTTCAACCGCGGCGGCGGCCGGATCGGGCCGTGTGCCGAGTACGGGTTCTTCGGCGGCGAGCACGAGAAGGCCGACCGGGAGTGGGACAGCAACGGGCAGGCGCTGTGGGCGATCGGCCGCTTCGACCGCACGCGCGGGCGGGCCGCCGCGTTCGGCGCGAAGATGTACCAGCCGTACGTCGTGGACGGAGCGCGCTGGCTGCGCGACAACCGCGACGCGTACGGGCTGCTGCACAGCGGCTGGAGCGCGGAGCACCTGGGCGAGCGGGACAAGCCGCACTACTGGGACGACCTGTGGGGGCTTGCGGGCCTGTACGAGGCGGCCCGGCTCGCGGAACGGCTCGGCGCGCCCGAGGCCGCGGAGCTGTGGGGCGCCTTCGACGACCTGAAGGCCGCGACCGCCGCCTCGGTGCGCTGGGTGCTGGACGAGCAGCGGCGCCGCGGGGCCTGGGAGACGTACATCCCGACGGGTCCCGGGGACGTCGGCCGGCTCGACTCGACGATGATCGGTGCGGCCGCCTACTTCCATCCGCTGCGGCTGCACATGGGCAGCAAGCTGGGCGACGACGTGGACCGGGCGGCGCGCCACACCCTCGACACGATGTACGCACACTTCGTGACCGGCGGCTTCCGGCACGGGGCGGCCTGGAACGCGTACGGGCCGTATCTGACCGCGCAGCTGGCGCACGCCTGTCTGCTCGCCGGGGACGTGGAGCGGTCCGACGCGCTGCTCGGCTGGGTGGTCGGCGCGGCGTTCCCGCGCGCGCAGGACCGGGCGGTGGCGCTCGGCGCGTGGAACGAGCAGCACGCCTTCCCCGTGGCCTCGGACTTCCACGAGGTCCCGGACCGGCACTGGTACATGGGCGACATCCCGCACGGCTGGGCGGCCGCCGAGTATCTGCTGCTGCTCCGCGACATCCTGTTCTTCGAGGCCGACGAGGACCACGACCCGCATCTGTACATCGCGCCGGGCGTGCGTCCGCACTGGCTGCCGGACGGGGAGTCGGTGGCGGTGGAGGACGCGCCGACGCTGTTCGGGCGGCCCTTCGGGTACTGGCTCACGCATCAGGCCGGAGATCGGCGGGTGACCGTGCGGATCGGTTCGGCCCCGGACGGTGTGCGGTACGTGTACCCGTGCCGCTTCGGGCCCGTGCGGTCCGTCGTCGCGGACGGGCGGGAGCTGGACGTCACCGGTGACGACGTCCGGATCCCGGCGGGCACCCGGGAGTTCGCCGTCGCCTACGGCTGAGGCGGCCCCCGGGTCCGTGCGTCAGCCGCGCCGGAGCTGGTGCCGCTCCTTCTCGGAGAGGCCGCCCCAGACGCCGAAGCGCTCGTCGTTGGCCAGCGCGTAGTCCAGACAGGCCGTGCGGATCTCGCAGAGCCGGCAGATCTGCTTGGCCTCTCTGACGGAGCTGCCCGGTTCGGGGAAGAAGAAGTCGCCGCCGGTCTGGGCGCACAGGGCCTGGTCCTGCCAGGTGGGGTCGGCAGGCGGAAGGGTCGTGGTCGCGTGCATGGGAGAAGCCTGCCGCCCGGCGAAAAACGTTCGATCAACGCGCGATCAACGCCGCGCCGGGCGGCCGCCCCCTTCCTCACTGCTGATCCGGGTCGCCCCTCAGCACGGCGAAGCCGGCACCGTACGGATCGGCGAGCTTCGCGATCCGGCCCACCCCGGGCACATCGACCGGGGCGGAGCGGACGGTGCCGCCCAGCCGCTGTGTCGTGGCGGCCGTGGCGTCCACGTCCGGGACGTGGATGTACGGCGTCCAGTGCCCGCCCGCCCCGGCCTCCGCCGGGTCGGAGTCCAGCGGGACGATACCGCCGAACATGGCGTTCTCGTCGGTGCCCGCCGGGTTGACCGTCGTGTACGTGCCGCCCGGGAACTCCACGTCGAACGTGCCCCAGCCGAAGACCGTGCCGTAGAACGCCTTGGCGGCGGCGGGGTCGGGGACGTACAGCTCCACCCAGTTCAGCCCGCCGTCCTGCGTCACGTGCTCCAGGCCCTTGTGGACGCCCGGCTCCCAGATGCCGAAGGCGGCGCCGCCGGGGTCGGCGAGGATCGCCATCCGGCCCAGGTCGCCGACGTCCATCGGCTGGAAGAGGACGGTGCCGCCGGCCTGCTCCGCCGTCTTGACCGTCGCATCGGCGTCACCGGTCCGGAAATAGACGCTCCAGGCCGGGCCGCCCTGCTCGGGGGTGACGGTCATCGCCCCGGAGACCGCCTTGTCGCCGAGCCGGAAGGTGCCGTACCCGCCGTACTCGGGACCCGCCGACGCGAACCGCCAGCCGAAGAGTCCGCCGTAGAACGAGACCGCTCCGTCCAGGTCCGGCGTGCCGAGATCCAGCCAGACGGGACCGCCGTCCACGAAGTCTGTGGTGATCATGGTCGTGCCCTCCTCGTCGAGGGAATTTCCGTTTTCCGCTCCGGACTGCCGAGTCTTCCACCGCCCACTGACAATCGCCGCTCCACCGGGCCTGACCAGGCAAGGTACGGACCAATCGTTTGTATACCGTCCGCCTTCAACAAATGAACGGGATCATTCGCTGGGAGCGCTCCCCGACATAAGTCTTGACGTGTTCATTCACTCTCGCCACAGTGGGGCTCCCCCACACCCCCCACATGTCGGGAGTACCGATCGTGATATCGCGCAGACTGTTTCTCGCCGGTGCCGCGGCGACCGTCGGAACGGCCGCCGCATCGCTGACCGTTCCGTCCTGGACCGCGGGCGCCGCCCCCGCCACCTGTGAACTGGCGCTGGAGAACAAGTCGTTGAGCGGCTCCGTCAACGCGTACGTCACCGGCCACGAGCAGTCGACGGGCAACTGGGTGCTGCTCAAGGCCGACGGCAGCGTCTACCACCCCGAGTCGCCGGGCGCCCCGCAGACCCCGCTCCCCGTCGACTGCGCCATCCCGCTGGGCTCGGCCGGGTCCGCCCCGAAGGTGGTGACGCTGCCTCAGATGTACGGCGCCCGGGTCTACTTCGTCCGGGACGACACGCTCGACTTCTTCCTCAACCCGGGCCCGTCGCTCGTCGAGCCGGCCTTCGCCACGGAGGCCGACCCGAACTACGGGAAGACCTGGTCGTTCTGCGAGTTCACCTTCAACACCGAGCAGTTGTACGCGAACATCAGCTACGTCGACCTGGTCACCGCGCTGCCCATCGGGCTGACCCTGGAGGGCGACTCCACCCACACCGTCGCACCGCTGCCGGACGGCGCCGTCGACAAGATCGCCTCGGATCTCGCCGCGCAGGCCGCCAAGGACGGGCAGCCCTGGGACAAGCTGGTCATCAAGGGCGGCGACGGGAAGGTGCTGCGCGTGATCGCCCCGCAGAACCTGATGGCGCCGTTCTTCGGGCAGCCCGACCAGATGCCGTTCCGCGACTACTTCGACGCCTACGCCGACCAGGTGTGGGCCAAGTACGCGGACACCGACTTCAGCATCGACCTGCAGGGCGGGCGCGGGGTGTTCACCGGCCGGGTCAGCGGCGACACGCTCACCTTCAACGGCGGCCACACCTTCACCAAGCCGTCCGCGAAGGACATCTTCACCTGCAACTACGGTCCGTTCGCCAACAACCCGGCGGACTCCGACGACAAGAAGGGCCTGCTGGCCCGGCTCGCCGCCGGATTCAACCGCGGCATCATGCTCACGCACCCCGAGCAGCCGAACGGCGCGTCGTCCGACGACTACTACCAGGAGGCGACGACCAACCACTGGTCGCGGATCGTGCACGCCAACTCGCCGATCGGCTACGCGTTCCCGTACGACGACGTGCGGCCGGACGGGGAGCCGGACGTGTCGGGTGCGGCGAACGACGGCAACCCGCGCCGGTTCACGGTGAGCGTCGGCTCGTAGCCCTCAGGCACGGGCGTCCTCGCGGATCAGGTCCACCGCCTTCTCCGCGAGGGCGACCGTGGGCGCGTGCGTGTGGCCGCGGGTGATGTGCGGCATGACGGAGGCGTCGACGACACGCAGCGCCTCGATGCCGCGCACCCGCAGCCGCGGGTCGGTGACCGCGTCCTCGTCCGTGCCCATGCGGCAGGTGCCGACCGGGTGGTACAGGGTCTCGGCACCGGCCCGGATCGCCCGGGCGAGGGCCTCGTCGTCGACGACGCCGGGGTAGCCGCCCATCGGCGAGGTGTGCAGCGGGCTCAGCGCGGGATCGGCGAGCAGTTCCTCGGCGCGCCGCACCCCCGCGACGAGGGCGCGCAGGTCCTCGTCCGCGGCCAGGTACTGCGGGTCGATGGCGGGCCCGCCGCCCGGTCCCGTCGGGGTGATGCGGCCCTCGCTGTGCGGCTGGAGCAGGATCACGCCGATGGTGAGGCCGTGTTCGGTGGGCGGGGTGAGCCCGTGGTTCACGAAGGGCACCGGAGCGAACAGCAACTCGACGTCCGGCGCGGCGAGTTCGGGCCGGGAGGGGACGAAGGCGATGGCCTCGCCGACGTTCGAGGTGAGCGGGCCGCGGCCGCCGAGCAGGAAGCGGGCGAGGTTGGCGGGGGTGTCGGCGCCGGTGAGCGAGACCGGGCGTGGGCAGCGGACGGTGACCGCGAAGGCGAGGTGGTCCTGGAGGTGGCGGCCGACGCCGGGCGCGGCGACGAAGGTCTCGATGCCCGCGGCGGTCAGTGTCTCGGGGTCGCCGATCCCGGCCTGCTGGAGCAGGTGCGGTGAGCCGATGGCGCCGGCGCTGAGGATGACCTCACGGGTGGCGCGCAGGGTGCCCGCGGGGATGCCCTCGGCCACGACCCCGGCGGCGCGGGTGCCGTCGAAGTCGAGCCGGGTGACGCGGGCGTCGGTGTAGACGTCGAGGTTGGGGCGGCGCGCGGCGGGCTTGAGGTAGCCGTCGGCGGCGCTCCAGCGCCGACCACGGTGCTGATTGACCGGCGTCATGCCGAAGCCCGCGTGGTCGGGCTCGTTCAACTCCCCCAGCTCGCGCAGCCCTTGGGCGCGGCAGGCGTTCAGGAACGCGGCCGTGGTGGGGTTCGGGGAGCGCTGCGGCGAGATGTGCAGCGGCCCCTCGGTGCCGTACACGGACTGCGCGGGGCGCTCCCCCGCCCACCGCTCGGCCCGCCGGAAGTACGGTTCGATCGCGTCGTACGCCCACTCCTCCCCCGCCGCCTCGCCCCACGCGTCGTAGTCGGCGCGGTGGCCGCGCACCCACATCATCCCGTTGATGGAGGAGGACCCTCCGAGGGTGTGGCCGCGCGGCCAGTACAGCTCGCGGTCGTCCAGGCCGGCCTGCTTGGCGGTGGCGAAGTCCCAGTCGAACGGCGTCTTGAACAGCTTCGGGAACGCGGCCGGTATCCGGATCTCCGTCTTGCGGTCGCGGGGCCCCGATTCGACGAGGGCGACCCTGACGGAGGGATCCTCGCTGAGCCGCCCCGCGAGCACACACCCGGCCGACCCGGCCCCGACGATGACGTAGTCGTACGTACGGTCCTTGCTCAACTCGGCTCCCTCGATACGGTGTTGCCCGCCACGGACGGATGTCGCGTACAGGTGTTACCGATGGTTTACACCGAGCCGGTGCCGACCGTACACAGCCGGTCGTGCTTTCGGCCTCAGCGCCGCGCGACCACCCCCAGTGCGGGCAGCACGGTCTCGGCGACCCGGTAGGCCTCTTCGAGCAGGGGGTTTCCGGAGAGGATGAAGGTGTCGACGCCCAGGTCCCTGAACTCCTGGAGTCTGTCGACGACTTGGGACGTGGAGCCGACGACGGCGGTGCCCGGGCCGGGGCGGAACAGGCTCATGCCGGGCCACAGGTTCGGATGGGTCTCCAGCTCGCGGGCCCGGGCCGGGACCCGGCCGCCGTGCTCGCGGAACTGGCGCTGCCAGCCGACGCCGTCCTCGCCCGCGCGGTCGCCGAGCTGACGGGCGTACGTCGCCTCGCTCGTGACGTCGAGGAGGCGGTCGGCGGCGGCCCACGCCGCGTCCTCGGTGTCCCGGACGATGAGGTGCAGCCGCAGGCCGAAGCGCAGGGTGCGGCCGTGGGCGGCGGCCCGCTCGCGGACCCGGTCGAGCTTCTCCTTCAGCAGGTGCGGGGGTTCGCCCCAGGTCAGGTAGACGTCGACGTGCTCGGCGGCCATCTCGATGCCGGGCGCGGAGGATCCGCCGAACCACAGCGGTACGTGCGGGGCCTGCACCGGCTCGAGGTCGCGGAAGGAGGCGCCCGCGTTCTTGAGGTCGTAGAAGCGGCCCTTGTGGTCGAAGACCTCTCCGGCCGTGAGGCGTTTGACGATCGACCAGTATTCGGCGCTCAGCTCGTAGCGTTCGTCGTGCTCGACGTGGAGCCCGTACTCCTGGAGGGAGGCGGTGGAGCCGTTGACGACGTTGAAGCGGAGCCGGCCGCCGAAGAGCGTGTCGAAGCTGAGCGCCATCTTGGCGAGGAGGGTCGGCGAGATCAGGCCGGGGTGGACGGCGAGCAGCGGCTGGAAGGCCGTGCTCGTGGAGGCGGCCAGCGCGCTGCCGAGCGGCCACACGTCGTACAGGTCGGTGGCGAGCAACGCGCCGGTGTAGCCGAGCCGTTCGACGGTTCCGGCGAGCTGCTGGAGGTAGCCGAGGTCGACGGGGCGGCGGCCCGCGGGCTCCCAGGGGTAGGCGCCCTCGCGGGGGATGATGTACCAGAGGACCTCCGGCGGGGCGATGGTGCTCATGCCCGCTCCGCCCCGGCCGTACGGGCGACGGCGTCGGCGACCCGGACCGGCCGTTCGACGAATCCGGTGCGGACGAAGATGTCGGCGGCCTGCTGCTGTTCGGCGAGGAACGCGTCGGTGACCTCCTCGATGCGCCAGGGCAGCGCCTTCAGTGCCGTCTCCCAGTCGTCCGCCGTGCCGCCCTGGTGCTCGGCGGCGATCTCGGCGGCCTCGCGCGGGTGCGCCTTCGCCCAGTCGTCGGCGCGCTGGAGTGCCCGTACGAGGGCGGCGACGACCTCGGGCCGTTGTTCGGCGAGGTCGCGGCGGGTGAAGAAGACGGAGCGGTCGGAGATGACGTCGCCGGTGCGCAGCAGCACCCGGACCCCGCCCTCGCGCAGGGCGGCGACGAGCTGCGGCCCCTGGGCGACCCAGGCGGCGATCCCGCCGGAGCGCAGGAGCGCGGCGCTGCCGTCGTCGGAGCGGACGGCCGTGATGTCGGTGGCGTACGAGAGTCCGGCGTCGTCCAGGGCCTTGGCGATCAGGTGGGTCTGCCAGGAGCCGATCGCGAGGTGCACGGTGGTGCCCTTGAGGTCGGTGACGGTGCGCACGGGGCCGTCCTCGGCGACGAGGAGCGCGCCGTGGTCGGGGCGGGGTGCGGAGACGGCCGCGTAGACGATGTCGTGTCCTGCGGCCTGTGCGGTGACGGGCGGGGTGGAGCCGGTGCCGCCGAAGTCGATGGTGCCGTCGGTGAGGAGGGCGCCGGTGCGCACCCCGTTGGTGTACGGGTGGAAGACGGCGCTCTCGCCGACGGCGGCCAGTTCCTGCTGGGCGTAGTCGAGGCGGGAGAGGTGGTAGAGGCTCGGGTTGCTGTCGTGGACGCCGATGGTGATGGTCATGCGGTCTTCTCCAAGGGGGAGGTGTGGACGCCGAGGTCGGCGAGGAGGCGGCGGCGCAGGGCCGCGAAGGCGGGGTCGCCCGGGTCGCGGGGGTGGTCGACGGGGACGGGCTCGTCGGTGACGAGGCGGCCGTCGCGCAGGACGCAGACTCGGTCGGCGAGGCGTACGGCCTCGTCGACATCGTGGGTGACGAGGAGGACGGCGGGCCGGTGGACGCGGCGGAGTTCGCCGACGAGGTCCTGCATCCTGAGGCGGGTGAGGGCGTCGAGCGCGGCGAACGGCTCGTCCAGGAGCAGCAGTTCGGGCTCGCGGACCAGGGCGCGGGCCAGGGCGACGCGCTGGGCCTCGCCGCCGGAGAGGGTGCCGGGCCAGGCGTCCGCGTGCCGCTCCAGGCCGACCTCGGCGAGGGCGGTGCGGGCCCGGTCATGGGTGGCGCGGCCGCGCGGCAGGGCGACGGTGACGTTGGCGAGGACCTTCTTGGACGGGACGAGCCGGGGTTCCTGGAAGACGACGGTACGGGCCCGGGGCACGAGCACCTCGCCGTCGTCGGCGGCGTCGAGCGCGCCCAGGATGCGCAGCAGGGTGGTCTTGCCGCTGCCGCTCGCGCCGAGGAGTGCCACGAACTCGCCTCGCCCGATGTCGAGGTGGAGTCCGTCGAGGACGTTCCGGTCGCCGAAGGTGCGGCGCAGTCCTGCGATGCGTACGGCCGTCTCGGTGGTGGGGGTCGTCATCGGGCGGCTCCCTGTGCGGCGCGCCGCCAGGGCATGAGGACGCGTTCGAGGAGGCGGACGAGGGCGTCGGCGGTGAGGCCGAGCAGGCCGTAGACGAGGATGCAGACGGCGAGGATGTCGGTGCGGGCGTAGCTCTGCGCCTGCGCCATCAAGTACCCGATTCCGGCGGTGGCGTTGATCTCCTCGGCGGCGATCAGGGCGATCACGCTGAGCGTCATGGACAGGCGCAGCCCCGCGAGCAGCGACGGCAGCGCGCCGGGCAGGACGACCTCGCGGACGAGGGCGAGGCGTCCCATGCCGAAGCTGCGCATCGCCTCGACCAGCTTGCGGTCGGCGTTGCGGACGCCGCCGTACGTGGAGACGTACATGGGGAAGGTGGTGGCGACGGCGATGAGGAGGATCTTGGCGGTCTCGTTGATGCCGAACCAGACCATGAACAGGGGGACGAGGGAGAGGAAGGGGATGGTGCGCAGGGTCTGGAGGGAGGAGTCGAGGAGTTCGTCGCCGAGGCGGGTGAAGCCGGTGACGACACCGAGGGTGAGGCCGGCGGCCAGGCCGAGGACGAGGCCGATGCCGGAGCGGGTGAGGGAGGTGGCGAGGGCGTCGGGCAGCTGCCCGTTGCCCCACAACTCGCCGACGGCGTCCAGCACTTCGGCCGGTGAGGCGAGGACGTCCCTGGTGAGCAGTCCGGTGGCGGAGGCGAGCCACCAGACGGCGAGCAGGAGGAGCGGGCCGAGGGCGCGGACGGTGAGGGCGTAGCCGCGGCGGCGGGGCCGGTCGCGCGGCGGGCGGGGCGTGACGAGGGAGGTGGGGCGCGCCGTCTGCGCCGGCTTCGTCTCCGTGACGGCGGCGGTCATGACAGCTTCTCCACGTCGAGGAGGTGCGCGGCGACGTCCACCGTCTTGCGGGTGACCTTCTGGTCGGCGTAGAAGCGGGCGACGGCCTCGAACCGTTCGATGTCGGCGTCCGTGATGGGTTCGACGGTGCCGCCCTGCCGGGTGATGCGGATCTGGGTCCGCTTCGCGGCGCCGCTGAGGGCCTGGGGTCCCGCGTCGGTGTTCACGTTCAGGTACGCGGCCGGGTCCGCCTTCTCCTTGGCGCTGGCGGCGTGGAGGTAGGCGTAGAGGGCGCGGACGACCTCGGGGTGCTTGTCGGCGAAGGCGGTGCGGACGGCGGTGAGGCTGTAGTTGTCGGAGCCGATCTCCTTGCCGGTCGCGATGAACTCGGCCTTCCCGGTGCCGAGTTCGGCTACCGAGTACGTCGACCAGACGGCCCAGGCGTCGACCTTGCCGCTGTTGAAGACGGCGGCCGTCTGGTCGGGGCGCAGATAGACCCGTTCGACCTTCGAGGCGGGGATGTGGTGGTCGGCGAGTGCCTTGAGGAGGAGGTACTCGCCGGTGCCGCCCTGGTTGACGGCGACCTTCTTGCCGACGAGGTCCTCGACGGAGTCGATGCCGGACCCCTTCTTGGCGAGGATGCCCTCGCCGGCGCCGTCGGGCGCGGTCGCGGTGAAGAAGCTGAAGCCGGGGGTCTGGGCGAGGGAGGTGATGCCGGAGGTGATGGAGCCGGTGGCGATGTCGAGCTGATCGGCGTTCATCGCCTGGGCGGCGGGGGCGAAGGGGCCCGCGCTGCCGGTCCACTCGGCCTTCGCGTGCACCTTGGCGAGCGCCTTGTCGAGGCTGCCGTCCTTCTTGCCGACGGCGAGGACGCCCGCGTTGCCGGGGTCGGGGATGCGGATGGTGACCTGCTTGTCGTCGCCGCCTCCGGCGTCGGCCTGGGAGGTGCCGCAGCCGGTGGCGAGGGCGGCGACCGCGGCGAGGGCCGTCAGCGCGGCGGAGACACGGATGGCGCGGAGGGCGGGGTTCGGTATGCGCATGGCGGGCGTCCTCACGGTCCTTCGGGGGTGGTCGGCAGCAGGCGGGCCCGGCGCAGCGGCTCGGGGTCGGCCCACTGGTGCACGTCGACGGGGTCGGGCAGGAAGCCGTGCGCGCGCAGGGCCTCCTCCTGGCGGGCGAGCAGGCCGAGGCGGTCGGCGGAGAGGTCGGGGTGGAGGGTGCGGTGGGTGCCGGGGCGGTAGGCGCCCGCGACGCCCTCGGCTCCGGCGCCGGTCTCGGCGCCGAGGATGCGGGCCACGTCGCCGGGGTGTCCGGCGGCCCAGTCGGCGGCGCGCAGCAGCACGGCGAGGAACCGGTCGACGAGGTCGGGCCGGTCGTCGAGGAGCCGCTGGTGGACGGTGATGGGGCGGGGGGTGCCGTTGTTGACGCGGTGCGTCCGGTCGGGCAGCTCGTCGAGTTCGACGGCGACGCGGGCTCCGGCGCGGCGGGCCGCCTCGACGGCGAGCGCCCCCTTGACGTAGACGGCGTCGACGTCGCCGCGGCGCAGCGCGGCCAGCTCGGCGGCCCACTGTCCTTCATGTCCGTCGGCGGGTACGTCGACGAGGCGGGCGTCGTCCGGGGTGAGTCCGGCGGAGGCGAGGGCGCCCTCGAAGCCGCGCAGCGCCATGGCCCGCCAGAAGTCGATGGCGACGGTGTGCCGGGGCACGGCGAGGCGCAGGCCGCGCAGGTCGGCGGCGGCGCGCACCGCGCTGTCCGGGGCGACGAGGACGGCCTGGCGCTCCTCGATCCAGGTCAGCCCGATGAGCCGGGTCTCCTGGCCCCGCGAACGGGCCCACAGCGCGGGTACGTTGCCGCCTTCGCGGAAGAGTCCTGGCAGGGCGTGCGTGTAGTGGGTCTGCCGGTCGACGTCGGGCGCGGCGTCCTGCAGCGACCGTACGGCGATGCCGTCGGCGGCGAACTCGTCGGCGAGCCAGCGGCGGTCGGCGGCGATGCCGGTGGCCGTGGGCACGGGACAGCGGGTGAACCAGAGGGTGTCGGGGGTGGTGCGGGTCGGGGCGTGCGAGGGCATGGCGGGTCCCGGGTGTCAGGGTTCGGGGCAGGGCGGTGCGCGGGCGGGCGACGGCCCACGGGCGGCAGCGGGAGAGCGGGCAGGTGCCGCGGAGAGCGTGGAGAGAACGATGCGCGGCGGCGCGTCAGTGCGTCAGGCGCGGCGACAGGAGGCGCTGGTCACGCGGGCCAGATCGATGTGGCGGCGCAGCGTGAAGGCGGCCGGGACCGGGAGCGGGCGGGCGGCGGGCGCGACGCGGTGGTGGCGGTGCATGGCGCGGCTCCCTTCCCCGGATGTCCGGAACAGGCACGGTCGGTGCGGTGTGGCCGCAGACTCGCACGAGCCGCGACCGGGCGGCAAGCGACGTCCCACCATGTGGGAGCGGGTGTGAACGCGCTGTTGCGCCTGGGGGTCGGGGCTGCTCGGCGGTGCCGTGATGTGGGACGTTTCCTGTCGTCCCCCGCACTCCCTCCCCTCCCCCGGGACCACCGTGACCGATGACCTCCGCCCGCCCTCCGGCTCCCAGGCCGTGCGCCGCGCCCTGGACCTGCTGCACTGCTTCCACGACAACGGGCCGGATCTGAGCGCCTCCGATCTGGCCCGGCGGCTGGAGCTGTCCGGCTCCACGGCGCACCGGCTCGCCCGCACGCTGCTCGCGGCGGGCTTCCTGGAGCAGGACTTCCGCACGGCCCGCTACCGGCTCGGTCCGGCGGTGACCGAGCTGGGCCGGCTCTCGTACCACCAGCGGGGCCTGCACCTGGCCGCGCCGGAACTCGCCGACCTGGCCGAGCGCACCGGCGCCACGGCCGACCTCGCGCTGCGCAGCGGCCCGTACGCGGTGATCGTGGCGGGCGGCTCGGTCACCCCGAAGGTGGGGCTGCGCCGTCCGCTGCACTCGACGGCGCTGGGGAAGGTCCTGCTCGCGTGGCCGCGCCCGGGCGACGGCGATCTCGGCACGCTGCCGCCGCTGCACGCCTTCACCGACCGCACCATCGTCGAACGCGCCGCACTGGAGCGGGAGTTGACGCACGTACGGCAGAGCGGCCACGCCCTCAACGACGGTGAGTCCGCGCACGGGGTGCGCACTCTCGCGGTGCCGGTCCTGGACCACGCGGCGCACGCCCGGTTCGCGCTCGCGGTGCGGGCGACGCCTGAGCTGCTGCCCGACCGCCGCATCCCGTGGTTCCTGGAACGGGCCCGGTCCTGCGCGCGGGCCTTGGAGGTGCTGCTGCTGCCGCCCGGCGAGCGCGGCGCGTGAGGAGCCGCGGTGCGGGGCCCGGGGTCAGCCGCGGGCGATCGCGGCCAGGGAGCGGCGCATCGTCAGCCAGTAGCACGCGCAGGACACGACCATGCCGACCGGCAGCGCGAGGTCCACGCCGTCGAGCGCGGCGGCGATCGGGCCGGTGTAGAGGGTGCTCACACAGAGCGCGGCCGCGCCCGCGCCCGTCAACAGGGAGAAAGCTCCTGCCCAGTTGACGCCGCCGCGGTACCAGAACGGGCTGCCGGGCCGTTCGTCGCACAGCGCCGGGCCGTCGTAGCGGTTGCGGCGCAGGACGATGTCGGTGGCGTAGACGGCGACGGACGGGCCGAGCAGGACGACCGTCAGTTGCAGGACGTTGTTCACCGTGTCGAGGAAGTTGGAGATCAGCAGGCCGTACAGGGTGAGCGCGATCGCGACCGTGCCGTCGAACAGCACGCTGACCTGGCGGCGGATGGTGAGTCCCACGGCCTGGAGGGCGAGGCCCGCGCTGTAGGCGGTGAGGGCGTTGACGGCGATGGTGCCGAGGACGAGGGCGAGCAGGAACAGGGGCGTGAACCAGCCGGGCAGGATCGACTCCAGGGCCGACTGCGGGTCGGTCATGTCGACGGCGGTCGCGGCGAGTATGCCGATGAGGCTGGCGAGGAGGCCGGAGACGAAGTTGCCGAGGGCGGTCCAGCCGATGATCGCCCGCCTGGGCGTCGTGCGCGGCAGATAGCGGGAGAAGTCCGCGCTGGTGGTGTACGAGAGCGGGGCCGAGGCGACCATCGTGACCCCGGCGAGGACCGCCGCCCACAATCCGGCGCCGCTGAGCGGGTGTTGGGGGACGTAGCCGAACTCCGCGTGCCGTACGACGAAGACGGCGACCACGGCGAAGACCGCCGCGAGGACGAGCGTGATCGGGAGGTACAGCTTCACGATGGTGGCGTGGCCGTAGACGCTGATGACCAGCGTGAGCGCGGCGATGACGACGATCACGACGACCTTGACCGGGGTGTTCACCGTGATCCCGGTCCGCGCGACGAGCGAGAAGGCGGCGACGGCCGCGGCGGACAGGTTGAGCGCGAAGTAGCAGACGGAGATCAGCCAGCCGGTGATCGCGTTGTTCACGCGGTTGCCGATGACGCCGAAGAGCGCGCGGGTGACGACTTCGCTGGGCGCGCCCGCGGCCGGGCCGGGGATCGCGAGCAGACCGGTGAGGACCGAGAACAGGCTGCCCACGACGAGGACGGCGATGGCCTGCCAGAGGGCGAGGCCCATCAGGACCAGCGAGCCGCCGACGACCAGGCTCAGATAGTTCACGCCCGTCGCGGCCCACACCGCGAACAGTTCGCTCGCCTTCCCGCGCCGGTCCGCGTCCGGGATCACGTCGATGCCGTGGGCCTCGATCCGGCCGGCCCGGTTGTCGTCCGGCGGGGCGGTGGCGGCCCGGCCGGTGCGTGGGGACGGGTCGGGAAGTGTGGACGCCATCGAGCCCTCCGAGGGTGCTGAGCGGTGCTGGACCGACCCGCCTGCTTGCTTATTGGTCGCACACTCAATAACGTGCCGGGCATGTCGTCAAGCGTTGAGCGCAAGCGAATTCGAAAGTCACCGGCCGCCAGACGTGCGGAAATCGTTGCGTCGGCCGCCACAATTGCGCTTTCCGAAGGTCTGGAGGGCATCACGCTGCGCCGCATCGGCGAGGAGCTCGACGTCCGGCCGGGGCTCGTGAGCCACTACTTCCCCTCGGCGGAGGAACTGGTCGCGGAGGCGTTCGGCACGGCGGCGACGGCGGAGCTGGACACGCTCATCCCGGCGGAGCGGCCCGACGGCACCCCGACGGGGCATCTGGCCCGATTCCTGGCGCGCACGGCGGGCGATCCGGCGTGGGACGACATCAGCGCCCTGTGGATCAACGCCCGCCACCTCAGCCGCTACCGCCCGGCCCTGCGGACCGCTGTCGCCGAGCAGGAGGCCGCCTGGCGGGCCCGCCTCACCGGCCTGATCACGGACGGCGTCGAACACGGCGAGTTCCGCACCCCCGACCCGCTGATCGTCGCCCTCCAGATCCTGGTCGTCCTGGACGGCCTGAGCGCGGACGGCACCCTGACGCCGGACGACGTCCCGCCGGCGGTGGCCCGCATGGCCATCACCACGGCGGAACGCGAACTGTCCCTGGCACCGGGGGCGTTGGCGCCCCTTTAAGGGCGCGGGGAACTGCGCGAGCAACCACACACGACTCGCACCCGCCGACAACGAACAACCCACCACCCCCATGGGCGAAGGGGCGCGGGGAACTGCGCGCCCAGCCACACACCACCCGCACCCGAAACAACCCGCGGAGCCCCATGCACCCCCGACTCGCCCTGCTCAACGCCCACCTCCTGGACCCGGCGTCCGCCGGCGTCCTCCCCGCCACGGCGCTGGCCGTGGCGGAGGACGGCCGCATCGCGGCACTCGGCACCGACCAGGAGATCCGCGCGCTGGCCGGCCCGGCCACCACGGTGCTCGACCTCCAGGGCGCGACCGTCACCCCGGGCCTGGTCGACGGCCACATCCACCCCGCCCACGGCGCCGAACTCACCCACGGCCTCGACCTCTCCGCCTGCACCGGCCTGAGCGACGTACGCGAGGCACTGGCCCGGCACCGGAGGACCCTGGCGCCCGGGGCGTGGCTGCACGCCTGGGGCCTGGACCCGAACGTCTTCGGCGACCGCCCGGTCGAGTCCGCCGCGCTGTCCCCCGTGCTCGACGACGTCCCCGCGCTGATCCTCCTCTTCGACGCCCACTCGATGCTGGCGAGCCCGCGCGCGCTGGAACTCGCGGGCGTCGACGGCCCGCGCACCTTCGACCAGGCCGCCGAGGTGGTCTGCGACGAGAGCGGCCGGCCCACCGGTCTGCTCCTGGAGGACGCCGCCTGCGAGCTCGTCGAGCGGGCCGCGCCGCAGCCGACCCGCGCCGAGCGCCGCGACCGGCTCGCGGCGGCGCTGCGCGCGATGGCCGCGGCGGGCCTGACCGGCGGGCACGCGATGGACGCGAACGGCGACAGCCTCGAGCTGTACCGGGAGCTCGACGAGGCGGGCGAGCTCCCGGTGCGGCTGCGCGTCGCCCCCTGGTGCCAGCCGGGCGCCGACGCCGACGCACTGCGCGCGCTCGTCGAACTCCAGGGCACCGGCGGCCGGTTGTGGCAGGTCGCCGGAGTGAAGCTGTTCATGGACGGCACCATCGACAACGGCACCGCCTGGCTGGAGCGGCCCGACTGCCACGGCGAGTCGACGCACGCGTTCTGGCCGGACCCGGCGGCGTACACGCAGGTCGTCGGCGAGCTGCACCGCGCCGGCGTGCCGACGGCCACGCACGCGATCGGCGACGCGGCGGTCCGGCACGTGCTCGACTCCGTGGCGAAGGCACGGGCCGGGGCCCCCGGATCCGTACGCCACCGGGTCGAGCACATCGAGACCGTGCCCGACGACACGGTGCGCCGCTTCGCCGAGCTGGACGTCGTGGCCTCCATGCAGCCCACCCACTGCTGCGACTTCACCCGCGCCGACCACACCGACAACTGGTCGCGGCGGCTCGGCGCGGACCGGGCCGGGCGGGCGTGGCGCTGCCGCGACCTGCTGGACGCCGGGGCGCGGGTCGTCCTCGGCTCGGACTGGCCCATCGCCCCCTACCCGCCGCTCGGCGTCCTGGCGGGCGCCCGCCACCGGCGCCCGAGCCGCGACCTGAGCCTGCCGCCGCACGGCCCGGAGCAGGCGCTGACCGGGATGGAGGCGCTGCGCGCGATGACGGTCGCCCCGGCGTACGCCTCGGGCGAGGAGGGGGTTGCCGGGCGGCTCGGGGTCGGGGCGCGAGGGGATCTTTCGGTGTTCGGCGGGGATCCGGTGGCCGTCGACGCCACCGAACTGGCCGATGTTCCGGTGCGGTTGACCGTGGTCGGCGGCCGTGTGACCCATCGGGCCGCCGACCTCTAGGGGCACGCCCGGCCTCGGTCGGGTGCGGGTGCGTCGTGGCTTGTCGCGCGGTTCCCCGCGCCCCTGGGCCTACATGTGGTGGGGGTCGTCGTAGGGCGGGATCGAGCCGTCCGCCTTCTTCACCAGGAACAGCCCCGCCATCCCCATGTCCGAGTGACTCTGGACATGGCAGTGGTACATCCACGCCCCGGCGCCCACCCCCTCCCCCGCGACGATCTGGAACCCGAACGAGTCGGCCGGGCCGCAGATCTTGTTGTCGAGGACCTGGGTGGGGTCGTCGGGGCCGGTGAGCATGCCGGTGCGGTTGTCCGCCCAGCGGTGACCGTGCATGTGGAACGTGTGGTAGTACTCGCCGTGCGTGATCATCACGATCTCGACCCGGTCGCCCACCGTGGCCTCGAAGGTGGGGGCGTCGTGCATGCCCTTGTTGTTGATCGTCATGTCGTTGAAGACGATGGTGAACGTCTTGCCGGGGTCCGGCAGCAGGTCGCCCTTGCGGCGCACGATCACCGGGCCGTAAAGGCCCTTCTTGATGCCGCCGGTGCCGTGGTCGGTGCCCACGACGTGGTCGTGGTAGTGCCAGTAGCCCGCGGTGCCGGGGCGCCAGGTGCCGTCCTTGCGGCGGCCCGGCGCGTGGGTGCGCCAGGTGTAGGTGCGGGTGCCGCCGGGCTCGACATGGCTGCGGTTCATCCGCGTACCGTCGCTGGAGATCTCGTAGTCCATGCCGTGGACGTGCAGGCTCGCGTCGACGTCCGTGAGGTTCTCGAACTCGATGTGCAGCGTGTCGCCCTCGTTCAGCTCGATCAGCGGGCCGGGGACCGACGCCTTGCCCTTCTCGAAGCCGTAGCCGAGCTGCCCGTCCGCGAGCTTCTCCGCGTACATCTTGATCCGTCTGACCTCACCGCCCGCCGGCGCGGTGCGCGGCGGGGTGTCGGCGCCGGCCGCGGGAGGCGCGGAGGCCCCGATGGACAACGATGTCACCCCGGCCGTCGCGGCCACCGCGCCGCCGATCAGCATGCGGCGACTGAGCGCACGACGGTCGCCCTCGCTCGCCCGGTTCGCCTCTTCGTGTTCCGTCACGGCCAACTCCCCAGCCTCGTACCGGTCTTCACGTCACACAGAGCATCGCGCCGATCACCGTAGCCAGGTGATCTTCGTTTATCCACACTCAGGACAAAGTTCGTGCCATTGCGGTCATACCTATTGGCGCGCCATGAAAAGAGGTCTAGTTTTCACCGCGCTGTTGCTGTGTCCGACGAGGGGCGAGTGAACACATGCGGCATCTACCGCATCAAAAGCCGTTGCCCGTACGAGAGTTCAGAGCGAGCAGGCGCAGACGTGCCCGGATCGTGGCCGGAGGTGTCGCGGCCGGAGCGCTCGCCGCGGGACTCCTGGGCATGCCGAACGCGAGCGCGCAACCGGACCCGGCCGGGCCCGTGACAACGATGTCCGTCAAGTCGCCGCCCGGCGGTGCCACCGTCCGGGTCCTGCTGTTCTACGGGTCCGCGGCGGGCGGCGACGAGTCGCCCGTGGTGAACGCGGGCATCGAGGCGATCGAGAAGATCGGCCAGTCGGGGCCGGCCGGACAGCGGTTCACCGTCACCGCGACCGACGACGCCTCCGTCTTCACGAACGGCACCAAGATGGGGCGCTTCAACTCCGTGGTGTTCCTGACCGGCGGCGGGGACGTCCTCGACCCCGACCAGGAGGCCGGGCTCGAGACGTACATGGAGGCCGGCGGCGGTTTCGTCGGCGTCCACGACGCGGCGCGCGCCGAGCCGTACTCCGACTGGTTCACGGGACTCGTGGGCGCCCGGCCCGCCGCCTCGTCGCCGACCGGCGTGCAGCGGGCCACCGTCGAGGTCGGCGACCGGCAGCACCCGGCGACGAAGGATCTGCCGACGCAGTGGAAGCGGCCCGACCAGTGGCTGAACTGGGTCAAGAACCCGTCCGGCGACGTGCACACGGTCGCGCGGGTGCGCGAGTCGACCTACAAGCCGGGTGACAGCGCCAACGGCGGTGACCATCCGGTGAGTTGGTGCCGTGACTACGACGGCGGCCGGTCCTTCTACACCGGCATGGGCGGGACCGCCTCCTCCTACGACGAGGCGGACTTCCGCGACCATCTGCGCGGCGCGCTGCTGTGGACGACGCGGCTCGTGCGCGCCGACTGCAAGGCGACGATCAACGGCAACTACAAGGCCGAGCGGCTGACCCAGGCCAATCAGCCCGGGCAGAACGACCAGATCGGCGAGCCGCACGGCCTGGTGAGCGCGCCCGACGGGCGGATCCTCTACATCGGGCGCGGCGGCGCGGACTCCTCGCAGCCGGTCGTCACGGACTGGAACGACCCCGACGTCGGCAAGGGCAAGGGGCAGATCCACGTCTACGACCCGAAGACCAAGAAGGTCACTCTCGCCGGGGAGTTGACCGTCTTCGGCAACAAGGGCGGCGGCGACGAGCTCGTCAAGGTCGAGGAGGGGCTGCTCGGCATCGAGCTGGATCCGAAGTTCGAGCAGAACGGGTGGGTGTACCTGCACTACACGCCGCACTCGCAGCTCGACCGGGACAAGCAGATCGCCGAGCGGCGGGTCTCCCGCTTCACGCTCGACCGGGCCACGAACAAGCTGGACCTGAGCAGCGAGAAGGTGCTGCTCAAGTGGCCGGTTCAGGTGCACAGTTGCTGCCACGCCGGTGGCGGGATGGCCTGGGACTCGAAGGGGAACCTGTACGTCGCGACCGGCGACAACAACTCCTCGCAGTTCAGCGACGGTTACTCGGGCAACAACCCGGAGCCGAACTACAAGGGCGTCTCGTTCGCCGACGCCCGCCGCACCGCGGGCAACACCAACAACCTCAACGGCAAGATCCTGCGCATCCACCCGGAGGCCGACGGCACGTACACCCTGCCGGAGGGCAACCTCTTCACCGGCAAGGAGACGGCAGAGGGCGGCGGCAAGACGCGCGGCGAGATCTATGTGATGGGCGTCCGCAACCCGGCGCGCATCTCGATCGACCGGAAGACCGACACGCTCTACGCGGGCTGGGTCGGACCGGACGCCGGTGAGCCCTCGACGACCTGGGGTCCGGCGAAGTACGACACGTTCGCCGTCATCACCAAGGCGTCGAACCGCGGCTGGCCGTACTGCATGGGCAACAAGCAGCCCTACCGCGACCGCAATCTGCCGGACCCGAGCAAGCCGCTGGGCTGGTACGACTGCGACCACCCGAAGAACGAGTCGCCGAACAACGACGGTCTCGTCAATCTGCCGCCGGTCACCGGGAACAACATCTGGTACTCGCCGCAGGGCGGCGCCCCGGACTACCCGCGCGACGCGAACGGCGTCCCGTCCTACAAGAAGGACGAGGCCACCTATCTGCTGCCGTGGCTGAAGGGCGGCGGCCAGGCGGCCATGGACGGACCGGTGTACCGGTACGACGCGTCGATCCCGAACGCGGACAAGTGGCCGGGCTACTGGGACGGCAAGTGGTTCGTCGGTGACTTCTACGACTCCGACCAGCCGCGCAACGCGGTCGTGATGGATCCGGCCACCCAGGGCGACGGCGGACTCCCGGTCCACTCCGAGACGCTCAAGAAGATCGTCCCGGTCGGGAACGACGGCATCAAGAACCTCATGGACTGGAAGTTCGGTCCCGACGGTGCGCTGTACGTCCTCGACTACGGGCGCGGCTTCTTCACCTCCGACTCCAAGTCGGCGCTGTGGAAGGTCACGTACACCGGTGGCGAGCCGACTCCGGCGGCCGATCAGCTGGCCAGGAAGGGCTGACCCATGCGTACACGAGAACGGCCCAGACATGTGATCGCGCTGCTCGCGGCGCTCCTGCTGCTCCTCGGGCTCGGCGGCACCCAGGCCGCGTACAGCCAGCCGGACCCGTCGGGCACGGCGGCCGAGCAGGTGCTGACGTGGACGGCCGGCGACGACATCACGAAGTACGCGTCGGCGCCGACGACCGCGGTCGCGGGCAAGGCGACGATCGTCTTCGAGAACAGCGCGGCGACCGGCAACACCACGGGGATGCCGCACACGCTGACCTTCGACGTGTCGGATCCCGAGTACAACAACGACGTCCCGGTCAACATCATGGCCAACCCGAACGACGACCAGGGCGGCAAGTACTCCGTCGAGGTCACCCTCTCCCCCGGCAAGTACCGCTATCACTGCACGATCCCCGGCCACACCAGCATGACGGGGGTCCTGACGGTGACGGACGGCGGCGGCGGTGACGACACCACCGCGCCGGAGACCTCCGCCAAGGCCGAGGGGCAGACCAACGCCGACGGCGCGTTCGTCGGTTCGGCGTCGGTGACCGTGTCGGCGACCGACGACGGCTCGGGCGTCGACCGGATCGAGTACGCCCTGGACGACGGCGCCTACACGCCGTACACGGCCGCGGTGGTCGTCGACCAGGTCGGCGCGCACACCCTGAAGTACCGGGCGACCGACAAGGCGGGCAACACCGCCGCCGAGAAGTCCCTGGAGTTCACGGTGGTGGCGCCGCCGACGGACGACACGACGGCGCCGGAGACCTCGGCGACGGTGACCGGCGAGAAGGACGCCGACGGCGCCTACCTGGGGATGGCGACGGTCACGGTGACCGCGTCCGACACCGGTTCCGGCGTCAACACCATCGAGTACGCGGTCGGTGCGGACGGCGCCTGGCAGCCGTACACCGCGCCGGTCATGGTGCACAAGGCGGGCGCGTACACCGTGCGCTACCGGGCCACGGACAAGGCGGGCAACCGGGCGGCGGAGAAGTCCGTCGACTTCACGGTCGTCGAGCCGCCCGCGCAGGACACCACCCCGCCGAGCGTGTCCCTCGCGGTCGCCGGCGACAAGAACTCGGACAACGCCTACGTCAACAGCGCGAAGCTGACGCTGACGGCGACGGACGACGACTCCGGGGTCGACAAGGTCGAGTACTCGCTCGACGGCGGGCCCTATCTCGCGTACACCGCGCCGGTCGTGGTGGACCGGGTGGGCGCGCACTCGGTCGCGTACCGGGCGAGCGACAAGGCGGGGAACACCGCCGCGGCGCAGACCTTCGTGTTCGCGGTCGCGTCGGGCGGCGGGGTGCCCGCACCCAACTGCCCGGAGTACGACGAGCGCTCCACGGTGTTCGTCGGGACGACCGACACGGGCATCCCGAACCGGGTCACGAACAACCGGTGCCGGATCGGCGAGTTGATCGAGGACGAGAAGGAGTGGACGTCGCACGCCCTCTTCGTGAAGCACGTGAAGACGGTGACCGACCGGCTCCTGAAGGAAGGCGTCCTCGACCAGCGCGAGTACAACAAGCTCAACAAGGCGGCGAAGGCGTCCCCGATCGGCAAGCCCGGCCAGACCGAGGGCTACACCAAGATCCTGGACGGCACGCAGGAGCAGTTCGCGAAGTGGGAGCAGGTCGGCGGCGGCAAGTTCGCGCTGAACGACGACGGCTCGATCACCAGCCGTACGGACGTCGACGGCATGGGGATGCTCTGGTTCCCGCAGCGCAAGTACGGGAACTTCTCGCTGAAGCTCCAGTGGCGTGACGACGCGCCGGGCACGGGCAACGCCAACGGCGGTGTGTTCGTGCGCTTCCCGTGGGTGCACGACAACCCCGAGGAGCCGAGCCCGGAGTGGGTCGCCATCAAGTACGGGCACGAGATCCAGGTGCTCGACAAGCCCGACGGCGACATGTACAAGACCGGGTCGGTCTACGGCTTCGACCAGGTCGGCCTCGCGGGAGCGGGCGTCACCCAGAAGGGCACGTGGAACGACTACGAGGTGAAGGTGGTGGACCAGCACTTCTCGATCTACCGCAACGGTGTGCTGCTCAACGAGTTCGACAACACCGGTGGCCAGGTCTTCGAACCCCCGCGGGGCGACGACCCGGGCACCGACGGCCGGCGCTACTCCTCCGGCTATGTCGGGCTCCAGGTGCACAGCACCTCGGACGTCATCTCCTACCGGGACATCCGGGTGAAGGAACTGCCGTAGCGCAGTGGTGAAGCGGGTCGAGCCGGGTCAGTCCTCGTGTCTGGCCCGGCTCGGCTGTACCCGCTTGGGCTCGCCCGGCATCTTCGGGTACTCGGGCGGATACGGCAGATCTCCGAGGCCGCGGTCCTTCTCGTCCCGGTCGGCGAGTTCGAGGAGGGCGTCGAGGGAGTGCCGCTCGGCGTCCATGTCCGCGTGCACGTCGCCGAGTTCGGCGTACCGCTTGGGCAGGGAGACGATGTCGAAGTCGCGGGGCAGCGCGTCGCCCAGCTCGTCCCAGGTCAGCGGGGCGGAGACCGGGGCGTTCGGGCGGGCGCGGACCGAGTAGGCGGAGGCGATGGTGCGGTCCCGCGCCGTCTGGTTGAAGTCGACGAAGATCCGCTCCCCGCGCTCCTCCTTCCACCAGGCCGTGGTGACGAACTGCGGCATCCTGCGCTCCAGTTCGCGGCCGCAGGCGATCGCGGCGCGCCGCACCTCGGTGAAGGTCCAGCGCGGCTCGATGGGCACGAAGACGTGCAGACCGCGCCCGCCGGAGGTCTTGGGCCAGCCGCGCAGCCCGCCGAACTCGTGCAGCACGGCGCGCAGTTCGCGGGCCGCGTGCACCGCGTCGGCGTAGTCGGTGCCGGGCTGCGGGTCGAGGTCGATGCGGAGTTCGTCGGGGTGGTCGGGGTCGTCCCGGCGCACGGGCCACGGATGGAAGGTGAGGGTCCCGTACTGGGCGGCCCACACCACGGCGGCGATCTCGGTGGGGCACATCTCGTCGGCGGTGCGCCCGGACGGGAAGGTGATGGTGGCCGTCGGGATCCAGTCCGGCAGGTTCTTCGCGGCGCGCTTCTGGTAGAAGGACTCGCCGGTGACGCCCTCGGGGTAGCGCTCAAGGGTGGTGGGGCGGTCGCGCAGCGCGCGCACGATGCCGTCGCCGACCGCGAGGAAGTACTGCGCGAGGTCCAGCTTCGTGTACCCCTTCCCGCCGCCGCCGTCGGGGAAGTACACCTTGTCGGGGCTGGACAGCCGCACCGTCCGCCCGCCCGCTTCCAGCTCCACTGCCGCGCCTTTGCTGCCCATGGCCCCACGCTAGGCCGACCGGACGTAGTGCGCATACCGGGCGATTCCCCGAGGTACGGGACAGAATCGGTTCATGGATCTTCCCGTGATGCCGCCGGTCCGGCCGATGCTCGCCAAGTCCGCCGCCCGGATCCCGGCGGGGATGCACTACGAGGCCAAGTGGGACGGCTTCCGGGCGATCGTCTTCCGCGACGGCCCCGAGATCGAGCTGACCAGCCGCACCACCAAGTCGCTGACCAGGTATTTTCCCGAGCTGGTGGCGGCCCTGGCCGAGCGGCTTCCGCAGCGCTGCGTGCTCGACGGGGAGATCGTGATCGCGCGGGACGGGCGGCTCGACTTCGACGCGCTGAGCGAGCGGATCCACCCGGCCGATTCCCGGGTGCGCACCCTCGCCGAACGCACCCCGGCCTCCTTCGTGGCCTTCGACGTGCTGGCGCTCGGCGACGAGTCGCTGACCGACACCCCGCTGGCCGAGCGCAGACGGCGCCTGGAGGAGGCCCTGGCCGACACCTCCGCGCCCGTGCACGTGGCGCCCGCGACGACCGACGCCGAGCTGGCGGGACGCTGGTTCGAGCAGTTCGAGGGCGCGGGGCTCGACGGCATCGTGGCCAAGCCGCCGGACCTGCGCTACCGCCAGGACGAACGCCTGATGATCAAGGTCAAGCACGAGCGGACGGCGGACTGCGTGGTCGCCGGGTACCGCTTCCACAAGAGCGGCCCCGTCGTCGGCTCCCTGCTCCTCGGGCTCCACGACGACCAGGGCGCCCTCCAGCATGTCGGGGTGTGCGCGGCCTTCACCATGAAGCGGCGCACGGAACTGGTCGCGGAGCTGGAGCCGCTGCGCATGGACGACCCCGCCGGGCACCCGTGGGCGGACTGGGGCGACCAGTCCGCGCACGAGGGGAAGCGGATGCCGGGCGCGACGAGCCGCTGGACGGGCAAGAAGGACCTGTCGTGGGTGGCGCTGCGGCCCGAGCTGGTCTGCGAGGTGGCGTACGACCACATGGAGAACGGGGCGCGCTTCCGGCACACGGCCCGCTTCCGCCGCTGGCGCCCCGACCGGGAGCCCGGGAGCTGTACGTACGCGCAGTTGGAGGAACCGGTCTCGTTCGATCTGGCGGACGTGCTGCGCTGAAGCGGGGCGCGGCCGGATCTCGTGGGGTGAGCGGCGGCCCGCGATGGGTATGCGGGGTACGTGAACGAGATGCGCGGGATGCGTAGGCGGGGGTTCGTCATCGGCGCGCTCGGGGTGCTCTCCGCGGCCTGCAAGCCCACGGGCACGCCGCCCGGCGGGCAGGGTTCCGGAGGCCCGGGAGTCCTCGCGGTGAAGATCGACAACGTGGGCGCGGCGCGTCCGCAGACCGGTCTCGAGGACGCCGACATCGTGTACGCGGAGCAGGTGGAGGGCGGCCTCAGCCGGCTCATGGCGGTGTTCGGGACGCGGGTCCCCGACGTCGTGGGACCGGTGCGCAGCGCCCGCGAGACCGATCTGGACCTGCTGCGCCAGTTCGACGAGCCGACGCTCGCCTACTCCGGGGCGCAGGGCAGGCTCAAGCCGCTGATCGACGCGGCGCCGCTGCACGCGGTGCCGCAGGGCGCGAAGCCGGCCGCCTATTTCCGGGGCGGAGGGAAACCCGCGCCGCACAATCTGTATCTGCGGCCCGGCAGCCTCGGGCGGACGACGGCCGGGACGGGTGCGGGGACCGCGGCCGGTTTCCGGTTCGCCGCGAAGGCGCCCGCGGGCGGACAGCCACGGACCCGGCAGACGGTGCGCTTCCCCGCCGCACAGTTCACCTTCGACTGGTCGTCGGGGCAGGGGCGCTGGCTGGTGGGCATGGACGGCCGGCCCGCGACGAACGCCCGGGGGAAGCGGCTCGCGGCGCCGACGGTCGTGGTGCAGTACGTCGACGTGCTGCCCTCGCGCTTCCACGACGTGAACGGCAGCACGTCACCGCTGTCCCGGACGGTCGGCTCGGGGCGGGCGCTGGTGCTGCGGGACGGGCGGGCGCACGAAGCGCGGTGGTCGCGGCCGGCCGCGCGGAGCGGCACCACGTTCACGGCGGCGGACGGCGGCGGCCCGCTGCCGTTCGCGCCGGGGCAGGTGTGGGTGGTGTTCGCGAAGAAGTAGCCCCGGCGTCCGGGGGTCAGCCGTGCGTGCCCAGCGCCGGCTCCTGCGGGCGGCGCAGCCCCTCCGCCGCGTCCGCCACCCGCTGGATGAGGTCGAAGAACTGGGCCTGCTCCGTCGCGTCGAGCGGCGCCAGGAACACCTGGTTCATCCGGGCCGTGCGCAGGGTCAGCTTCTTGTGCGCGCGCAGGCCCTCGGCGGTCGGCCGGAGCAGCCAGCGGCGGCCGTCCCGCGGATCGCGCACCTTGTCGAGCAGCTCGCGCCGGGTGAGCCGGCTGATCACCTCGGCGATCGTGGACCGGTCGAGGCCGACGCGCTCGCCGACGGTGCGCTGGTCCAGGCCCGGCTCGGCCACCAGCGCGTTCAGGACCGCGAACTGCGGTGACGTGATCTCCTCGGAGACCATCGTGTTCCACAGCAGATAGTGCGCCTGCTGGAGCCGCCGGGCGAGGTGCCCGGGGTGGCTGCTCAGGTCCACCGCGACCATCGCGGACCTCCGGTCTGCGTCGGAATTACGTGAGTGCACTGAGCAATGCTAGACCCTTGACGACTCCCATACCCAGTGGCAACGTGTCGCTCATCCAGAAGATACTCAGTGCGCTGAGCATTTCTCCGAGAAGGCCGCGAACTCCCATGACCCTCACTCAAGCCGACATCGACGCCGAGATCGCGGCCGAGCACGCCGCGTACGAGAAGCGGGTCGCCTCCGGTGCGCCCGTCGAGCACCACCCGCGCCGCGACTACGCCCCCTACCGCTCGTCCACCCTGCGCCATCCTCGACAGCCGCCGGTCGCCATCGACGTGTCGAAGGACCCGGAGCTGGTGGAGCTGGCCTCCCCCGCCTTCGGCGAGCGCGACATCACCGAGATCGACAACGACCTCACCCGGCAGCACACCGGCGAACCGATCGGCGAGCGGATCACCGTCTCGGGCCGTCTCCTCGACCGCGCCGGGCGTCCGCTGCGCGGCCAGCTGGTCGAGATCTGGCAGGCCAACTCGGCGGGCCGCTACGCCCATCAGCGCGAGCAGCACGACGCCCCGCTCGACCCCAACTTCACCGGCGTGGGACGGGTCCTGACGGACGATCAGGGCGGCTACCGCTTCACCACGATCCAGCCGGGTCCGTATCCGTGGCGCAACCACCTCAACGCCTGGCGCCCCGCCCACATCCACTTCTCGATGTTCGGCCCGGCGTTCACCCAGCGGCTCGTGACGCAGATGTACTTCCCGAGCGATCCGCTGTTCCCGTACGACCCGATCATCCAGTCCGTCACCGACGACGCCGCCCGGCAGCGCCTGGTCGCCACCTACGACCACAGCCTGTCCGTGCCGGAGTTCTCGATGGGCTACCACTGGGACATCGTCCTCGACGGCCCGCAGGCCACCTGGATCGAAGAAGGGCGCTGAGCAGACACCATGACGAAGAGGGACATCAGCGAACCGGAGCAGGTGCTGCCGACCCCGTCGCACACGGTCGGCCCGTTCTACGGCTACGCGCTGCCGTTCCCCGGAGGCCCCGACATCGCCCCCGCCGGCGACCCGGACGAGGTCGTGGTGCACGGGTACGTGTACGACGGCGCGGGCACCCCCGTGCCCGACGCGTTCCTGGAGATCTGGGGCCCCGACAGCGAGGGCGAGCTGCCGCGGACCACCGGCTCGATCCGGCGCGACCCGGCCACCGGCGGCTATCTCGGGCGCAACAACTGGGAGTTCACCGGCTGGGGCCGCAGCCAGACCGACGCGGACGGGCAGTGGTACGTGCGGACGAGGCTGCCGGGGGCCCGGGGCGACCATGCCCCGTACCTGAGCGTGTGCGTGTTCGCTCGCGGGCTGCTGGTCCATCTGTTCACCCGGATCTACTTCGGGAGCGACGCCGCGCTCGCCGACGACCCGCTCCTCGGCCGCCTCGACGCGGAGCGCCGCGACACGCTGATCGCCCGTCCGCAGGCGGACGGCACGTACCGTTTCGACGTGCGCCTTCAGGGCGAGGGCGAAACGGTCTTCCTGGAGTTCACGTGACGTTGTTCGACCCCGGCAGCGAGGACGCGCCCACCGAGCGCACCACCTCCGAACAGGCCTTTCTCCAGGCCCTCCTGGACGCGGAGGCGGGCCTGACCCGGGCGCAGTCGGCGCTCGGACTCGCGCCCGCCGCGGCCGCCGACGCGGTGACGGAGGCGGCCGTGGCCGACGCCTTCGACGTACGGGACCTCGCGCGGCGGGCCCGCTCCGGCGGCAATCCGGTGATCCCGCTGGTCGCCGATCTGACGGCCGCGGTCCCCGCCGAGCACGGCGCGTATGTGCACCGGGGCGCCACCAGCCAGGACGTGCTCGACACCGCGCTGATGCTGGTCGCGGCACGGACGCTGGCTCTCGTCACCGATGAACTCGACTCCATCGCGCGTGAGTTGGGGCGGATCGCGGCCGAGCACCGGGACACCGTCCTGCCGGGCCGGACGCTCACGCAGCACGCCGTGCCGACGACGTTCGGACTGAAGGCGGCCGGCTGGCGGTCGCTGGTGCTCGACGCGCGGGACCGGCTGCGGGCGGTCGTGCTGCCGGTGCAGCTCGGTGGCGCGGCGGGGACGCTGGCGGCCTTCGAGGCGTACGGCGCCGCGGACCCGCTCGCTCTCGTGGACGCGTACGCGGACCAACTCGGCCTGGCCGCGCCGACGTTGCCGTGGCATGTGCTGCGGACCCCGGTCGCCGACCTCGCGGGAGCGCTGGCCTTCACGGCGGGCGCGCTCGGCAAGACGGCCGCCGATGTGCTCACCCTGTCCCGTACGGAGATCGGGGAGCTGGCCGAGGGCTCGGGCGGCGGCTCCTCCGCCATGCCGCACAAGGCGAACCCGGTGCGCTCCACGCTGATCGCCGCCGCGGCCCGGCGGGCGCCCGCACTCGCGGCGACGCTGTACGGGTCGCTGCCCGCCGAGGACGAGCGGCCCGCCGGGGCCTGGCACGCCGAGTGGGCCACGCTGCGGGAGCTGCTGCGGCTGGTCGGCGGTGCGGCCCGGGACGCCGCCGAGCTCACCCGGGGGCTCGTGGTGCGCGCCGACGCGATGCGCGAGCACCTGGGGCTGACCGGGGGCGCGATCGTCTCCGAGCGGCTCTCCGCCGAACTGGCCGGTGTCGTGGGCCGCGCGCGGGCCAAGGAGTTGCTGGCCGCTGCCGCCGCGACGGCCCGCGAGCGGGGGTGTCCGCTGGGCGAGGCGCTCGCCGACGAGCCGGACCTGAGGTCCGTCGACGTCGCGGCGCTGCTCGATCCGGCCCGGTACGTGGGGGCCGCCGGGGCGCTGGTCGACCGGGCGCTGGCCCGTGTGTGACGCCCCCGCCGCGACTGCCCCTCTCGCTCTCTGGAGTTCACCATGAGTCGTCTTCTTCACCACCACGCGGAGGGCTCCCCCACCGCGCCCCCGCTCCTCCTCGGGCCCTCGCTCGGCACCTCGCTCGCACTGTGGGACCAGGTGGCACCCGAACTGTCCACGGCCCACCGCGTCGTGCGCTGGGACCTGCCGGGGCACGGCGGGTCCGACGCCGGGCTGATCGCGGCCGGTGCCACCGTCGCCGACCTCGCCGGACTCGTGCTGGCGCTCGCCGACGAGCTGGGGATCGGCCGGTTCGCCTACGCGGGTGTGTCGCTGGGCGGCGCCGTCGGGCTGCACCTCGCCGTGCACCACCCGGAGCGGGTCGGCAGCCTCGCCGTGCTCTGCTCCTCCGCGCACTTCGGCGGGCCCGGGCCCTGGCGGGAGCGGGCCGCGCTCGTCCGCGCGGAGGGAACGGCCGGGGTGGCCGAGAGCGCGCCGGCCCGCTGGTTCACCCCGGGGTTCTCCGCGCCGCGCCTGGTGCGGGACAACCGGGACGCCTCCCCCGAGGCGTACGCCGCCTGCTGCGACGCGCTCGCCGCCTTCGATCTGCGCGACCGGCTGCGGGACATCACCGTGCCCACGCTGCTGATCGCCGGGCGCGAGGACCCGGCGACACCGCCCGCGCATCTGCGGGAGATCGCCGACGCGGTGCGCGGCGCCGAACTCGTCGAGCTGTCCGGCGCCTCGCACCTGGCCGTCGCCGAACGTCCGGACGCGGTCCTCGGGCTGCTCCGCTCCCACTTCGGGCAGGGCGCCCGGCGCGGCATGGAGGTGCGCCGCGAGGTCCTCGGCGACGCCCACGTCGACCGGGCACAGGCCCGGCAGACGCCGTTCACCGCCAGGTTCCAGGACTTCATCTCGCGCTACGCCTGGGGCGAGATCTGGACCGACCCGACGCTCGGCCGCCGCGAACGCAGCATGATCACCATGACCGCGCTGGTCGCGCACGGTCACCTCGACGAGCTGGCCATGCACGTCAGGGCCGCCCGCCGCAACGGCCTCACCCCGGACGAGATCGGTGCCGTGCTTCAGCAGTGCGCGGTGTATGTGGGCGTCCCGGCGGCCAACTCCGCGTTCGCCGTGGCCCAACGGGCGCTCTCCGAGGGTGAGCCCGGTTCGATCTAGCGCGGCACCGTCGCGACCGGCCGCGCAGTTCCCCGCGCCCCTGAGATGCGCACTTCGTGCGGCATCTCATCGGGGAGGCTGCGCGCAGCGCATGCCTCAGGGGCGCGGGGAACTGCGCGAGAAGCGGCCACCGGGCCGCACCCGAAGAACCGGTCAGTGCAGCCCGCGCCCCGTCTCCAGCACCTCTCGGGCCCGGTTGGCCAAACCCTCGGCGCCACAGGAACGGGCCAGCTGCAACCCGTGATTGAGCTCGGCCCGCGACCGCGCGGCGATCCCGTACTCGACGCGGGCCAGCGCATGCTCGTACGCGCTCGGGGACGCCTCGAGATAGGTCACCGCCTTGGCGTACAGGGTCAGTTGCCGCTGCCCGGTCTCCAGCGCGGCAGCGCACCGCAGCGCCTCCCCTATGGCCGTGTCCGTGCCGAGCCGCTCCGCCTGGACACGGGCCTGCACCGCGAGATCGGCGGCGCGCTTGGGATCGGTGTCGGCGACGGCGCGGGCCAGGTCGCAGGCCCACGAGGAGACGATGGTGTTGTGCCCGCCACGGGCCTGCGCGGCCTTGCTCGCCGCCTCCAGTTCGCTGATGCCCTCGGCGGTGCGGCCGATGGCGAGCATCAGCCGGCCGCGCACGGAGTACGCCTCGGGGAACAGGATCGTCGACGGGTAGGGCGGCGCGTAGTCGTAGCGCTCGGCGATCTTGAGGGCTTCGTCGGGCCGGCCCCGGGCGAGCAGGGTGTCGATGAGCTTGCCCGCGGCGTCCCAGTGCATGGGCAGTCCGCGGCCGACGCGGTCGGTCAGCCGCAGTGCCTCGCGCAGCAGCGCCTCCGCCTCGGTGAGCCGGCCGCGCCTGCGGTGGACGTATCCGGCGAAGGCGTGGGCGACGGCGAGGTGTCCGCCGCTCCAGCCGGCGCTCTCGTAGGCCCGGATGCCTTCCGCGAAGAGGCTCTCGGCCCGGTCGAGCCGGTCGGAGAAGATGTACGAGAACCCGAGGGCGATCAGGATCTCGAAGCTCCACTCGGTGTCGGTCCAGCCGAGTCCGGGCGCGAGGCGGCCGTTGACCAGGGCGCGGTCGCAGTACTCCGCGACCTCCTCGGCGTTCTCCCCGCGGTTCATCATGTCGAAGGCGCGCAGGATGAGCAGCACCCGCTCCGCGTTGTCGCGGCCGGTGACCTTGGCGGCGAGGTCGGCGAGCCTGCGGGAGCGGGCCGGGGCGTCCGACTCGCCGTTGTAGATGCTCTCCCAGAAGAAGCGGCTGGCCTGGAGCCGCATCCGCTGCGGGCCGGGCTCCAGCTGGTGGGACTCGGCGTCGATGAGGGTGAGCGCGTCCGCGAGCTGATCGTTGTGGACCAGGGCCTGGGACATCCGGCAGACCGCGTCGACGCGCTCCTCGCCGTACAGACCGGGTGTGGCCTCGAGGGCGGCGCGCAGATGCCGGACGGTGGTGGCCGGTGAGGTGAGCAGCGTGGCGCAGCCCAGCTCGTACTGCACGTGCGGCCACAGCTCGGGCAGCGGCGGCTCCTCCAGCGCGCGCTCCAGACAGCGGCGGGCCGCGGCCGGGGCACCGACGGCGAGGTGCTCGCGGGCGGCGGCGCGCAGCTGCTCGACGAGTTCGGGGTCGTCGTCGGGGTGCACTTCGAGGAGGTGCCGGGAGGCGGCGGCCGGGCCGTGTCCGGAGGCGGTGACCGCCCAGGCGGCCTGGCCGTGCATGGCGGTGCGGGTGGCCGGCGGGATCGACTCGTAGACGGCCGAGGCGATCAGCGGGTGCACGAACTCCAGGGTGCCGACGTCCCCGTAGGCGCCGTCGGTGAGGATGCGGGCGGTGCGCAGCCGGTCGGCGCAGCGGCCGGCCTGCTCGGGGTTCATCCCGGCGAGGAGGGCGGCGAGGCCCGGTTCGATCCGGGTGCCGAGGACGGCGGCGGCCCAGGCGAACCGGGTCGCCTCGGTGCCGAGTCCTTCGAGCCGGGTGACGAGGCCGCGGCCGCGGGCCGTCTTGTTGAGCGCGCGCAGTTCGGCGGCGCGGTTCTCCTCGGGCGTTATCCCGGCGTCCTGCACCTTGGCCAGCAACTCGACCGTCTCGTACGGGTTTCCGCCGGTGACCGCCCACATCTCGCGGCAGAACGGGTCGTCGGCGTGCGGGCCGAGCGTGGCCCGGGTCAGTCCCGCGGTGGCGTCCGGGCTGAGCGGGCGCAGCCGGGAGGTGTCCTGGCGGGCGGCGAGCGCGACCGCGTCCAGGCAGGCGGCAACCTGCTCGCCCTCCGGGTCGCGCTGCGCGACGACGACCAGGACCGGCAGGTCGTCGAGGCGCTCGGCGAACGCGACGAGCCATTCGAGGGTCTCCAGGTCGGCCCAGTGCGCGTCGTCGATCAGCAGCACCAACGGCCAGTGCAGCCGGGCCAGCCGCGAGACCGCGGCGACCAGTCCGTCCCGCACGCCCTGCGGGTCCGCCTGCCGGCCGGTGGGCTCGGCTATGCCGAGCGCGGGGCCCGCGATGTCGTACCAGTCGCCGAAGTACTCGCGGGACTCCTCCTCGGAGAGCGCGAGCAGCGCGGGCTGCAGCAGTTGCCGTACGACGTTGAACGGGACGGAGGTGATGGTCTCGCCGCCCCGTGCGGACCACACGGTGGCCCGGCCCTGTGCCAGCCGGCGCACCTGGTCGAGCAGGGCGGTCTTGCCGATCCCCGCCTCTCCCCGGTAGACGACGAGGCTGCCCGAGGAGGCGGCGTCCGCGCACAGGTCGTCCAGTGCCCTTGCGGCGACGTCCAGTTCGGGCTCCCGCTCCCACAACTGGGGCCCACAGGAGGCGGCGTCGGCGTGCCGTCCCTGAGTCATCCCGCACCCTCCAGGTGTCGTACCGGTGTGTACTGGTCACGAGAGTAGTGCGCGCCGGGCCGCCGTGGTGGGGGGTTGCGGAGCCGGTGACATTTGATCGGGGCTGTCGGTGGCGGGAGGTGCGCGGCGCATAACGATCTCGCCCGTAATGCGGGCTGAACAGCGCCCCTCTCATCCGCCTTTCAGGCGCGCCTCATACTGTGGCGGCCATGACGTCGCAGACTCCCGCAGGCTGGTACCCCGATCCGGGTCAGGTTCCAGGCGGCCCGCGCACCGAACGCTGGTGGGACGGCGGCCGTTGGACGGAACAGACCAGACCCGCCACGACCCCGTCGCCGACTCCGCCGCAGGACGCGGTGCCGGAAGCGGCCCAGCCCCCGGCGCCGGTGCAGATGCCCGCACAGCCGGTGCAGCCGCCGGGCGCCCCCGGGTACCCGCCGGCGGGGAATTATCCGGCATATCCCAACTATCAGGCCTATCCGGGGCAGTTGCCGCCGAAGCCGCGCAGCAAGGCGCGGATCGCCATCGCGGCGGCGGTCGCGGTCGTGGTGCTCGCCGGGATCGGCGGCGGCGTGTACGCGCTGACCGCGAGCGACGACGGCAAGAGCGACCGGGTCGACTCCCAGTCGAGGCAGCCCGAGCCGCCCGGCGGCGGGGGCGGCCCGGAGAGCGGCGACGGCGGGCAGGGCGGCGACGGCGGCCAGGGCGCCAGCCCGTCGCCCGAGGCGCCCGACCAGTCCCCGCAGGCACCGCTCGACAAGGGCTTCGCCACCGACATAGGCAACGGGATAGCCCTGCCCGTGCCCGACGGCTGGACCGGCGCGGACGGCGTCGGCTCCGCCGGGGTGCAGACGGGCACGTACACCTGCCCGGACGGCTCGGGCAAGACGTGCGTGAAGGGCGGCGCCTCCAGCGCGTCGGCGAAGGCGCTCAAGCTGTCCGCGACCACCGCCGAGGCCGCCGCCAAGGAGGACATCGCCAAGAACGCGAAGGCGTCCTACGGCGGCAAGACCTACGGCGGGATCTCCGGGCACAAGGAGCTGCTCTCGAAGAAGGTCACGGTGGCGGGACAGAAGGGCTATCTGGTCCGCTGGAGCGTGGACACCGAGGCCGAGGTCGACGCCTGGGTGGAGTCGGTCGTCCTGCCCTCCCCGTCCCGCTCCGACTCCCTGGTCGTGATCCGTATCGGCGTGGACAAGCCGAAGACGGCGAAGGAGAAGACGACGGGACCGGACGACTCGGCGATCGACGAGATCGTCAAGGGCATCAAGAAGTCCGACCTGACCGGCAGCGCCTCGGGCGGCAGCGGCCAGGGCGTCTGACCGGCCCGCGCCGGAACCCACCGCATACGGGCCGGGCAGGTCCCCCTCCGCTCAAGGAGGAACCCGCCCGGCCCGGGGGTGCGCGCCGCCCCCGTCCCCACGGTGCGGCGCGGGCAGACCGCCGGCCGGTCATCCCTGCGACCGGCGGTCTCCCGTCTAAGGGGCCTGATCCTCGTGGGTCAGGCCGAGTCCTGGAATCAGCGCGCGCGTCACGAAGCCGACCAGGTAGTCGGCGTCGGCGTAGCGCCCTTCCAGGACGGGGCGGCTGCGCATGACTCCGAAGAGCTGCGCGGCCACATAGGGCAGTGCCGGATGGTCGGCGGCGATCTCGCCGCGCGCCACGGCCCGCTCGACCATCGCGTCGATCGACGCGATCTCCGGTTCGACCAGCGCCTCGCGCAGCGCTGTCTTCAGCTCGCTGTCCTGGAGGACGGCGTGGCCGAGCGCCTGCAGCAGGGCCGTGTCCCGCTTGCCCTGGTTCGCCGCGTGCCGCGCCGCGGCCACCAGGTCCCCGGCGAGGCTGCCCGTGTCCGCCGAGAAGAACGTCACACAGCGGCCGGCCCGCAGCGCGGAGGCCACGAGCTGCGGCTTCGTCTTCCACTGCCGGTACAGGGTCGACTTGCTGCAGCAGGCCTGCGCGGCGACCCCTTCCATGGTCAGCGCCTCGTACCCGTGCCGGCGGAGCTGGTCGAGCACGGCGTCGTAGAACTCCTGCGCGCGCTCGGGCGTGATCTTCGAGCGGCGCGATGCGGTCGGCGCGGTCGCACCGACCGGCTCGGTTCCCTTGTCGCGCGTCGTCGTCACGATGCTCCTCCACTCGGTGGCGATGTCGGTGCCGATGAGATCACAACCACTATCGATACGTCAGTGTACCGGTACGCCAGCGTTTCGGTACACTGGCGTATCGGTACACTCTCGTATCGATAAAGCGCACCACGCACCACCCAGTCGTCACGAAAAGGGGCCGGGGGATGAATTCCCTTACCGAGCCTGCCGAACCGGAGCCGGACGCATCCGTCGCCCGACCACCCCTGGTCCGCGAGCTCCTGCTGGTCGTAGGACTCTTCCTCGTCTACAAGTTCGGCCGCCAGCTGGCCAACGGCCACACCGCCGAGGCGTTCCGCAACGCCGGCGATGTCTGGCATCTCGAACGGTCCGCGCACCTGCCCGGCGAGGGTCTGGTGCAGGGCGTCCTGCTGCACAGCGACACCCTCGTCCACGCGGCGAACACCTACTACGCGACCGTGCACTTCCCGGCCACGCTCGGGCTCCTGCTCTTCCTGTACCTGCGCCGCCCGCGCCACTACGTGTGGACGCGGCGGGTGCTGGCCGCGCTGACGGCCGCCGCGCTCGCGCTGCACCTGACGTTCCCGCTGGCCCCACCGCGGATGCTGGGGGCGGCGCACCTCGTCGACACCGCGCAGGTCTACGGTCCCTCCGTGTACGCGGCCAAGCCGGACACCGACACCATGGCCAACCAGTTCGCGGCGATGCCCTCGCTGCACTTCGGCTGGGCCCTGATGGTCGCCGTCGGGCTGATCGTCGCGACGCGCTCCACGTGGCGCTGGCTGTGGCTGCTGCACCCGCTGCTCACCCTGTTCGTGGTCGTCGGCACCGCCAACCACTACTGGCTGGACGCGATCGTGGCGACGGCGCTGCTCGGTGCCGCCCTCGCGGTGATCCGGCTGCCGCACACGGTCAGCGGGCGGGGCATCGGCCGGCATCTGCTGCCGGTCCCGGCCCACCCGGCCGCCGTCGCCGAGACGCGCGGCGCGTCGGCCTCCGCGCCGTGGTCGCCGCGACCCGCCCCACGGACGCCGCCGGACTCGCTGTCCGCCTCCGACGTCCTGGCCCGGATGCCGTTGCGCATCCCGGTGCAGGTCTCCCCGACGCCGGGATCCACCTCCGCGGCCACCGCGCCGCAGCTCGTGACGAGCGGGGCCGAGCGATGAGCGCCACCCTGCTCGCCGTCGCGCTCTGCCTCGTCTCGGCCGTGGCCTACGCCGCCGCGGCCGTGGCCCAGGAGCGGCTCGCGGCCCGGTCCGGGGGCGGCACGCTGCGGCTCCTGACCACCGGGGCCTGGTGGGGGACGGTCCTGCTCAACGCCGCGGCGGCGCTGCTGCACGTCGCCGCCCTCAAGTACGGGCCGCTCACCCTGGTCCAGCCGCTCGGCGCGCTCACGCTGGTCGCGGCCGTGCCGCTCGGCGCCCGGATCGCCGGGCGGCGGGTGACCGTGGTCGAGTGGCGGGGCACCGCCCTGACCCTGCTCGGTCTGGCCGCGCTGCTGGTGACGGCGTCGGGGCCCGCACCCGACGACACGCTCTCCCTGCCGCAGGCCCTCGCGGTCGCCGGTCTGACGACGGCGCTCATCGGCCTCCTGGCCCGGCGCGGCGCCCGCCCGGGGCTGCGGCACGCCACCGCGTCCGGGGTCGCCTCGGGGGTCGCCTCCGCGCTCACCCAGACGGTGACGGTGGCGGCGACGGACCGTTCGGGTTCCGTGTTCACCGCGCAGGTCGTGGTGGTGGCGGTACTGGTCGCCCTGTTCGCCGCCGGCGGTCTTCTGCTGTCGCAGACCGCGTACCAGGGCGGGCTCGGCGCCCCGCTGGCGATGGTCACGCTGGCCAATCCGGTGGCCGCCGCGGTCATCGGTCTCTCGCTGCTGGGCGAGCGGCTTCAGGGTGGGGTCGCGGGGTACGTGCTGGCCGGGGCGGGGGCGGTGCTCGCGGCGCGCGGGGTGCTGTTGCTGACCCGGTCGACGGTGACCGGCGACTCCGTGGTCGTGACCACCGGACAGCTGCCCCCTCAACTCCCTACGGCGACCGCCCTTCAAGCCCCTCCGGCGATTGAGGAGCGGGGTCCGGGGCAGAGCCCCGTGGCCTTCGCGCCGTAGGGCCTTCGGGTGTCATCGCGGGCGCGCGTCCGTCGTGGTCGCTCGCGCAGTTCCCCGCGCCCCTGACGGGGCCCTCGACAATCCCCTCCGGCCGCGCCCCCCGACGGGGCGCGGGTCACCCCAGGCCGCGGGAGTCCTGCTTCAGCGCGGTGTCCACCGTCAGGGCGGTCGCCACGACGAGGCTGAGCAGCGGTTCGGGCAGCTGGAAGTGGATCTGCAGGACGTAGTTGTCCGCGGTCGTGAACATCGTCTTGGCCAGGCCCTCCCACGTCTTGGTGATGCGGGCGACCTCCTGCCCGGCGTGGTCGACGATCGCGAAGTTCCAGGCACGCCAGTTCTCCGCCTTGATCGCGCCGACCTGCTGGCCGTTCACGACCATCGCGAAGTTGATCTTCCCGATGGCGTTCTGCTGGACGATCTCACCGACCGGTGATCCGTCCGGGCGCTCCACGAGGACCCGGGACTTGATGAACTTCGCGGGCCGGGTGAGCACCAGCTGCGGCTGCCCGTACGCGTCGCGGATCTCCAGCTTGTGCGTCATGAACTGGTCGACGGACGACACGAAGCGCAGGGCCTTCTTCAGACCGCTCTGGCCGATCTCGGTGACCGAGCCGAGCGGGTTCCCGTGCTGGTCCATGACGGTGTACTCGTTGGTCAGCTCGATCAGCTTGGCCTTCTGGTTCACCACCAGGACCGGCTCGGTGAACAGCGAGCCGCCGCCCTGCCCGGCCGGTGCGACCCCGGCCTGCTGCTGCACCTGGCGCTGGACGCGCGCGGCGTCCGGGTGCTGCGGCGCGGGGGCGGCCTGGCCGCCGAAGTGCTGCTGAGCCATCACGGGCTGCGGCTGGAGCGGCGGCTGCTGCGGCGGAACCTGGGCGGCGGCCGCGGGCTGCTCGGCCGGCGCCGCGTGCGTGTGGTCGGTCCACTGGGAACCGTCCCACCACCGCAGCGTCTGGGGCACCCCGTGGGGGTCCGGGTACCAACCTGCGGGGGTGCTTGAAGGCGAAGTCACCGGGGCACACTACCGCGCCGACCTGGGAATGTGACCAGATGGACGGGTGTGATGTGCACCCCGGCGACCCCCGGTGCGGGCCCGGAACTACACGGTGGCGATGCCCGGGTCGCTCACTCCGGCCGTGCCGTTCTCGACGTGCCCGGAGAGCCGGCGCAGATATCCGGCGTTGCCCTCGACGACGACCGTCAGGTCGTACCAGCGCTTGCTCGCGCGCAGGTCGACGGTCCGGGTGACGGTGGCGCCCGCGCGCACCGTGTACGTCGCGTGCCAGCCGCCGTAGGCGTTGGTGACGGTGATCCGGGCGTCGGCGGTCCCCGGGTTCTTCAGGGTCAGCTTCAGATTGCCGGTGCCGCCGTCGTGCCGGGCGGTCACCTCGGGCTCCGCCACCTTGTTGTCGCCCTTGAAGGCGCGCAGGAAGCCGTGCGGTCCGTGCGCCGTGAGGTCGTACCTGCCCGCCGAGTACGCCGAGTTCCAGCTGTCGGAGACCGGCTTGCCCGCCGCGGCGGTGTACGTCCAGGGGCCGTCGCCGCGGCTCTGCGAGCGGACCTGGAAGAAGGCGCCCTTGGTGTCGCCGCCGCTGAGCGTCAGCTTGTACTTGCCCGTCGCGAGGTCCACGGCGCCGTCGACGTAGGGCGCGTAGGGGGTCGGGCGGCTCGGCCGGGAGCCCTTCTCCTGCTTGGGCAGCGTGCCCTGCGCGGGCGGCTTGGGCACGTAGCTGGAGTGCCGGTCGCGGTCCGGCGGCTCGTAGGCCGCGGTGTCGGGCAGGTCGGCGGGGTCGGTGACCTTGAGGGAGAAGTCGAAGGCCGAGGTGAGGTCGCCGCAGACGGCGCGCCGCCACGGCGAGATGTTGGTCTCCTTGACCCCGAACCGCTTCTCCATGAACTGGAGGATCGACGTGTGGTCGAAGGTCTCCGAGCAGACGTAGCCGCCCGTGGACCAGGGCGAGACGACGATCATCGGTACCCGCTGGCCGAGTCCGTAGGGACCGGCGGCCCGGGAGCCGCCCGGGTAGTAGTCGAGCTTCGTGTCCACGGTCGACAGGCCCTGGTTCGCCGAGGCGGGCGCGTACGGCGGCACGACGTGGTCGAAGTAGCCGTCGTTCTCGTCGTACGTCACGAACAGGGCGGTCTTACTCCACACCTCGGGGTTCGAGGTGAGCGCGTCGAGCACCTGGGAGACGTACCAGGCGCCGTAGTTCGCGGGCCAGTTGGGGTGCTCGGAGAAGGCCTCGGGGGCCGCGATCCAGGAGATCTTGGGCAGCTTGCCGGCCTTCACGTCGGCCTTCAGGACGTCGAAGTAGCCGTCTCCGGCCTTGGCGTTCGTGCCGGTGCGGGCCTTCTCGTAGAGCGCGTCACCGGGCTTGGCGTTGCGGTAGCTGTTGAAGTACAGCAGGGAGTTGTCGCCGTAGTTGCCGCGGTAGGCGTCGTCGATCCAGCCCCAGCCGCCCGCCGCGTCGAGGCCGTCGCCGATGTCCTGGTAGACCTTCCAGGAGACGCCCGCCTTCTCCAGGCGCTCGGCGTACGTGGTCCAGCCGTACCCCGCCTCCTCGTTGCCGAGGACCGGGCCGCCGCCCGTGCCGTCGTTGCCGACGCAGCCGCTCAGCATGTAGTAGCGGTTGGGGTCGGTGGCTCCGATGAACGAGCAGTGGTAGTCGTCGCAGACGGTGAACTTGTCGGCGAGGGCGTAGTGGAACGGGATGTCGTCCCGGGTCAGGTACGCCATCGTGCCGGTGCCCTTGGCCGGGACCCAGTTGTCGTACTTGCCGTTGTTGAAGGCGCTGTGGCCGCCCGCCCAGTCGTGGTCGAGGCCCGCGATGAACTGCATGCCGAGATCGTCGGCGTCCGGGTGGTAGGGCAGGATCTCCTTGCCCGCGCTCACCTGGTTCCACACGGGCTTTCCGCTGGGCAGCGTCACGGGGCGCGGGTCACCGAACCCGCGCACCCCCTTCATCGATCCGAAGTAGTGGTCGAAGGAACGGTTCTCCTGCATGAGCACCACGATGTGCTCGATGTCCTGGACCGTTCCGCTGCGCCGCGCGGCGGGGATGGCGGCGGCCCGGTCGATGGAGCCGGAGAGGGCCGTGAAAGCGGCGGTTCCGCCGGCGATCTGGAGGAAGCGGCGGCGATTGAGTTCCGTCATGGGTGTGGGGGTCTCCTGTTGCTTCGACGGTGGTCGGTCCACGAAGAGGGGCACCCGGAGTGTTCAAGATGGCAGGGGCCGAAGAAAAGGGGGCTGAAGTGACAGTCGGGCAAAAACTGGGCGGCCGGTGCGCGACATCACCCGCGTATCACCGCACGTCCTGCCACAGTTCTCGCTCCGCCGCCCGGGGATCGGCCTCGGTGCGGCAGCCGTCCGCGTCGAACACCATGGTCGTCCGCTCGCCCGCCGGGTCGTACGCGGTCCAGCCGGGATCGCCCGTCGCGGCGAACGCCACCCACGCGGCGTGCATCGTGCGGGCCAGGTCGCGGGGTGCCTTCTCCCCCGCCATCGGCAGATAGTCCGGGTCGTCGAGCAGGTCGAAGACGAAGCCGAGTTCGAGGGCGTGGCACGCGCCGAGCTCACCGTCGAACTGCGGCGAGCGCCAGGCGAACTCGTAGACGTGGGTGCCGGGGACGGACTCGGCGAGCCGGACGGCCGGGATGCGGTAGAACCAGTCGGTGCCGATCGCCTCGAGCAGTGCGCCGGGGGCCGCGCCGGGCCGCCGCTCCCGGTACGCGTCGTAGTCCGCGCCGTACGCCGTCGCGCCGCGCCGGGCCCGCTCCTCGGTGATGCCGTGGAAGCGGTCGGTCGGCACCATGAACAGCCGGTTCTCCTCCCGGTTGGAGCCGACGAGGAGGTCCACGCCGAGGTCGGGGCCGGGGAGCCGGAGGCCGTCGGCGACCGGTTCGAAGGGCATGGCGTTGAGCGCCGCGTCGCCCCACACCGCCGGGTCGGGCCGCGTGGCGAGCTCCATCCGCAGCGCGTCCTGCGCGGCGAGCAGTTCGGGCAGGGGGACGGCCGCGAACGCCTCCGCGGTGTGCGGGACGCCGAGCCGGTCCGCCATCCGCGCGCCGATCCGGCGGGCCGTCTCCGGGCGGACGAAGTGGTGGCAGGCACCGCTCTGCAGCACGGCCCGTCGCAGCAGCCCGCGGGCGCGCGCGTGGGCGAGGAGCTGCCCGATGGCCATGCCGCCCGCCGATTCGCCGAAGACGGTGACGCGGTCGGGGTCGCCGCCGAACGCGGCGATGTTGTCGCGGACCCACTCCAGGGCGGCGAGCTGGTCGAGCAGGCCGCGGTTGTCGGGGGCGCCGGGCAGGTGGAGGAAGCCGTCGGTGCCGAGCCGGTAGTTGACGCCGACGAAGACGACGCCGTCCCGGGCGAAGGTCTCGCCGCGATAGCCGCCGGAATTGGCGGAGCCGTTGGAGAACGAGCCGCCGTGCAGCCACACCATGACGGGCAGCCGGGCGCCGGGACCGGGCTCGGGCGTCCAGACATTGAGGTTCAGACAGTCCTCGCCCGGCACCGAGGTCTCGGGGATGAGGGCGTCGAAGGGCGGGGTGTACGGGTTCTTGGGCGCGGTGGGGCCGTAGGCGGTGGCGTCCCGCTCACCGGTCCACGGCTCGGCGGGGGCGGGGGCCCGGAAGCGGCGCGGGCCGAACGGCGGGGCGGCGTAGGGGACTCCGAGGAAGGCGGCGACGCCCTGGGCGTCGGTGCTGCCGCGCAGCGCGCCCTGTGCGGTGGTGACGACCGGTGTCATGCGGTGCGGGCTCCCTGGGTCGGCTGTCGGACGGCGCGGCGCCGGGACCGGGCTCGGGCTCGTGCGTACGGCGCGCACCGGGTGCCCGGCGTCGGACACCCTCACCTCTCGTACCCCGCCGACCGCGCCCGCGTAAAGATCAAGGACGTGTCGGGTCCGTCGCACCGTTCGCCGGGCCGAGCGGCTCGCCCGCCAGCCACTGGGCCACCGCGCTGCCGATGGGCTGTCCGGTCTCGATCTCGATGAAGCCGAACTGGCCCGACTGGTTGCACTCCAGGAACCACCAGATGCCGTCCGTGTCCTCCGCGAAGTCGAAGGCTCCGTAGGCGAGTTGGGCTCGTTCGAGATAGGCCGTGACGGCATCCGCCACGCGGGGCGGGACCGGCACCGGGCGCCAGGTGACGCCCGAGGTCCTGAAGCGGACGTCCACCACGGCGTCGTCGGCGTCGGGCCCGGCCTCGGTCCGGGCGGCGAACATCCGCTCCCCCACGACGGTGAGCCGGATGTCGGCGGCCTTGCGGATCCGGCGCTGGAGCAGGGTGGGGCCGTGCGCCACCGCGCGGAAGTCCTCGTCGGGGCGGACCCGGGTGGTCGGTACGGCGAGCCCGTCGTCCCCGGGGTGCGATCCGGAGACCGGCTTCACGACGAGGTCCGGGTAGCGCACGGCGAACTCGCGTGCCACGCGGGGAAACGTGGTGATCAGAGTGGCGGGCACCGGCAGGCCGGACTCCCGCGCGAGCCACAGCTGCCAGGGCTTGTGCCGGGCCTGCCGGGCCGCGTCGGGGTGGTTCATCCAGCGTGCGCCGGTGCAGCGCAGCATCCCGTACAGCGCTTGCGCGGACTCCTCGGACAGCCAGCTGGAGACGTCGGCGGACCGGGCCGCCGGCGTGCCGGGTCTGCGCACCCAGATGGAGCGCAGACCCTGCATGCTGACCACCCGGCCACCGACGGACAGATGACCCTCGAACGCGCCGTGCACATATTCCCCGGACACGTCGACACCACCGGGCAGTTCCGCCGGATCCAAGCGGAGCACAGGGATTCCATTGGCGTTCAATTCGACGACGGCGAGGTCGGCGGTCACATCCTGTTCACAGGTCAGGATCAGTACGGTCATTTCCGCGCGGCCGCTCAGTCGTCGAAATGAGTTTTGGATCCGGCGGTGGAGGTCGTCGCCGCGCAGGCCCGCAACACTGCGTAATCACGCGCAGCCACCGCGCCATCGGGCAACAGATTCAATTGCAGTGCGGAGTCGTATGTGTACGACGCGCTGACCTCAGGCTCTCTCACAGGCCGGGCATAGTTCAGGGCGAAAGGTCGCATGGGCTCTCCTAGTTGGGGGGTGCACCAAGTCAAGCGCATGGTGACTCTCCGGCGTCACAGTCCTGGCGAATATCTCGGATTCTCTCTGTAGGACGCGTCACACCTGCGGACGAGTTCATTCCGCCACGCTGAGTGATGACGCTACGTCAGGCACGTAAAAGGGGCGGCTCTCGAGAGCCGCCCCTTCTCAATACCGCCTTTACAGGCCTTTACACGTCCTCAAGTGGTCCTCCACACGCAGATGTTCATGAACTTCCGTGCGGATCCGGGATGTTGTCACCGGGTGAGGTAGGCGAGTCCCGGGTGGGCGTCGGTGTAGCCGTCGACGAGCCGGCGCGCGACGGTGACGGAGTCGACGAGCGGGTGCAGGGCGAAGGCCTTGACGGCGGTGGCGCGCGAGCCGGAGTCGGCGGCGTCCAGCACCTCGCGCTCGACCGCCTTCACCGCGGTGACCAGGCCGGTGGCGTGCAGCGGCAGCGGGTCCACGGAGACGGGGTGGGCGCCGCCCGCGTCGACCAGGCACGGCACCTCGATGACGGCGTCGGCGTCCAGGGCGGCGAGGGTGTGGCGGTTGCGGACGTTGAGGATGAGGGTGGTGCGTTCGTCGCGGGCGATGGCCCGCATGAGGGCGAGGGCGACCTTCTCGTAGCCGCCGGACTCCAGGTCCTCGGCCTCGCGTTCGCCCGCGCCCGCCGCCTCCCGGTTCTCCGCCATGTACGTGGCCTCGCGCTCGGCCCGGGTGCGGTCCCAGGTGGCGAGGGCCGGGGCGGCGGGGTCGGCCAGCTCCGCGTAGAACCGGGCCTGCTGGTCGCGCAGGAAGGCGCCGCGCGTCTGCTCGGCCTCCTGGTAGGCGCGGACCGTCTCGCGGTTGAAGTAGTAGTAGTGCAGGTATTCGTTGGGGATCGCGCCGAGCGAGCGGAGCCAGTCCGCGCCGAAGAGCCGGCCCTCCTCGAAGGAGCCGAGCAGCGCCGGGTCGGCGAGCAGCCGGGGCAGCTCGTCGCGGCCGTCGATCTTCAGGCCGCGCACCCAGCCGAGGTGGTTGAGGCCGACGTAGTCGATCCAGGCGCGGTCCGGGTCGGCGCCGAGCAGCCGGGCGACGCGCCGGCCGAGGCCGACGGGCGAGTCGCAGATGCCGATGACGCGGTCGCCGAGGTGGCGGGACATGGCCTCGGTGACGAGCCCCGCCGGGTTGGTGAAGTTGATGACCCAGGCGTCGGGGGCGAGACGCTTGACGCGCCGGGCGATGTCGACGGCGACGGGCACCGTGCGCAGCCCGTAGGCGATGCCGCCCGCGCCGACCGTCTCCTGCCCGAGCACCCCTTCGGCGAGGGCCACCCGCTCGTCGGCGGCGCGCCCGTCGAGGCCGCCGACGCGGATCGCGGAGAAGACGAAGTCGGCGCCGGTGAGCGCCTCGTCGAGGTCGGTGGTGGCGGTGACCACGGGGGCGTCCGCGATGCCCGCGGCCTGGTCGGCGAGGACCCGGACCACGGCGTCGAGGCGGGCCCTGTCGACGTCGTGCAGGGTGACGTGGGTGACGCGTCCCTCGGCGTGGTCGCCGAGCAGGGCGGAGTACACCAGCGGGACGCGGAAGCCGCCGCCGCCGAGGATCGTCAGTCGCGTTGACGTCATGCCACAACCACCTTTGCGCCGGTCTTCGCCTTCGAGTGGGCCGCGATCATGGTTCGCGGCACGCGGCGCACCTTACTCGCCCGATCGCCTGCGATCGCGCGTGCGAATAGTGCAGGCTACGGGCATGCCCAGACCTTTACAGCACCGACGTTCCGTCCGCGCGGCCGTAGTCTGCGCGACGGCCGCACTCACCTTCTCGGCGGCGGGCTCGGCGGGCGCCGCCGAACCCGCCTGGACCGAGACCGGCACGTCGTACGTGAACTCGCTGACCGGCAGCCAGGGCCTGGCGAGCCGCGCCGACGGATCACTCCTGTACCGGGGCCTCGCCTCGGTGCCGCTCTCCCTGCGTGTCAAAGGCTGGTCGCACGTCGGCGACCCGGACATCGCACGCGGCTACACCTTCGACGCGTACCAGGGAGGTGACACGGCGACGAAGAAGATGTACGCGGTGACGGCTCCCGACGGCACCCGCACGACCTACGAGCACAAGCTGGACCAGGGCGAACTGCTGAACAACTCGTTCGCGTCCGTGTCGCCCGACGGGCAGTGGATCGTGTCCGGCGAGTGGGGCACCATGAACCGGCTCCAGGTCTTCCCCGCCCCCGTCCTGAACCCCGCCGCCCCCGCGCCCGGCGCGAATCTGCCGCAGGCCGGGCAGATCAGCCTCGACCGGCCGGTGGAGAACATCCAGGGCTGCGACTTCGTGACGGACACCCGTCTGCTGTGCGCGTCGGACGACGCGGCGAAGGAGGTCCTCCAGGTCGAGCTGGCGCGCCCCCTCGACGGCCAACCGGTCACCGGCCGGGTCTCGACCGCGTTCACGATCCCGCAGCGCAGCGTCTGCTCGGGCTCCTTCGAGGCGGAGGGCGTCGACTACGACAGCACGCGCGGAACTTTGCGTGTGGAGATCGTGCCGCCGTCGCCGTGCCTGGTGACGACGTCCGTGATCTCGTACACGATGAAGTAGCCACGGAAGAAGCAGCGGACAGCGACCACGCAGGAGGTTCCCCGGATGTCGGGTACGCGTACGAGCGGAACGGGACGCCGGGGATTCCTGGGCGCTGCGGCGGCCGTCGGCGCGCTGGCGCTGCTGCCGTCGTCGGCTGCGGCCACCGCGCCGCCGCAGCCGCGATCACGGCCGCGCGGGACCCGTCCGCCGCGGCCGCTCGCCGACCGTCCCCTGTACCTGGGTACGTACACCTCGCAGCAGGGCGGCGGCTCCGGCATCGGGCTCGCCACGTACGACCCGGAGAGCGGCGCGATCACCGGGGCGGGGACGGTCGAGGGCGTGGCCGATCCCTCGTACCTGACGGTGCATCCGGACGGGGGGACGCTCTACGCAGTCGACGAGCGGCAGGACGGCGGCGTGACGGCCGTGCGCCTGGCCGACGCCACGGTCCTCGGCACCCGTCCGACCGGCGGTGCGGGCCCCTGCCACCTGTCGGTGCACCCGTCCGGGCGCTGGCTGCTGAGCGCCAACTACACCTCCGGCAGCGTCGCCGTGCATCCGGTCGACGCCTCCGGCGCGCTCGGTGAGCGCACCGCGCTGGTCACGCACAGCGCGCCCGCGCCCGGCCCCGGCCAGGACGGGCCGCACGCCCACCAGATCGTCACCAGCCCGGACGGCGGCCATGTCCTGGCGGTCGACCTCGGCAACGACACCGTGTACACCTACCGCCTGGACACCGGTACGGGGACGCTCACGCAAGTCTCGTACGCGGCCCTGCGCCCGGGCGCGGGCCCCCGCCACCTCACCTTCCACCCCGGCGGCCGGTACGCCTACCTCGCCAACGAGGTCGACGACACCGCGGTCGTCTGCGCGTACGACCCGGAGAGCGGGCGTCTCACCCCGGGCGAGCCGCAGTCCACCGGCACGGGGGCGGGCACCAGCTACCCGGCGCAGTTCCTCGTGACGCGGGAGGGCGGTCACGCGTATCTCGCCAACCGGGGCGACAACAGCCTGACCCGGTACGCGGTCGAGGCGGACGGGGCACGGCTGCGGCTGCTCGACACGGTGCCGGTGGGCGGCGACTTCCCGCGGCAGATCGCGTTCTCGCCGGACGAGGAGCTGCTGTTCGCGGCGAACCAGAAATCGGGTTCCGTGAGCGTCTTCCAGGTCGACCACACCTCCGGCCGGCTCACCTCCGCCGGTACCGCGTTCAAGGCGCCGATCGCGGTGTGCGCGCTGCCGCTGTAGCGGGCGCGACGGCGGACCGAAGCGCTTCGACAGCACACAGCGAGCGACCCCAACTGCTGCTGCACAACCCGCTGTAGTCTGCGTTGAAGCGCTTCGACGGAGAGGGCTCTCATGGCAGACCGCACCCCGGTCATTCCCGGATTCCACCCCGACCCGAGCATCTGCCGGGTCGGTGACGACTACTACCTCGCGTGCTCCAGCTTCGAGTACGTGCCCGGCGTCCCGCTCTTCCACAGCCGGGACCTGCTGCACTGGAAGCAGATCGGCAACGTCCTCGACCGGCCCGGCCAGTTGACGATCCCCTCGGGCACCCCCGCGTCCGGCGGGATCTACGCGCCGACGCTGCGCCATCACGACGGCCGCTTCTGGCTGATCGTCACGAACTGCGCCGAGGGCGGCGGGAACCTCCTCGTCACCGCCACCGATCCGGCCGGCCCGTGGTCGGACCCGGTGCCCCTGCCCGGGGTGCACGGCATCGACCCCGACCTCGCCTGGGACGAGGACGGCACGTGCTGGTGCACCACCGCCGGGATCTCGCAGGTGCCCATCGACCCGTACACCGGACGGACGCTCGGCGCCCCGCGAAGCCTGTGGTCGGGCACGCCCGGCGCCAAGGCACCGGAGGCGCCGCACCTGTACCTGATCGACGGGACCTGGTACCTGCTGATCGCCGAGGGCGGCACCGAGCGCGGGCACGGCGTCTCCGTCGCGCGCGGGCCGTCGCCGTCCGGGCCGTTCGAGCCGTGCCCGGCCAATCCGGTGCTGTCCCACCGCTCGACCGACGACCCGGTGCAGAACACCGGCCACGCCGACCTCGTCCAGGCCCCCGACGGCACCTGGTGGATGGTGTTCCTCGGCGTGCGGCCCGGTGGCGGTTCCCCCGGCTGGCACGTGCTCGGGCGGGAGACGTTCCTCGCGCCGGTGCGGTGGGAGGACGGCTGGCCGGTGGTCGGCGCGATCGTCGCGGGCGCGGAGTCCGCCCCGGCCGCGTACCGCGACGACTTCGACGCGCCCGACCTGGCGCCCGGCTGGCTCTCGCCGCGGTCCCGGCCCGCCTCCCACTGCACGACGAAGGAGCGGCCGGGCCGGCTGACCCTGCGCGCCCGCGGGGCCGGGCTCGACGCCCCCGACGTCACCTTCGTCGGCCGCCGCCAGGACCTGCTCGGCTGCCGGATACGCACCCGTGTCGACCCGGGCGACGGCCGCGGCGGGCTCGCCGTCCGGCTCGACGAGGACCACCACTACGAGATCGAGGCGGGCGGCGGCACCGTGCGCGTGCGGGCCCGGATCGGCCCCGTGGCCGCCGTCGTCGCCGAACACCCGGTTCCGGACGGGCCGTTGACGCTCGGCGTCGACGTGGCCGAACTCCCGGTGAGCGACGCGCGCTCGGGCCCGGACACGCTCACCTTCGGCGTGAGCGGCCCGGACGGCACCTTCACCGCGCTGGCCACGCTCGACGGACGGTACCTGTCGACCGAGGTGGCCGGCGGCTTCACCGGCCGGGTCATCGGCCCGTACGCGGCCGAGGGCACCGTCGGCTTCGACTGGTTCACGTCCGAACCGCTCCAGGCGCCGCCCGCCGGGTGAGGTCACATCTCCCTTACATGGAAGGGTAGTTGCGTCCCGGCGACCTCGACCGCCACCGCCCCGCCGGGCGCGTCCCGGCGCACCCGGTACGTGGCGGCGGGGCTCGCCTCCTGGGCGCCGTGGCCCGGGACGCGGACCGTCACGTCGTCGGCGTCCGGGGTGACGAGGAGGGTGAGTCCGTCGGGCCAGTCGCCGTCGGGGCGCTGGTCGTCCGCGCCGAACGGAAGCACCGCACCGGGCCGGACGAACAGCGGCAGGCTGTCGAAGCCGTGCGTCTCGCGGCGCCAGCCGGGGCCCTCGACGTGCTCCCCGGTGAGCAGGTGCGTCCAGGTGCCCTCGGGGAGGTAGTACTCGACGTCGCCGTCGGCGGAGAAGACCGGCGCGACCAGCAGGTCGGGGCCCAGCATGTACTGGCGGTCGAGGGTCCGGCAGGTCGGGTCGCCGGGGAACTCCAGGACCATGGGCCGCATCGCGGGCACACCGGTGCCGTGCGCCTCGGTCGCGACTCCGTACAGGTACGGCATCAGCCGGTGCTTGAGCAGCGTGAACCGCCGGGCCACGTCGACCGCTTCCTCGCCGAACTCCCACGGCACGCGGTACGAGACGTTGCCGTGCAGCCGGCTGTGCGAGGAGAGCAGGCCGAAGGCCAGCCAGCGCTTGAAGACCGCCGGGTCCGGGGTGCCCTCGAAGCCGCCGATGTCGTGCGACCAGAACCCGAAGCCGGACAGGGACAGCGAGAGGCCGCCGCGCAGGGACTCCGCCATGGCGCCGAACGACGCGAAGCAGTCGCCGCCCCAGTGCACCGGGTACTGCTGCCCGCCGACGGTCGCGGAGCGCGCGAAGACCAGCGCGTCGCCGTGGCCCCGCTCCTTCTCGAGGAGTTCGAAGACCGTGCGGTTGTAGAGGTGCGCGTAGTAGTTGTGCATGCGCTCGGGGTCGGAGCCGTCGTGCCAGACGACGTCCGTGGGGATGCGCTCGCCGAAGTCCGTCTTGAAGCTGTCCACGCCCTGGTCGAGGAGGCCGCGCAGCTTGTCGGTGTACCAGGCGCGGGCGGCGGGGTTGGTGAAGTCGACCAGCGCCATGCCCGGCTGCCACAGGTCCCACTGCCACACGTCGCCGTTGGGCCTGCGCACCAGGAACCCCTGTGCGGCGGCCTCTTCGAAGAGGGCGGCCTTCTGGGCGATGTACGGGTTGATCCACATGCTGATGTGCAGGCCGCGCGCCTTGAGGCGGCGCAGCATGCCGACCGGGTCGGGGAAGACGTCCGGGTCCCAGGTGAAGTCCGACCACTGGTACTCGCGCATCCAGAAACAGTCGAAGTGGAAGACGGAGAGCGGGATGTGCCGGTCGGCCATGCCGTCGACGAACGACGTCACCGTCTCCTCGTCGTACTCGGTGCAGAAGGAGGTGGTGAGCCACAGGCCGAAGGACCAGGCGGGCGGCAGGGCCGGGCGGCCGGTCAGCGCGGTGTAGCGGCGCAGCACGTCCTTCGGGGTCGGCCCGGCGACGACGTAGAACTCGACGGACTGGTCCTCGACGCTGAACTGAAGCTGCCCGACGGACTCCGAGCCGATCTCGTAGCTGACCTTGCCCGGGTGGTTGACGAGGACGCCGTAGCCGCGCGAGGACAGGTGGAACGGGACGTTCTTGTAGGCCTGTTCGCTGCTGGTGCCGCCGTCGGCCTGCCAGATGTCGACGGTCTGGCCGTTCTTCACGAACGGGGTGAAGCGTTCGCCGAGGCCGTAGATGTGCTCGCCGACGCCGAGCGCCAGCTGGGTGATCATGTGGTGGGCGCCGTCGGCGGTGGTGGCGAAGGCCGTTCCCTTGCGGTCGACTCCCGTGAGCCGCCGCCCGGTCGAGGTGTCGCGGAACTCCAGGCCCCACTCCCCCGCCGAGTCGAGGCGCACCCCGATCGGTCCGCTGGTCAGCTCGGTGACCGTGCCGTCGCGGGTGACCCGGGCGCCGCTGCCGCCCTCGGCCGGCAGCAGCTCGAAGTCGGGGCCGGGGCGCCGCTTGCCCGCGTGGTGGGTGACGCGGACCCCGATGACGCCCTCGGCGGGCGAGAAGCAGTCGAGGGTGATCAGCGGCTGGTTGAGGGTGTCGCCCCGGTCGCGCACGTGCCGTACGGCCGCGTACGCGGTGAACCGGTCGTCGGCGGCGCGGACGTCGCGGACCTCGGTGGCGTACGAGGCCCGTACGCCGTCGCGCATCAGCCAGAAACCGTCGGTGAACTTCATGCGTCGAGCCTCCGCGGGATGAAGGTGAGCCGGGCCAGCCGCACCGTGCCGTCGATCGTCACGCGCAGGTCCTGCACGCCGGTGGCGGTGAAGTCGGCGTCGAGCGTGACGTAGCGGTACGGGCCGCCGGTGGCGGGGACCGTGAGGGTGTCGCCGTCGCCGACGGTCACCGTCCCCTCGCCCGCCGCCTCGACGCGGACGCCCGTCACGCCGTTGGCCCCGAAGTCGCAGGAGCGGTAGTGGAGTTCGCCCGCCGACTCGACGGGGGTGACGGCGTCGCCGTGCGTCTTCGTGCGGTCGACGATCTCGGTGCCGCGCTGTTCGTCGTAGGCGGCCGCCTCCAGTCCGTCCGTGACGACGGGCCGGGGCGCGGGCGCGTCGGCGTCGAGGGCGATCGCGGTGGTGAGGCGGATGTCCTCGCTGGAGGCGCCCACGAGGAGTTCGTACGTTCCCGAGGTCACGCTCCAGCGGTCGTGCGCGACGTCGAAGTGGCCGAGGCCGGCGACCGGCACCGTGTACGTGATCCGCTCGCGGGCGCCCGGCGCCAGGGTGAGGCGGCGGTGCGCGAGGAGCTGGCGGCGCGGGCGCGGCACGGGCATCCCGAGCGGGCGGACGTAGAGCTGCGGGACCTCGTCCGCGGCGCGTGGCCCGGTGTTGGTGACGGTGAAGGTCAACTCGAGCTTCTCGGAGTCCACTTCGGCGCTCAGGTCGTCATAGGCGAAGGAGCTGTACGTCAGCCCGTGCCCGAACGGGTAGAGCGGGGTGCCCTCGTAGTACAGGTACGTCTGGCGCGAGCCGATGATGTCGTAGTCGAGGAGGTCAGGCAGGTCGGCGTCGGCCGCGTACCAGGTCTGCGGGAGCCGGCCGGCCGGGCTCACGTCGCCCGCGAGGACCCGCGCCAGGGCGCGGCCGGCGGCCTGTCCGCCGTGCGCGGTCCACAGCAGGGCGGGCAGCTCCCGGTCGGCGTCGGGGACGGCGTACGGGTAGGCGGAGACCAGGGCGAGGACGGTGTTCGGGTTGGCGGCGCGGGCCGCGCGCCACAGGCCGTCCTGCTGCGCGGGCAGGGCGAGAGTGGTGCGGTCCTCGGTCTCGCGGCCGTTGAGGTGCGGGTCGTTGCCCGCGACGACGATCACGACGTCGGCGTCGGCCGCCGCCCTGGTCACGGCGTCGGCGCCGCGTTCGACGAACTCCATCCGGAAAACGGTGCCCCGGTCGGCAACCTTCACGCCGTCGGCGGCGACCTCGACACAGCGCCCCGTTCCCGTGTGCCTGAGGAGGTGTCCGTCATGAACCGCTTCCAGGGTGAACGTCTCCTGGACGACCCAGCCGCCCGGCTGGTCCGCGGACGCCCGGACGAAGCCGTCGTCGGCCACCGACAGATAGCGGCCGTCGGGCGCGCGCAGGGTGAGGACGCCGTTCCCCCAGTCGATCAGGGCGAGTTCGGTGCCCTCGTCGGTCCGGGTGACGAGCGGCGGCAGGTCGGTGCGGCCGGCGAGCAGCGCCGGGTCGAGGGCGCCCTCGGCGCCGCGTGCCTCGGTGGCGGCGGCGCCCTCGGGGACGTACAGCCAGCCCTCGTCGCAGCGGAGGCGGATCCGGTCCACGCCCTCGGTGAAGGTGACCCGGTCCGGTCCGAAGCGTTCGCGGAGGCCGTCGAGCGGGGTGGAGCGGTGGAGGAGGGTGCCGCTGTACCAGTCGGTCTTGCACTCGTCGGCGAGCAGGCCGACGAGGGCGATCCGGGCGTCGTCGGGGAGCGGCAGCACACCGTCGTTCTTGAGCAGCACGACGGCCTGTTCGGCGGCTTCCCGGGCGAGGGCGCGATGGGCGTCGGTGTCGAACGCGCCGGGCGGCAGCGGGTCGGTGTCCTCGAACTCGCCGAGGCGCGCGCGGACGTCGAGCTGGCGGCGTACGGCGGTGTCGATGTCGGTCTCGGTGATCAGTCCCCGCTCCAGGGCGCCCCGGACCCGGCCGATGATCTGTGACGAGTCGGTGCCGTGGTCGGTGAAGCTGTCCACGCCCGCGATCAGCGCGGCGGCGGTGGCCTCCTCGTGGGTGGCGTAGTAGTGCTCGGAGTCGACGAGGTTGCTGGGCGCGCCCGCGTCCGAGCAGACGAGGAGCTCTTGGTCGGTCCAGGTCCTCAACTGCTCGCGCAGATAGGGCGATACGTGGTTGGGGCGGCCGTTGACGAGGTTGTAGGCGGGCATGACGCCGGCCACCGCGCCCTCCTCGACGGGCCGCCGGAACGCCTTCAGGTCGTACTCGTGCAGGACGCGCGGACGCACGGAGGAGCTGGCCGTGTCGCGGGCCGTCTCGTTGTTGTGGGCGAGCCAGTGCTTGAGGACGGGGGCGGTGCGCCAGTAGGTGGGGTGGGTGCCGCGCAGGCCGCGCGTGTAGGCGGTGGCGATGGCGGCGGTGAGGCAGGGGTCCTCGGAGTATCCCTCTTCGTTGCGGCCCCACAGCGGATGGCGCAGCAGATTGACCGTCGGCGCCCAGACGTTGAGACCGACGCGCTCGTCGCGGGCGCGCATGGCGCGGACCTCGTTCGAGACGGCGTCACCGATCCGGCGCACCAGGTCCTCGTTCCAGGTGGCGCCGAGCCCGACGGACTGCGGGAACACGGTGGCCGGGCCCATCCAGGCGACCCCGTGCAGTGCCTCCTGGCCGGTGCGGAACGCGGCGAGGCCGAGCCGTTCCACGCCGGGCGTGAACTGGTGCAGCAGCGCGATGCGTTCGTCGAGCGCGAGGGCGGCGAGCAGGTCGTCGACGCGCTTGTCGGCGGGCGGGGTGCCACCTGGGTCGAGCGGGAATTCTTCGGTCACTGGCGGGTCCCTTGTCGAGATGGGGCGGTCGTCTCACCGACCGGCGCAAGAAATCTTCGAAGCGCTTCGATGCTCCGTACAGAAGATGTCAGGTGTCAAGTGCCTGGCAGTGACACTGCGTTCAGGAATCTGATGCACGCACCTTGTGAGCCTCAAGGGGTTCCCTTAATGTCGCTGCAACATCGAAGCGCTTCGACGAAATGCGCGATGCGTTGTCCCGAAGGGTTGCAGCAATGACGCCGAACTCCTCCACCGCACACACCGTGAACTCCGGTCCCAGCCGGAGAACCTTCCTCGGCTCGACGGCCGTCGCCGCCGTCGCGGTCGCCGGCGGTGTGCCGTTGCTCTCCGCCTGCGGCGGCGGCTCGGAGAGCAAGGACCGGGAGGGCACCACATCCGAGAAGAACGCCGCGAAGCTGCTGCCGACGTACGTCGCGAGCACCTTCGCCCGGCCGGACATCTCGTCGAAGAACGGATCGGCGGCGGGCTACACCGCCAAGGTCGACCTCTCCGCCCTGTCCGCCTCGGTGAAGGGCAAGCTCGGCACCGGCGCTCCCCTGAAGGTCATGTCCCCGCTGTGGGGCACCGCACCCAAGGCGGACTGCGCCTACTACACGCAACTCGACAAGGCCGCGGGCACCAAGATCACCTGGCAGAACCAGGACGGCAACACCTACGGCGAGAAGCTGGGAGCCGTGCTGGCGTCCAGCTCGATACCCGACATGGTGGTCGTGCCGAGCTGGGAGCTGGTCGGCAAGATCTCCAACGCGATCACCGCGAAGTTCATGGACCTCGGCCCGTACCTCGCGGGCGACAAGGTGAAGAAGTACCCGAACCTGGCGGCGATCCCGTCGGACTCCTGGCGGATGGGCATCTTCGGCGGTGCCCTGCGCGGCATCCCCATGCCGTCCGCCGCGGCGACGTTCAACCCGGCGTACTACCGCAAGGACATCTTCGACAAGAAGGGCTACGACGTCCCGAAGTCGGCGGACGAGTTCCTGAGCTGGGCCAAGGAGGCGACGAGCGCGAAGGCGAAGGTGTACGCCTGCGCCGACATGTCGTGGACCGGCTTCAACATCTTCGGTGTGCGCCCCTCGGGGACCCTCGGCTGGCACATCGAGGACAACGGCAAGCTGACCTACCGCGTCGAGCAGCCCGAGTACCTCGAAGCCCTGGAGTGGACGCGCAAGCTGTTCGACGCGGGCGTGGTGCACCCCGACGACAAGGCGCGCTCCGGTGACGCGGGCCAGCGGTTCACCGCGGGCCAGATCCTCATGTTCAACATGGACATGTCCCAGTGGTACGTGAAGACCGCCGAGCAGGCGAAGTCGAACCCCGACTTCGAGATGGCCGCCATGGATCTGTTCGGCCCGGACGGCGGCGACCCCACGCTGTGGGCGAGCTCGCCGGCCACGATCTGGTCGCTGATCCGCAAGGGCGCCTCGAAGGAGACGGTCGAGAACGCGCTGGCCGCCGCGAACTTCGCCGCCGCGCCCTACGGCACCAAGGAGTTCATGCTCGTCAACTACGGCGTCGAGGGCACGCACTACTCGGTCAAGGACGGCACCCCGGTCAAGAACGACCAGGGCAACCAGGAGGTCATCAACGCCTGGGTGATGCTGTCCGCCCCGGCCCCCTACTTCGCGCACCCCGACTACCCCGACATCGCCCGCGCGCAGGTCGAGTGGGAGCAGCGTCAGGGCGCGTTCATGAAGAACACGAGCACGTACGGCATGAACATCGTCGAGCCGACCCGCTACGCGAACCTCTCCAGCCAGTTCGAGCAGCTGGAGATCGACTACGTGCGCGGCAACAAGAAGCTCTCCGACGTCCAGCAGGCCATCTCCACCTGGAAGTCGTCCGGCGGCGACAAGCTGCGCGACTGGTACAAGAAGCTCATCGACAAGAACGGCAGCGGCAACTGATGTCTCTCACCGCCGGGAGCAGGCCCGACGGGGTGCGTCCGCCGGCCGCCGTCGAGGAGCCGGTGGCCGCGCTCACCCCGAAGGCAGTCCCCGAGAAGCGCTCCGGCGGCGCCAAGGTCCCCTTCAGGACCCGGCTGCGCCGCGACCGCGCCCTCATCCTGATGACGCTGCCCGCCATCGCCCTGCTCCTGCTCTTCAACTACGTCCCGCTGCTGGGCAATGTCGTCGCCTTCCAGGACTACGACCCGTACGTCTCCAGCAACGGCGTCGCCGCGATCTTCCACAGCCCCTGGGTCGGCGTGGAGCAGTTCTCGCGGATGCTCGGCGACCCGCTGTTCTGGGACGCGGCGAAGAACACGCTGGTCCTGTTCGTCCTCCAGCTGGTGCTGTTCTTCCCGGTGCCGATCGCGCTGGCGCTGCTCATCAACAGCGTCGTGCGGCCCCGGGTGCGGGCCGTGGCGCAGGCGATCATGTATCTGCCGCACTTCTTCTCGTGGGTGCTGGTCGTCACCGTCTTCCAGCAGATCTTCGGCGGCGCCGGCATCATCGCGCAGACGATGGAGCGGCACGGCTGGGGCGGCTTCGACCTGATGACCAACGCGAGCTTCTTCAAGTTCCTGGTCACGGCGCAGTCGGTGTGGAAGGACGCGGGCTGGGGCGTCATCGTCTTCCTCGCCGCGCTCGCCGCGGTCTCCACCGACCTCTACGAGGCGGCCGCCATGGACGGCGCCGGACGCTGGCGCCGCATGTGGCACGTGACCCTGCCCGCGCTGCGCCCGGTGATCGCCCTGCTGCTCGTACTGCGGGTCGGCGACGCGCTGTCCGTCGGCTTCGAGCAGTTCCTGCTCCAGCGCGACGCGGTCGGCGCGGGAGCCAGCGAGGTCCTCGACACCTACGTGTGGAACATGGGAATCCAGAACGGCGACTTCAGTTACGCGGCCGCGGTCGGCCTCGTGAAGGGGGCCATCGGCATCTGTCTCGTCCTGGGCGCGAACCGCTTCGCGCACCTGCTGGGCGAGCAGGGGGTGTACAAGAAGTGAGTCTGAACACGCAGTTGATCCGCAGCCTTCAGGCGCCGCCGCGCCCGGTGTGGGAGGAGCCGCCGCGCAAGGCGGGGCTCACCCTCAAGGGCGGCTTCCTCGTCCTGTGCTGTCTCGCGATCCTCGGCCCGCTGTGGATCGTGGTCGTCACGAGCCTGTCCCCCAAGCCGGTGATCGACCGGGCCGGCGGGCTCGTCCTGGTCCCCGACGGCATCACGTTCATCAACTACACGGAGCTGCTGGGCGGCGGCCAGGTCAGCCGGGCGATGCTCGTGTCGATCGGGGTCACCGTGGTCGGCACCGTGTTCTCGATGACGGTGTCGGTACTGGCGGCCTACGGTCTGTCCCGCACCGGCAGCCTCGGCCACCGGTTCCTGCTGATGTCGCTGATGGCCACGATGTTCTTCGGCGCCGGGCTGATCCCCACGTACCTGCTCGTGCAGTCGCTCGGCCTCACCGACACCTATCTGTCGCTGATCCTGCCGAGCGCGGTCAGCGTCTTCAACATCCTGGTGCTGCGCTCCTTCTTCATGGGCATCTCGCCGGAGCTGACCGAGTCGGCCCGCATCGACGGGGCGAGCGATCTGCGCATCCTGCTCACCATCATCCTGCCGCTGTCGCGGGCGGTGCTCGCGGTGATCTCGCTGTTCTACGCGGTGGGGTACTGGAGCGCCTGGTTCAACGCCTCCATCTACCTCACCGACCAGCAGATGATGCCGTTGCAGAACGTGCTGATCCAGCTGGTGCAGAAGAGCCGGGCCGCGCCGACCGGGCTCCAGCAGGCGGTGCACACCGGCCAGCTGTCCACGCTGGGCCTGCAGATGGCCGTCATGGTCCTCGCGCTGGTCCCGGTGGCCGTCGCGTCGCCCTTCGTCCAGCGCCACTTCAAGAAGGGCATGCTCACCGGCGCCGTCAAGGGCTGACGCCCCGGCCCGCCCCGCGCACCGCCCGCCCCACCTGTGCCCCCCATCGGAGCCGCGCCATGACCGCCCCCGACCGCCTCCTCTACGGCGGCGACTACAACCCCGAGCAGTGGCCCGAGGAGGTCTGGGCCGAGGACGTCCGTCTGATGAAGGCGGCCGGGGTCACCTCCGTCACGCTCGGGGTGTTCTCCTGGGCGAAGCTCGAACCCCGCCCGGGAGCAAGGGAGTTCGGGTGGCTCGACCGGCTGATGGACCTGATGCACCTGCACGGCATCGGCGTCGTCCTGGCGACGCCGACCGCGGCACCGCCCCCGTGGCTGGGCCGGCTGCACCCGGAGACCCTGCCCCGCGACGAGAACGGGCAGACCGTGTGGTGGGGCTCCCGCCAGCAGTTCTCGCACTCCTCCGCGACCTACCGCCGCTTCGCCGCGGCGATCACCGAGGACCTCGCCCGGCGGTACGGCCACCATCCGGCGCTGCGCATGTGGCACATCAACAACGAGTACTGCACGTTCGACTACGGCGACGAGGCGGCCCGCGGCTTCCGGGACTGGCTGCGGGCGAAGTACCTGACCCCGGACGCGCTCAACGAGGCGTGGGGCACGGCCTTCTGGAGCCAGCACGTCGACACGTGGGACGACGTGATCCCGCCGCGCCGCGCCCAGTACCTGCGCAATCCCGCGCAGGTACTGGACTTCCGGCGCTTCACCTCCGACGCGCTCATGGAGTGCTTCGTCGCCGAGCGCGACATCGTGCGCCGGCACTCCCCGGGCCACATCCCGGTGACGACGAACTTCATGCCGTTCTGGATCGGGCAGGACGCGTGGGCGTGGGCCGAGCGGGAGGACGTCGTCTCCGTCGACGTGTACCCGGATCCGCGGGACCCGTTGGGCGGCCAGTACAACGCCATGATCGGCGACATGACGCGCGGTCAGGCCGGTGGCCGCCCGTGGATGGTGATGGAGCAGGCGGCCGGGGCGGTGAACTGGCGGGAGGTGAACCAGCCGAAGCCGCGCGGCCTCAACCGGCTGTGGTCGCTGCAGTCGGTGGCCCGCGGCGCGGACGCCGTCTTCCACTTCCAGTGGCGGCAGTCCCGGCAGGGCGCGGAGAAGTTCCACTCGGGGATGGTCGGACACGCGGGCGAGGAGGGCCGGGCGTTCGCCGAGGTGAAGCGCATCGGCGCCGAACTCGCGCTGCTGGAGGGGGAGGTGGCCGGCACCCGGGTGAGCGCCGACGTCGCCGTGCTGCACGACTGGCACTCCTGGTGGGCGGGGAGCCAGGAGGCCCGGCCGTCCACGCGGGTCGCCTACGAGGAGGTGGTGCGGGCCTGGCACCGGGCGCTGTGGGTGGCGGGCCCGACCACGGACTTCGCGCACCCCGAGCACGATCTGTCCGCCTACAAGATGGTGGTCGTGCCGCAGCTGTACCTGCTCACGGACGCCGCCGTCGAGAACCTCCTCGCGTACGCGCGCGGCGGCGGGCGGATCGTGTGCGGGTTCTTCTCCGGGATCGCCGACGCCGACGACCGGGTGCGGCCCGGCGGGATGGACGCGCGGCTGCGTGAGCTGTTCGGCATCCGCACCGTCCACGAGTGGTGGCCGCTGGCGCCCGGGGAGAGCGTGGACTGCGGTGAGTTCCGCGGCACCCTGTGGTCCGAGGAGCTGACCGCCGCCCCGGACGCGGAGGTCGCCTCGGCCTATCGCGGCGGTGAACTCGACGGCCTGCCGGCCGTGCTGCGGCGCGGCCGGGCCTGGTACCTCTCCACCCTTCCCGAGCCCTCGGCCCTGCGCGCGCTGCTCGCGGGTGTGGCCGCCGAGGCGGGCGTACGGCCTCCATTGCCCGGCCTCCCCGCAGGAGTGGAGGCCGTACGCCGCGGCGACGTGCTGTTCCTGCTGCATCACGGGCCGGGCGAGGTCGTGGTCGAACTCCCCTCGGAGGAAGGCGCGTTGCGCGATCTGCTCACCGGGGCCGAGTACACCGGCTCCGTGCCGCTGGGGCGTTTCGGAGTCGTGGCGCTGCGCGGCGGGCGGGACGGTCATGACGCTGCCTGAGCATCCGCACGGCACCTGGGAGCCGGCACCGGCCGCCCGCTGGGAGGACGCCTTCCTGAGCGGGAACGGCCGCCACGGCGCCCTCGTGTTCGGCGACCCGCACGACGACCGGGTCATCGTCACCCACCACTCGCTGGTGCGCCCGGAGGGCGGACCCCGGCCCAAGCCACCACTGCTCGCCGGTCAACTGCCCGATCTCCAGGAGAGGTTGCTGGCCGGGGACGTGACGGCCGCGGAGGAGTTCACTGACGGGCGGGCACTGCGATGGGTGCGGGCGTTCCATCCGGCGTTCCAGGTGCGGTTCGTCCGCGACAGCATCACGTGGCGCCATTACCGCCGCTCCGTCGACTTCGCGTCGGGCGTGTGCGCGGCGCGCTGCGGCGGCTGGCAGGGACAGGTCTTCGTCTCGCGCGCCGACGACGTCGTGGTGCAGTACGTCACCGGGCCCGGCCTCGACGGGGAGGTGCTGCTCGATCACCGGCTCGCAGGGGTGCCCGGCGGGCTCGGCGTCGGCCGCAGCGTCGTCCTGACCCCGTACGGCGCCCAGCTGACCCTGCGCTGCCGCTACCCGGACGGCGACCTCGCCTACACGGGTGTGACGGTGGCCGTGGTCCAGGGCGGGCGCACGTCGATCGGCACCACCGGGCTCCGCGTCGACGGGGCGGCGGAGATCCTGCTGCTCACCCGCGTGCACCGGCACCTGGGGGAACTGGACGCGAGTGCGGCGGCCGCCGAGCTGACGGCCCTGATCGACGGCGGCGGCCCGGCACGCGGCCACCGGAGCCTGCTCGCACGGCACACGGCCCCGCACCGGGCGGCGTACGAGCGGGTCACCTTCTCGCTCGGCGGGCTTCCGGCCGAGCGGGCGCTTCCCGGCTCCGAGCTGCTGCCCCGTCCGGACAGTCACGCCCTGCTGGAGCGGCTGTTCGCCGCGGGCCGCTATCACCTGCTCAGCTCCTCCGGCGCCCTGCCGCCCCGGCTGACGGGGCTGTGGACCGGCGAGTGGGACACCGCGTGGTCGGGCGCGTTCACCACCGACGCCAACCTCAACCTCCAGACCGCGTCGGCGCCCGCCTGCGCGCTCCCGGAGGTGGTCGAGGCACAAGGCGCTCTGATACAGGGCCAGTTGGCGGACTGGCGGGACAACGCCCGGAGCATCTTCGGGGCGCGCGGCATCGTGGCGCCCGCGCACACCGACGGCGAGTCCGGGCACACGTACCACTTCCAGCGCCAGTGGCCGATGCACCTGTGGACGGCCGGCGCCGACTGGCTGCTCACCCCGCTGGTGGAACAGGCCGAGACGACCGGTGAGCGCCCTTCCTGGCTGATCGAAGCGGTCCGCGAACTCGCCCTTTTCTACGAGGACTTCCTCAGCCGGACCGGACCCGACGGGCGGGTGGTCGTCGTGCCGTCGTACTCGCCGGAGAACCGTCCGGCGAACGCGAGCTGGGGCACCCTCAACGCCACGATGGACATCGCCGCGGCCCGGCACGCCCTGCGCACCGCCGCCGCCTGGTCGCCGGGGGCGGACGCCGACCGCTGGACCGCGCTCGCCGACCGGCTGCCCGACCTCCGGGTCAACGACGACGGCGCCCTGGCCGAATGGGCCTGGCCGGGCCTGGAGGAGACCTACGACCACCGGCATCTCAGTCACCTCTACCCGGTGTGGCCGCACCACGAGATCACCCCGTACGACACACCGGAGCTGGCGCGGGCGGCGCGGCGGGCGCTCGCGCTGCGCGGCGCCGAGAACGACTCCGCGCACGGCCACCTCCACCACGCCCTGATCGCGGCCCGGCTGCGCGACGCGCCCCGGGTCGCCGACGCGCTGCGCCGGGTCCTGACCGGCGACTACTTCCACCCCTCCCTGATGAGCGCGCACTATCCGCGTCGCGACGTCTACAACGCGGACGCCGCGCACACCCTGCCCGCGCTGCTCGTCGAGGCGCTGCTCCAGTCGACACCCGGCCGGCTCGTGCTGCTGCCCGCGCTGCCCGCCTCCTGGGCACGCGGCACGGTGCGCGGCCTGCGCACCCGGTTCGGCGCGCGCGTCGACCTGACCTGGGGCGGCGGCCGCTGCACGGCGCTCGTACGCCCCGGCCGTGACGCGCACATCGAACTCAAGACCCCCGACGGCGACGACGGGCGCGTCCGCCTGACCGCCGGCGAGGACCGCGAACTCACCCTGAGGACGCGTTAGTTCTGCCCCCCACCGACCATGGAAGGGACACCATGGCACGATCAGGAACATCGCCGAGCCGCCGCACCGTCCTCGGCTCCGCCCTCGCCGCCACGGCCGCACTCGCCCTCGCGGCCTCCCCCGCCCAGGCGGCGGTGTGGTCCTCGTCCGCCCAGTGGGGCACGTACTCCACGTCGGACGGCTACACCCTGTACAACAACATCTGGGGATCCGGCGCGGGCTCCCAGACGATCTGGGCCAACTCGTCGGCCAACTGGGGTGTCTGGGCCGACCATCCGAACACGGGCGGCATCAAGTCCTACCCGAACGCGAAGAAGGTCATCGGCAAACCCATCAGCGCGCTGTCCTCCCTGACCAGCAGCTACAACGTGACGGTTCCGTCGTCGGGCGCCTACAACACCTCGTACGACATCTGGGACAGCGGGTACGCCAACGAGATCATGCTGTGGGTCAACTACAACGGCGCCGTCGGCGCGCTCGGCAGCTCGATCGGGAACGTCACGCTGGGCGGCCACACCTGGACGGTCTACGTCGGCAGCAACGGCGCCAACAACGTGTACTCGTTCCTGCGCACCTCCGACTCCACGTCGGGCACGGTGAACATCCTGTCGATCCTGAAGTGGCTGCGGGACACGAAGGGTTACATCGGCAACGTGACCGTCGGTGACGTCCAGTTCGGCTACGAGATCACCTCGTCGGCCGGGGGCCTGAACTTCACCACCAACGGCTTCAGCGTCTCCAACAGCTGACCGGCCCGGTGCGGCTCAGGCGTCGGCGGGCGCCTGGGCCGCGCTCTCCCGCACCGTCAGCTCCGGTGCGAGCAGCACGACCTCCTCGTCGCAGCCGCGCCCCTCGATCTTCGCGATGACCTGCTCGACGGCGCGCCGCCCCATCTCCTGCGCGGGCACCGCGACCGACGTCAGCGGCACCGAGGCGTGCGCCGCCACCTGCTCGGGGCAGACGGCGACGACGGAGACGTCCTCGGGGACGGCGCGGCCGGACTGGCGCAGCAGGGCGAGCAGCGGGTCGGTCGCCGCCTCGTTCTGCACGACGAACGCGGTGGTGCCGGGGCGCTCGTCGAAGACCCGCGACAACGTTGCCGACACCGAGGCGTACGAACCCTCGCAGGGGCGGTGCAGGAGGCGCAGCCCCAGCTCGCCGCTGCGCTCGCGCAGTCCGGACAGGGTCCGCTCGGCGAATCCGGTGCGCCGCTCGTAGACGGCGGCCGCCTCGCCGATGACGGCGATCTCGCGGTGTCCGAGGTCGGCGAGGTGCTGGGCGCAGGCGGCGCCCGCGGCGGCGAAGTCGAGGTCCACGCAGTTGAGTCCGGTGGTGTCGGCCGGCAGCCCGATCAGGACGGCGGGCCGGGACGCGGTGCGCAGCAGCGGCAGCCGCTCGTCGTCCAGCTCCACGTCCATCAGGATCATCGCGTCGGCGAGCGCGCTGCCCTCGATGCGGCGCACCGCCTCGGCGCCCTCCTCGCCGGTGAGCAGCAGGATGTCGTAGCCGTGGGCGCGGGCGGCGGTGGCGACGGCCATCGCTATCTCCATCATCACCGGCACGTACATGTCGGTGCGCAGCGGCACCATCAGGGCGATGATGTTGGACTTGCTGCTGGCCAGGGCCCGGGCCCCCGCGTTCGGGTGGTAGCCCAGCTTGCGCACGCTGCTCTCGACGCGCTCGCGGGTGGCGGCGGAGATCGACCGCTTGCCGCTGAGGACGTAGCTCACGGTGCTGGCGGAGACTCCGGCGTGCCGGGCGACCTCTGCGAGCGTGACCATGTCGTTCTCCTGAGCCGATGCGTAAGGGGGCGAAGCACTTCCGGTGCGAAGCGCTTCGACGCGGACGGGTTACCGATGCCGGTTCGACATGTTGACCCTATGGGGATCAACAGCCGCCTGTCCATAAGACTGTCGAAGCGCTTCGACAGAGCTGTCCCACCCCGCCGAGTGACGGGTGTTCCTGTCCGCACAGGTTAATGACAGGTCGCCGTGCGAGGGGCGGCGCCGGAAAGATTGGGTGCGCGAGCGGTCGCCGACCGCGGGGATCCGGCCGGTTCCCGGGCCGGGGAACATTGCGGGTCCGTGAAATCGCGGAGCGTCCCGGGCGGGCCGGAGCGTGCCCCGACGTGCCTGGTCAGAGCGGGATTCGGCGGCGCGGCGGGAGGCGGCCGCGGCGCGGGGCGAGTGGTTGACGCCTTTCGGAGCCGGTTGCGACGCTCGCGCCCATGACCACGACCGCCCTGGAACCCACCCCCGCCTCCGGCCTCACCGTCACCAAGCTGAACGGCCGCCTCGGCGCCGTCGTCGAGGGCGTCCGCCTCTCCGGCGATCTGGCGCCCGGGACGGTCTCCGCGATCCGCGCGACCCTGCTCGCCCACAAGGTCGTCTTCTTCCGCGACCAGGACCGGCTCGACGCGGTGTCGCACGAGGCGTTCGGCCGGCTGCTCGGCACGCCGGTCGCCCATCCCACCGTCCCGTCCACCGACGGCCGGTACGCGTTCCCGATCAACTCCGACCACGGCGGCCGCGCCAACCAGTGGCACAGCGACGTCACGTTCGTGCCCGCCTACCCGGCGTTCTCCATCCTCCGCGCGATCACCGTCCCGCCGTACGGCGGGAACACGCTGTGGGCCAACACGGCGACGGCGTACGAGAATCTGCCCGCCCCGCTGAAGAGGCTGGCGGAGAATCTGCGGGCCGTGCACACGAACGACTACGACTACGCGGCCCTGCGCCCCGACGCGGTCCCGGAGCAGTTGCGGCGCTTCCGCGACGTGTTCGCGAAGATCGAGTTCCGCACCGAGCATCCGGTGGTCCGCGTCCACCCGGAGACCGGTGAGCGCACGCTGCTGCTCGGCAAAGTGCAGAAGATCGCCGGGCTCACCGGCCAGGACTCGCGCGACCTGGTCGACCTGTTCCAGCGGCACATCGAGCGCCCGGAGAACACCGTCCGCTGGCAGTGGCGGGCCGGCGACGTGGCCATCTGGGACAACCGCGCCACCCAGCACTACGGCGTCGACGACTCCGACGACCACGAGCGCGAGCTGGCCCGGGTGACGATCGACGGCGACGTCCCGGTCGGCGTCGACGGCCGGACGTCGACGCTCCTGTCCCCCGAGACGCTGCCCGAGCCGGAGCACGGCATCGCCTCGGGCGCGTCGACGGCCGCGACCGGCACGCCCACCGCCCTGCCGACGGTCAGCGGCTGAGCGCGGCGAGCCAGCGCACGGCCTCGTCCGGGTCGCCGCCCACCACGTCCAGCGCGGCGGCGACCCGCTCGGGGCGCGCGAGCAGCCGCCGCACTCGGTGGTCGAGTTCTGCCTGCGCCAGCAGCAGTCCGGACAGGGCGTGCGGGTCTCCCGGCGCTTCCCGCAGCCGGGCCCCGTACAGATCGCGGGCGCGGGCCGGGTCGCCCGTGGTCAGGAAGGCGTCGGCGTCGGGTCCCGGGCGCGGTGCCAGGTATCGGGCGGCTCGGGCGTCCTCCCAGTGGGCGGTGGATCCGCCCGGCACCAGTTCCGGTGCGAACCCGGACGGCGGTGCGCCGCCGTCCTGCCGGGCCCGGGCGAGCGCCGCGTGTTCGGCCGGGCCGCAGCGCAGGTTCCGCAGACGCCACTCGACGCGGTGGCTGACGGCCGCGGCGCGGGCGCGCGCGGCCACCTCGGGGTCGAGGGGTTCACGCAGCCACCGGTCGAGCGTCGCCGCGAGGCCGGCGAGCAGGCGGCGGCCGACCGGGGTGAGGTCGGCGCGGGTGACGAGGGTGCGCACCACCAGGCGGGTCTGGAGGCGGCGCAGCGCGAAGTGGAAGGGCGCCGCGTTCTCGGGGTCGGCCGCGCGATCCCCGATCCGGGCCCGCCAGAAGCCGGCGACGCCGGTGAACGCGTAGGCGCCGTGCAGCAGCCCGGGCAGATGGCGGGGGTCTGCGCGCCAGGGTGCGTAGAAGCGTTCGGCGCGGTCGTCGGCGAGCAGCGGGAACAGGTGGAGGAGCGCGCCCAGTTTGCTGTGCTGGAACTCGTGGACGAGGGTCTCGGCGAGGTCGAGGCCGCTGTCGGGCAGGGAGGACATCATCGAGCCGAACGCGTCGCCGGTGGAGGCGCTGAGCCGGATGCCGGGCCGCTGCGCGGAGGGCCAGGGGACGATGCGGGTGATGTCGCCGGGGCGGACCGTGCCGATGGGCCCGGGGGTGCGGGCAAGGAGGGCGTGGGCCTCGCCGAGCGTCTTCTCCCAGTAGACGACGTCGTCGGCAGGGAGCCTGGCGGGCGGCACGGGTTCGTCGAGGTCGCGGTACGGGTCGAGGTCGTCGAGCGTGGCGCCGCTGTGCCGCAGGGCGCGCAACGGGTGCCAGCCGGGGGCGCCGGAGTCGGCGTCGAGCGGCCGCACGGTGACCGGCCCGGCGGTCAGCAGCCCCGCCCGCACGGTGACCCGCACTGGCGAGAACTCGTCTTCCGATCGCGGGAGTTGAAGGAGACCGAGAGTCGGGAGGGTCAGCGCCCCGGCTCGGATCGGGACGGACAGACCAGCGTTCGTGCCGGCCAGAAGGCTCGCGGCGGCGGCGAAGCTGCCGAGGTGCCCGGCGTCCACCCACAGCGGCGGGCCGGACGCCGCGCCGTGCAGGCGGCGCAGCGTGTGCGCAACCCAGGAGCCGCACTGCGGGCTCATGATCAGGCCGTCGACTGCGTCCGGGGCACGCCGGGCAGCCGTCTCCCACACCTCCCACATCTGCCCGACCTCACCCAACGGACCGAGGATGTCCGGCAGTTCGTCCAGGCGGTCGAGCAGCTCACGAAGCAGAAGCAGGCGGCGGGCGCGCTCCCCCTTCAGCAGGAACGCGACAGCCCGCCCGGAACCACCGCCTGTGGCGAGTTCGTCGAAGAGCGGCCCCGGCATGCGCAGTACCGGAAGGGGTGAGGAGGACGCGACGAATCCGGAACCGGACGCGGCCATCCTCTACTCGGCCCGGCCGGGATTGCTCCCGCCGCCCGACATGACCCCCAGGCGGGGCCGCCGGGTCTCCTCGAGGAGTCTGCGGCTGGGGCCCGGGGTGGGGTACCGGCGCAGCTCCGCCGGGCGGACCTCGGCGAGGTCCGCCAGGTCCGACTCCACATGGTCCGCCGGACGGTCGGCGCGCACCGGCTCGTTCAAGGCGTTCTCCCCCTTCACCCATGACGGCACGCGATGCCGCCTTGGTCCTGTCTCCATCATGACGAAGCCTGCCCGGTCCCGGAACCCGTAGGCCCTGCGGATGATCGAGAACCGTCTGTTGGCCGGATCCCGTCGGGCGTGCCGGGCTCAGTCGGCCAACTCGTCGATAGCGGCTGCGAGTTCGGTGGCCCGGTCCGGATCGTCGTCCAGGGAGGTCACCGCCTCGTACAGGGTCCACAGGGCATCGCCGCGGCGGGCGTGGGCGCTCACGATGGCGACCAGGTCCGGGCGGGGCGCCGGGTTGCGGCGCATCCGGGCGGTCAGCCTCGGATCGAGCATGAGCACCAGGGTCTGCCGCTCGTCGGGACTGTGGGCGAACGGGTAGGCGAGCAGCGCCTCGGCGACGCGGGCGAGCGCGGTCAGGGCGCCGGGGCCCTTGCGTCGCACGATGGGCGGGCCCAGCGTCCGCTCATGGCCCGGCCGTCTGATGATGAGGGTGGGCAGTTGGTCGGGACGGTCGGACGCCCAGATCTCCTGCTCGACGCGGGCCAGCACTCCGGCGAAGAGGCGCTCCGGATCGGGGGCGGCATCGTCGCCGGCGAACCGGTCGAGTTCGTCCTGGACGAGGCGGGAGAAGAGGCCGCCGCGCAGCACCGGGTCGTTGGCGGCTCGCTCACCACGGGAGGCGGCCAGCAGAAGGGCCTGTTCGTGGACGGTGGTGCGGGCGCCCGCGCCCAGGCGTTCGGTGTCCAGGGAGCGCGGGAAGCCGTGCCGTTCGTCGAAGGTCTGGCAGGCGTCGACGACCCAGCTCTGCCGGGCGAATCCGGTGACGGCGTCGCTGGCCAGGAGGCGGCGGGCGGACTCCAGGTCGAGGTTGCGCCGCGCGTGCCCGGTGGCGTCCGCGTAGTAGAGGCGGATCCGCTCGTCCTGGTCGAGCACGCCGTGGCCGCCCCACCACACCCAGAGGAAGTCGCCTTCCAGGGAGGGGAGTTCGTCCGTGAGGGCGCGGTGCAGAGCGGCCTGGTCGGCGGGCCGGTACGGGAGCGCCGGGCGGTGTCCTTCGGTGGGGGCGAGGTGCAGCAGGATGTTGGCCTCGGGCACTCCGCGCTCGCGCAGCCAGCCGTGGAAGCGGACGGCGTCGTCGGCGGGCCCCGGCAGCCGCCAGCTCTCCCCGGCCGCGTACTCCTCGATGCCGACGACGAGCGCGGTGACCCGGCGCGGGTCGGTCTCCGGGGCCGTCACGGCAGTCGGGCCGCGATGGCCCGGTAGACGGCAGGATCGTCCCAGTAGGCGCTGTGGGCGACGGGGAAGGGCTGGCGGCTGTCGGTGGCCACGTCGGTGACCCGGCCGGGGAAGAGCCCGGCGCCGATGTAGCCCAGCAGGTCCCGGCGGTCGTAGAGGTTCAGCCAGTCGGGCACGTGCGGGGGCAGGGGCTGCGGGTGGACGAGGGAGGGCAGGGCGCCCGTCTCGTACAGGAACGGCGCCTGCGAGCCGACCGTGACGAGGAGTTCGACGGCCGGCTGCGGGTCCAGGACCAGGGTGTCGAGGGCGATGATGCCGCCGAGGCTGTGCCCGAGCAGCACCACCGGTGGTTCCTGGGCGGCTATCAGGTCGCGCAGGCCGCGGCGGACGTCGGCGCCGCGGGCGAGATAGCGCAGGATGTCGCCCGCGGCCGGATGGACGGCCTCGGTGAGGGCCCGGCGCCGACGGACGGCCGCCCGCGAACCGGCCCTCATGAGCGGCCGTTTGACGGTGCGCAGGAACAGGCCACGCCCGGCGCCGTCCGGTGTGGCACCGAGTGCTTCGGCGATCCGGTCGACGGCCGCGTCCCGGACGTCGCCGGTGCACAGTACGGGCGCGTCGGCGTCCAGGGCCGCGCCGATGACGGCGGCGGCGAGGGCGCGGGCGAGCAGCCGCGCCAGCTCGTCCGGGTCGAGTGCGGCGGCCGCAGGGCCCAGCAGGGGCGAGCGGGCGAGTGCGGCGGCGCGCATCGGCAGCCCTCGGCCCAACTCCGGTGCGAGGTCGTCGAGTCGGAGCAGGAGTCGGCGGGGGCGCTCGTCGGGGAACTCCGCCCCGGGCGCCGTCACCACGGTGCCCGTGCCCGCCGCCGCGAGGGCGAGTTCGGCCTGGTGATCCTCGTACAGCAGGGCCCAGGGGTCCGTCTCGTCCGCGTCGTCGGGGCCGCGGCTCGTGCCGCCCTGCGGCTCCGGGATGCTGGCGCCCCGGGCTGCGAGCACGGCGCCGTACGTCTCGCCCCAGGGGTAGGGGACGACGCGGACGTGCGGCGCGAGCGCGCCCAGCCCTTGGGCCGTCCGGGCGTACAGCGCGCCGAAGCGGGGTTCTCTGACCCCCGTACCGTGAATGAAGACGACCGTGGTCATACGCCCAGCCCCCGTGCCGGTCCGATGTACTGATCCCTGTGTCGCTCGGGGTCATCTTAGGTGCAGGCAGCGGCAGTTGGGGGATCGTGCGGTGCGGGAACGGGCCCGCACCGCGGGGGCTTTCGGTCAGTGCGCGGTCACAGCGGCATCGGCGCGATGTCGCACTCGATGCGCTGGTGCAGCTGGGCGGCCGTGCGCCAGGGGTGGTCGGCGCCGAGGACCCGGGTGAGGCCCTCGACGGCCTGGGCGTTCAGCCGGTCGGCCGCGGCGGACTCGCCGAGGCCGCGCAGGTCGAGGGCGAGGTGGGCGGTGCAGGTCAGGGTGAGTGGGTGATCCGGGCCGAGGACGTCGTCGAGCAGCGGCAGCACCGCCTCGTCCACCGTGCGGGCCGCCGCGAAGTCGAGGCGCGCGTAGTGGTCGTTCGCCCGGCTGATGCGGGCGGTGAGCGTGTTGGGGTGCCGCTCGCCGAGCCGGGTGGTGAACCGCTCCACCGCCTCGATGTCGCAGCGCTCCGCGCCGTCGATGTCGCCGACGGCGCGCAGCGTGGCCGCCAGGTTGACCAGGGCGGACACCGTGGCGGCGTGGTCCTCGCCCAGTGCGCCGCGGTAGCGGACCACGATCTTCTCGCCCAGGTCGCGGGACTGGGCCAGGTCGCCGGTGATGCGGCGGTCCACCACCGCGTTCATCGCCGCGGCCAGGGTGTCCGTGTATTCGGTTCCGTAACGCTCGGTGAAGCGGGCGAAGGTGTCCTCGATGAGTTCACGGGCTTCCGCGGTGGCGCCGGCGCGGCGGCGGCAGACGGCGAGTTCGCGGGCTGCCGAGATCGTCGCGGCGTTGTTGACGCCGAAGTTGGCCACGTACCCCTCGTAGGTGGACTCCATCAGGAGGCGGGCTGAGCGGTAGTCGCCGGACTCGCGGATGTCGACGGCGAGGGCGTTCAGCGAGTTGAGGGTGAACCCGTTCGTGGGTCCGTAGAGCACCTCGAACTGGCGGGCGGTGTCCTCGTCGAGCGCGCGCGCCTCGGTGAAGGCGCCGCAGCAGCGCAGGGAGACGCCGTAGCTGTGCGCCGCCTGGAGGGCGGCCGGGTCGTCGGGGCCGAAGAGGCGGCGGGCCATGTCGAAGCCGTCCTCGTCGAGCGTCCGGGCCGACTCGAACTCACCCTGGCAGCGCAGGGAGAAGGCCATCTGCGACATCGAGCTGATGAGTTCCTCGTCCGGCACCTCGCCGCCCCTGGACTCCTCCAGGGCCTTCTCGCTGAGCCGCAGGGCCTCGTCGCGGCTGCCGAACTTGCCGAGCATGAAGGCCAGCAGTTTGGCCATCCGGATGACCATGATGTCGTCGTCGCCGGACTGCGACTGCCAGACGGTCCAGGCCTGGCGTGCCATGTTCATCGCGGTGTCGTGCGCACCCCAGTAGTAGAGGAAGAACACGACGTCGAGGACGAGGTCGCGCACCCACGGGTCGGAGCTGCGCACCGCGCCCGACGCCTGCACGTGCGGCAGCAGCGCCTGGTAGGCCGGCCACAGTTCCGGTGAGGCGCCCTCGCCGGGCTTGGCGGTGGCGAGGAGCTGGTGGACGGCGTGCCGCAGCCGCGTCTCGGCGGCCGGGTCCAGGCCGTTCACCAGCACGCTCTGCATCAGACGGTGCATCTGGAGGGTGCCGCGTTTGTGGTCGAGGCGGATCAGCGAGAACTTGCTGAGCTCTCGGGTGGCGCGGGCCAGCAGGACCGGGTCGCGCAGCACCGGGTCGAGTTCGGGGCTGACCTCCACGCTCCGCCCGCCGCGCAGCAGGCTGAGCGGGATCGGCTCCGGCGCCATCAGGGCGCAGACCTCCAGGAGCTGGCGGGCGGCGGGGTGCTCCTGCGCCAGCCGGTCGAGCGAGAGGTTCCAGGCCGCGGCGACCGGCACCGGGTAGTCCGGGTTGGGGTCGAGGTCGAGGATCTCGACGCGGCGCTGGGAGAGCAGTTCGAGGTGTTCGGCCACGGGCATGCCGGTGGCGGCGTGCCAGGCTCCGGCCTGCTCGATCGCGAGCGGCAGATCGCCCAGGGCGTCGGCGAGCAGATCGGCGTCGGAGGCCGCGAGGTCGGGCGCGCGCCGCTGGAGCAGGGCGATGGACTCCTCGCGGTCGAAGACGTCGACGCTGAGCGGGGTGGCGACACGCTCCCAGTCGCGGTTGCGCGAGGTGACGATGATCTTGCCGGGGCCGCCGCTCGGGAAATAGGCCCGGACGGCGTCGATGTCCTCGGCGTTGTCGAACACCAGGAGCCAGTTGTCGTACGGCTTTCCGGAGCGCAACGCCTCCTGCACGGCGGGCACCGCCGTGTTGGCCTGCGGTCCGGTGTCCAGGCCGAGGAAGGAGGCCAGCTCGGCGAGGGAGGCGAGGATCAGGGACTCCCGCTCGGAGGGCACCCACCAGATCACGTTGTACTCGGCGCTGTGCCGGTACACGTATTCGATGGCGATCTGCGACTTGCCGACGCCGCCCATGCCGTGCAGGGCGTGCGGCAGGACCGCGGCGGTCTCCTTCTGCCGCAGTTGTTCGTCGACGGCTTCCAGCAGGATCTCGCGGCCGGTGAAATTGGGATTCTTGGGCGGCACGTTCCCCATGATCTTCGGCTGACCGCTGCGGACGAAGCGGTGTTCGGGAGCCTTGAGGTCCATGGTTGCGTCAGCCTTCCCAGCTTCGGTGTGTTCGGTTGTGTCGGGTCCAGCCGCTGATACCACGTCGTCGACTCCTGTTTCGCCGGTGCTCTCAGCGATCAGGTTGTCCCCTCCAGGACCGTTGGAATCTTCCCTCGCCACAGCACCACCCGCATTCGTGAGCCCGGCGACGATCCGGGCCGCTCGTCGCGCGTGCGGTCCGGACAGGGCGCGCAGCACGGCGAGTTCGATCCGCAGCCAGGGGCGGCCGACGCTGCCCGTGTCCGGCAACGGGGTGTCCTCCGGATTGCGCACGGCGGCGCGCAGGGGGGCCGCGGCGCCCCGGCCCCTGCGCAGCTCGGCGAGGACGTCGACGATTCGTGCGAGTTGCGTACGTGTGCCCGTGGCGAGCAGCGCCTCGCGGACGCCGTCGGCGAACTCGGGGCCGCTCCCGTCCGGATGGTCGCCGTGCTCCCAGTCGATGAGGCCGCCCATCATGACCTCGGCGACGTGGTCGGGGCCCGCCTCGGGGACGGCGCGCTCGCGCAGCTCCTCGATGAGGTCGAAGTCGAGCGGGATCACGGCGAGCAGCAGCGCCAGGTGGCGGGCCAGCGGGCTGGCGAGTCCGGCGAAGCGGGCCACGGCGGCGGCCGCCGCGCGGGGTCCGTCGATCCTCGGGGTGCGCAGTCCTGGCGCCGGGGTGCCCTTGGCGAGGGCGCCCGCGGGCAGCATCGGCAGCGTGCGGTGCACGCCGGGCTCGCCGGTGACCAGCTCGGCCCACGCGGTGAACGAGGCGGGGTGGGTGCTGAGGACGGGCACCGGGACCGTGCCGTCGTCGGGTTCGGGGAGCGGGCGCAGCGGGTCGGCGATGTCGTGCGGCGGACGGCAGCCCAGTGCCGAGTTGGCCGCGCCGAAGCCGGCGGCGCCGAACTGGGCGCGGAAGGGGTACAGGGACGAGCGGTGGCGCAGGTACGGCGGTAAGAGGTGGACCAGCGCCGTGGGGCCGCCCCGGGCGAGGGCGGAGAGCAGCTCGTCGGCGGCGGGCGCGGCCCAGCCCGCGCCGAGCCCGTCGGTGACGACGAGGAAGAGTCGCCGGCCGCTGCCGTCGAGGAGTTCGCGGGGGTCGCCCGCCCGGCCGTCGGCGGAGCACACGACGGCGGGGCCTTCGACGGGGACCTTGATCCGGACGGTGCGGACGTCGCGGAAGGCACCGCTGCGGGCCGCCTCGTCGGCGATCCGGCGAACGGTGCCGCGCCAGACCCGCATGGTCAGCGTGTCGTCGACGAGCAGCACCACGTCCAGGGCGCGCTGGTGCGCGGGCAGCAGATAGGGGATCCACAGCCCGTCGCTCAGCCCGTGCTGCGCGGTGGCGTCCTCGTCCAGCGGCCCCGGCTCGTTCGTGGGTACGCGGCGGCCCAGGGAGCGCAGCACCCGTGCCAGACGCAGCGGGCGGGCCGGCGGTACCGCGGGCGCGGGGGGCAGCCGGAAGAGGGGCCCGCCGCCGGACTCCGCGGAGGCCAGGTCGGGCCCGGAGTCCGGATACGCGTACGGGATCTCCATGCTGCCGCCCGCCGGTCCGCCGTCGGGCGGCGGTCCGGAGCCGGGAGCGCCTGCGGTGCCGGGGTCCGGGGCGGGCACCGCCGGGTCATCCGGATGATCGGCTTCCGGGGCTTGTGACGGCGTGGACGCGCGCCGTCCTGAAGCGAGCCACGCGGCCGCGAGCCAGGTGGCCTCGGCGAGGTCGCGCCAGTCCGGTCCGTCCTCCGACGAGCCGGTCGGTGCGCCGCTCCCGCCGCCGCCCGGGTCGGGGGCGCGCTTCCTGGGCAAGCCGGTCATCAGCGGCCTTTCGCGAGGTCGCGCAGCAGCATCTCGACGAGCTTACGCCCGTCGGCGTCGGCCTGGAAACCACCCGTCGTGACCAGCAGGACCGCGTTCAGGAGTTGGTCCACCGAGTGGGTTCCGCCGTCCTGCACCCGTCGTTCGAAGTCGTCCACCAGCTCCCCGACGACGTCCTCGCTGCCGCTCAGATGGCTCGCCACGATCGACATCAGCCGCTCGCGCGAGGGCAGCCGCAGCTCCAGCGGGAGGCAGCGGCGGCGGAACGCGAGCGGGAACTCGCGCTCGCCGTTGCTGGTGATCACCACGACGGGGAACGCCTGGCACTCGACCAGACCGCGCTCGACGGTCGTGCGGGCGCCCGGGTCGTCGGTGAAGACGCTGACCGCCTCCTCGGAGCTGCGCTTCAGCTCCGGGATGTCGTAGGAGCCGTCCTCCATGACGTGCAGCAGGTCGTTCGGCAGGTCGATGTCGCTCTTGTCCAGCTCGTCGATGAGCAGCACGCGCGGCTGCTCGTACGGGAGCAGGGCGGTGCCGAGCGGGCCGAGGGTCACGAAGTCGCCCATGCGCGGGGCCTGTTCACCGGCGTCGGGGTCGGCCCCCGCCCGCCAGGCGGCGATGGCCTGGGCGCGGCCTATGGCGTCGTAGGCGTACAGCCCCTCCTTGAGAGCGGTGCGCGAGACGATGCCCCACTGCAGGACACGGCCGAGGCCCAGTTCGCGGGCGATGAGATAGGCGAGCGAGGACTTGCCGACGCCGGGCGGTCCCGTGACCAGGAGAGGGCGGCGCAGCAGCAGCGCCGCGTTCACGATGTCGATGTCCTCCTGGCGCAGATGGACCAGGTCCTGGTCGTCGCCGAGCCGCCGCCGGGTGGCCCGTGAGTCGTCGCAGTCGGGCAGCGGCTGCGCCGGGCCGCCCGCGAACGTCCGCCAGGGCGGCGCCCCGGGCAGGGTCGGCCCCGCCCCCACCGGGGCGCTGCCCACGCCGTGGAACACACGCCATGCGGTGCCGTGCTGCTCGGTCATGCCGGCATCTCCTCACAGTCGACGAGGCGGTTCGGGTCGTCCCAGAGGAACGCGATGTTTCTCCCCACGCGAAGCCGCCCCCCTTCTTCCGTCTCCGCATGGACCCGCAATTGGTGCACCTTGAAGGGGAGTTGACCGGGGCTGTGGCCGAGCAGGAGCTGCAGCAGTTCGACGGACTGGGGCGAGTCGGGACGCCGGTCCCAGACGACGAGGCCCACCCCCTGGTCGAGGGCCACCATCAGCGCCTCCAGGGCCCGCCCGCGATCCGCGGGGTGCTGCAGGATGACGCCGGTCGCCCGGGGGTTGGCGGCGAGCATCTGCTGCCACTCGGTGAACGGATCGGTCCCGCTCCACCGGTACGCCTCCGCGGCCGGGGCCTGCAGGAAGGTGCGCCAGCGCTCGCGCCACAGGTCGATCCGCCGCCGGTCCCGGCTGCGCATCCGGTCGAGGCTGCGCAGATGGATGTAGTAGCGCAGGTCGAGCGGGAGCGGCTCATAGGCGTCGGCGGCGATCTTCAGTCGCGCCACGTCGTGGTTGAGCAGGGCGTGGGGCAGGACGAACTCCACGTGGACGGGGCTGTCCTCGGCCGCCCCGGCCCACTGCGCGTCACCGTGCTGCACCGCTCGCTGGACCGCCGGGCCCAGCCCGTCGAGCGTGGTCTCCTCCGGCGCGAAGGCGCGCGGCTGCCAGAACCCCGCCGCCGCGTTCACCCAGTGGCGTACGTAGATCCGGTCGGTGCCGTCGTGCGCCGGGTCGACCATGACGACCAGGGCGCGCGGCACCGTACCGTCGGGCACCGCGCGGTGCGCTATCCGGTCGCGCCGCTCGCGCAGCGCGTCGTTGAGCTCCGCGGCCTCGGCCCACTTGTCGGACCAGGTCCGCAGGGCCGCCGCCTGGGTCGAGCCGAGGGCGGCGACCACCTCGACGAGGACCAGGGCGGGGGGCAGTCCGTCCGGCTGCGCGTTCTGCTCGACCAGATGGGCGAACAGGCCCACGGCGCCCTCCGCGTCGGGCAGCGCGATGCGCAGTTCACCGGCGAGGACGCTGTGCAGCACCGGCCGCGGTACGGGTCCCTGGGCCAGCAGCTCCCAGGCCCTGCGCTGGGTCTCGGCGTCGAACACCCCGGGCAGTTCCGGGAGTCCTCGGCTCTCCACGCCGTACACCTCACGGCGCACCAGGCGGTCGAGGCTCTCGCCGGTCTCGCGTCCCTCCAGGACACCGACGCCGTCGATGAGCGCCCGGAAGCCCTGCCCGACGTCGTACTGGAGGACCTGCCTGACGAAGTACGACACCTCGGCCCGGACCGGCAGTCCCTGCTCGATCCACGGGATCCCCAGGGCGTCGCAGACCATGTTCATGTAGAGGGAGCGCTGCCGGGCCTCGCGCACACACGGCAGGGCGCACAACTCGTCGGTAAGAACCAAGACCAAGCGCATGAGCAGGCCGCCCGGTTCCTGTGGCGTGCTCATATCTTCACCGACCAACCCCCGTAAGTCGGTCCCACACTGGGAACTGTCGGTGAAGTTACCACGCCAACTCCCTTGCTAACAGGGGCGATTGCAGGTTCGTCAGAGATCAGCGGGTCCCCGGGGACACAGGGCGCTGATGCTGTGGTTGCCCGTAGCACGCAAAGCGGTCGAGGCCCGTCGCGGTGACGCCCCGCCCCGGGTCCCGCCGGATCGGTGCGGCGGCACCTACCGTCGGGTCATGAACCGACGCGCCCAGCTCGCCCTTCTGCTGCTCGCCGGGGCCTCCGGCGCCGTCGACGCCCTCGCCTTCACGGTGCTGGGGAGCGTGTTCGCCGGGGTGATGACCGGCAATCTGGTGCTGCTCGGGATCTCCGCCGGGCGCGGCGACGGCTCGGAGGTGACAGGCCCCCTGGTCGCGCTCGGCGGATACGTCGTCGGCGCCGCCTGCGCCGCGCTCGCGTGCCGGGGCGCCCGACGGCGGGCCGCCGGCCGGGCGTGGCCGGGGGCCGTCGTCGCCTGCCTCGCCGCGCAGTGCGCGCTGCTCACCGCCGTGGCCGTCGCGGCCGGAGCACTCGGCGGGCGGCCCGGTGAGGGCTGGCGGACCGTGCTGCTCGTGGGCGCCGCGGTGGCGATGGGCGGGCAGTCCGCGGCCATGGTCGCCGCGGGCACCGGGGGCGCGCCCACGACCTACTTCACCGGCACGCTCACCACGCTCGTCACCGGCGCCGTGGACGGATCGGCGCGCGGCGCCGCGCAACTGTGGACCGCCGCCCGCCTGTCGGCCGTGGTCGGCGGGGCCGCCTGTGCCGTGGCCGTGGACACCGCCGCGCCCCCGTGGGGATTCGTGCCGCCGGCCGTGCTCACGGCGTGCGCGGTGGCGTGCCAGAAACCTGCACAGCGGTTGCGCAGAGCAGTCACGCGGGCCTCAAAAAATTCATTGCATGATGCACGCGATGAAACCCATTGATGCGCGGGTGTCCCCTTTGGCGAATAGCCGAACCGGTCGTGCGCAATTCACTCCGTGAAGAATGTGGAGACGTTGCCACCCGTTCGTGAACGGGCCTGCACGTCTTGGTAATTGAGCGAGCACATCCCCTCTGACCGGCGACCTTCCGATTGGCTGTGCGACGCGTCAACGTGCTTTGATCCTCCGCATCGCGGAACGGCGACGGATTCGGCGCCACCGGATCACGGCACCTTCCACGTTTTGCGAAATACCCTCTGATACCTATGAGAAGGGCGGCTCACCTCATGAGCAACACCCCCAAGGTCGAGACCCTCGAGATTTCCGACGCCGAGCTGGACAACGTCTCCGGCGGTCTCGTCGGCGGCCTCGTCGGCCAGGTCACCACCACGGTCGACGGCATCGTCCCGGTCTCCGGCACGGTCGCCGGTCTCACCAACACGGTCGAGGGCCTCACCGGCCTGAACACCGGTGCTGTCACGGGTCTGGTCTCCGGCCTCTGAGCCGATCCACCGGATCTTCGCGCCGCCCACCTGACGGGCCGCGCGCCCCAGGCCTCGGGACCTCGCGTCCCGGGGCCTACGGGCACGTCCGGGCGACGGTCTCGCGCGCCCGGGCTTCAGCGACGTAAGGGAAGACCCCCGTGCAGTTCCGCCAACAGGCCCTGTCCAAACTGCAGTCACCCGAGAGCCTCGACCTCCCGGTGCGGCTCGCCCGGCCGCAAGGCCTGCTCGCGCTCGCCGTCACGGTCGTCGTGATGGCGGCCGCGTCCGTGTGGGCGGTGACCGGATCGGTGTCGTCGACGCTCAGGGCGAGCGGCATCCTCACTTACGGGCAGGGCAGTTACGTGCTTCAGACCCCGGTGACGGGACAGGTCACCGGCGTGTACGTGAAGGAGGGGCAGCGGGTCGCCGCGGACACCGTCCTCTTCAAAATCCGTACGGAGCAGGGGAACCGGGCCGTGCGGGCCATCGACGCCGGGCGCGTCACCGCACTCGTCGCACGGATCGGCTCCGTGGTCCGCACCGGCGCCGACGTGGCGACCGTCGAGAAGACGGATTCCGCCCGCGATCCGCTGGTGGCCATGGTCTACGTGCCCGCCACCGGAGCGGCGAACATCCCGGCCGGGGCCTCCGTCGATCTGACCGTGCCCGCCGCGCAGAGCTACGGGGTGCTGCGCGGCACCGTGAAGGCCGTCGGCCGGGCCCCGCAGACGCGTCGGCAGGTCGCCGACTTCCTCGGCGACAGTGAGCTGGCCGGGCAGTTCACGAAGGGCGGCACCCGCGTGCCGGTCCTCGTCCAGCTGACCAAGTCGGCCTCCACGAAGTCGGGTTACGCCTGGTCGACCGAGGACGGGCCGCCCTATCCACTCACCTCCATGACCCTGACCTCCGGCGCCGTGCACCTCGCGGCCCAGCGCCCGATCGACTGGCTACTGCCGTGACGACGACCTCCCTTCCGCCCGCGGGCCACGGCCGCCGCCGGGCCAGGCCCGCTCCCCCGCCGCGCAAGCGGCGCCGCACGGTACGCACCCCGACGGTGCTCCAGATGGAGGCCGTCGAGTGCGGCGCCGCCGCCCTGGCGATGGTGCTCGCGCACCACGGCCGGCACGTCCCGCTGGAGGAGCTGCGCATCGCGTGCGGCGTCTCGCGCGACGGCTCGCGGGCCAGCAACCTCCTCAAGGCGGCGCGCAGTTACGGGATGACCGCCAGGGGCATGCAGATGGAGCCCGCCGCGCTCGCCGAGGTGCAGGGGCCGGCCATCCTGTTCTGGGAGTTCAACCACTACGTCGTGTACGAGGGCCTCACCCGGCGGTTCGGCCGTCGGGGTGTGTCCATCAACGATCCCGACAAGGGCCGCAGGTTCGTGCCGCTGGAGGACTTCGACTCCAGCTTCACCGGTGTCGTGCTGGTCCTGGAGCCGGGCGACGGATTCACGGCCGGCGGGCGGCGGCCCGGTGTGCTGAAGGCGCTGCCCGGGCGGCTGCGCGGCACGACGGGCACGATGCTCGCCGCGCTGCTCGCGAGCCTGCTGCTGGTGGCGGTGGGCGCGGCGGTGCCCGCACTGAGCAAGACCTATATCGATCTCTTCCTGATAGGTGATCAGACCTCTTTGCTGGGGGCGCTGTTCGCGTCGATGGGCGCGATGGTGGCGCTGACGGCGGCGCTGACCTGGTTGCAGCAGGCGAATCTGCTGCGCGGCCGGATCATCTCGTCCACGCTGAGCAGCGCCCGGTTCTTCGGGCATCTGCTGCGGCTGCCCGTCACGTTCTTCTCCCAGCGCAGTCCGGCCGACCTGGTGCAGCGGCTCCAGTCGAACGACGCGGTCGCCGAGACGCTGGCCCGCGATCTGACGGCGGCCGGGGTCGACGGCATCGTGGTGCTGCTGTACGCGGCGCTGCTCTGGTCGTACGACCCGCAGCTGACGATGGTCGGCGTCGGCATCGCGCTGCTGAACGTGGTGGCGATGCGGATCGTGGTCCGGCTGCGCGCGACGGGCACGCAGAAACTGCGGGCGGACTCGGCGCGGCTCACCAACACCTCCTACACCGGCCTGCAGCTGATCGAGACGATGAAGGCCACCGGCGGCGAGGACGGCTACTTCCGCAAGTGGGCCGGGCAGCACGCCACGACGCTGGAGGAGCAGCAGAAGCTCGGGGTGCCGAGCGCCTGGCTGGGGATCGTCGCGCCGACGCTCGCGACGCTCAACAGCGCACTGATCCTGTGGATCGGCGGGCTGCGGGCGATCGAGGGGCATCTGTCGGTGGGCCTGCTGGTCGCCTTCCAGGCGCTGGTCACCCGGTTCACCGCGCCGATCACCCGGCTGAACGGGGTCGCGGGCCGCATCCAGGACTTCGCCGCGGACGTGGCCCGGCTCAAGGACGTGGAGAACTTTCCCGTCGACACCCTGTACGCGCGGCCCGAGCAGGCGCAGAGCACGCGGCGGCTGCGCGGGCAGGTGGAGCTGGACGGCATCACGTTCGGCTACAGCCCGCTCGACAAGCCGCTGCTCTCCGGTTTCTCCCTCACGGTCGGACCCGGGCAGCAGGTCGCGCTGGTCGGCGGGTCCGGCAGCGGCAAGTCGACGGTGTCCCGGCTGATCTCGGGCCTGTACGCGCCGTGGGAGGGCGTCATCCGGATCGACGACCGGCGCCTGGACGACATTCCGCGCGGCGCGCTCGCCGCGTCCGTCTCCTTCGTCGACCAGGACGTCTTCCTCTTCGAGGGGACCGTGCGCGACAACGTGGCGCTGTGGGACCCGTCGATCACCGACGAGGCCGTCATGGAGGCGCTGCGCGACGCGTGCCTGTACGACGTGGTGGCACGGCGGACCGGCGGGATCCACGGCCGGGTCGAGCAGGACGGCCGCAACTTCTCCGGCGGGCAGCGCCAGCGTCTGGAGATCGCGCGGGCGCTGGTGCGCCGCCCGAGCATCCTCGTGCTCGACGAGGTGACCAGCGCCCTGGACGCCGAGACCGAGCGGCACGTGATGGACAACATCCGGCGGCGCGGCTGCGCCTGCGTCGTCATCGCCCACCGGCTGTCCACCGTCCGCGACAGCGACGAGATCGTGGTCCTCGACCAGGGGCAGATCGTCGAGCGCGGCCGCCACGAGCATCTGGTGGCGGCGGGCGGGCCGTACGCCGAGCTGGTCAGGGAGCACTGAAGTGACCTACACGGAACCGGAGTTCACCTCGGCGGACCAGGTCGTCGCCGCGTTCGGCGGGCTCGGCGCGCCGGTCGACTGCACCGGGCTGCGCAGCCTGCCGCTGGAGGGGCCGCAGGTGCTGTGGCTCGTCGCGGGCGGGGCGCTCGACCTGTTCGCGGTGGACGTCCACGCGCAGGGTCACTGGCACTTCCTGGGCCGGCTGGAGCCGGGCACGCTGCTCCTCGGCCCGGTCGAGGGCACCCAGCACACGCTGGTCGGACGCCCGCTGGCGGGCTGCTCGGTCCGCCGCGTGCCGCTGCGCGAGCTCCCCTACAGCGCTGACGCCTCCCAGGGCTCGTACGACATGGCGTGGAGCCTGCTGGAGGAGGCGTTCGCGCTCGGGGTGGGCCGCGGGCAGCGGGTGCTGTTCGAGGCACCGCTCGACGGGCGCGACGGCCGGGCCGCCGAGGACGCCGTCACCGACGACGACGTGCTGTGGCCGCAGCTCTCCCCCGGCAGCGTGCAGTACGGCTCCGCGTACGCGGCCGACGCCGCCGCCGATCTGCTGGTGGACGGCGGCCTGTGGCAGCGCATGGTGAACCAGCAGTACCGCCTCCTGTCGACGCTCGACCGCTGGATCGAGCGGATGGAGAGCGCGCACGAGGACCGGGCGGCCGCCGGGATCCGCGCGGGCGAGGCCGTCCGCGAGCAGGCCGACCGCACCCTGCTCGCCTCCATCGGGACGCAGCGGCGCCGGGCCCGGGGCACGGAGGCCGGGGTCGACGCGACGTACGCGGCCTGCAAGGTGGTGGCCCGGGCGGCGGGCATCACGCTCGTCGAGCCGGGGCGCGGCGGCGCGGTCAGCGATCGGGTCGACCCGATCGAGCAGATCGCGCTGGCGTCCCGGATCCGGACCCGTCCGGTGCGGCTCACCGGCGACTGGTGGCGGCAGGACTCGGGGCCCCTGGTCGGCTTCCGGGCCGCGTCCGGGGCGCCGGTCGCGCTGCTGTGGCGGCGCGGCGGGTACGAGGCGGTGCACCCGGCGGGCGAGCGCCGCACCCGGATCGACGAGGACAACGCCGAGGACTTCGACGAGCGGGCCGTGCTGCTCTACCGCCCGCTGCCCGAGGGCGAGTTGAGTCCGTGGCGGCTGGCCCGGTTCAGTCTGCGGGCCATGGGCGGCGACGTGCGCAGGCTGCTCCTCGCGGGCCTGGTGACGGTCGGCCTCGGCGCGCTCGTGCCGATCGCGACGGGCCAGGTCCTCGGTACCTATGTGCCGAACGCGCAGACCGACCTCGTCACCCAGGTGTCCCTGGCGGTCGTCGTCGCCGGGGTGGTGTCGGCGGCGTTCACCCTGGTGCAGAACCTCACGGTGCTGCGGGTCGAGGGCCGGGTGGAGAGCGTCCTCCAGCCGGCCGTCTGGGACCGCCTGCTGAGACTGCCGACCCGGTTCTTCGCGGCCCGGTCCACGGGTGAGCTGGCGAGCGCGGCGATGGGCATCAGCGCGATCCGGCGACTCCTGTCGGGGGTCGGCCCGGTGGTGGTGCAGGCGACGACGATCGGCGTGATGAACCTCGTCCTGCTCCTCGTCTACAGCGTGCCGCTCGCGCTGGCCGCGCTCGGCATGCTGGCCGTGGTCGCCGCGCTCTTCCTCACCCTCGGGCTGTGGGAACTGCGCTGGCAGCGCCGTCTGGTGAAGCTCGGCAACCGGCTCAACAACCAGGCCTTCCAGACCCTGCGCGGGCTGCCGAAGCTGCGGGTCGCGGGCGCGGAGAGCTTCGCGTACGCGGCGTGGGCCGACCAGTTCGCCCGCAGCCGGGAGCTGCAGCGGCGCGCGGGCCGTATCAAGAACGTGACGACGGTCCTCAACTCCGTCTATCTGCCGCTGTGTTCGCTGCTGATGTTCATGCTGCTCGCGGGTCCCGCGCGCGGCTCGCTGTCGGCGGCGGCGTTCCTCACGTTCAACACCTCGGTGGCGATGCTGCTGACGTCGGTGACCCAGCTGACCGGCGCGCTCCTGTCCGCGGCGGCCGTGCTGCCGATGTACGAGCAGATCAAGCCGGTGCTCGACGCGGAGCCCGAGGTGCGCGAGGCGGCGGGCCGGCCGGGCGAGCTGACCGGGGCCCTGGAGGCGCGCGGCCTGTCCTTCCGGTACACCGACGACGGCCCGCTGGTCCTCGACGACGTGTCGCTGGCCGTGCGGCCGGGCGAGTTCGTGGCGGTGGTCGGCGAGAGCGGCTGCGGCAAATCGACGCTGCTGCGGCTGCTGATCGGCTTCGACGCGCCCACGCACGGCAGCGTCCTCTACGACGGCCAGGACCTGACCGCGCTCGACCAGTCGGCGGTGCGGCGCCAGTGCGGGGTGGTGCTGCAGAACGCGCAGCCGCTGACCGGCTCGATCCTCGACTGCATCTGCGGCGCCGAGGCGTTCACGCAGGAGGAGGCGTGGGAGGCGGCGGAGATGGCGGGGCTCGCCGAGGACATCCGGCGGATGCCGATGGGGCTGCACACGCTGATCGCGGGCACTGGCGCGATCTCCGGCGGGCAGCGCCAGCGCCTGATGATCGCGCAGGCGCTGATCCGGCGCCCGCGCCTCCTCTTCTTCGACGAGGCGACGAGCGCGCTGGACAACGAGACGCAGCGCACGGTGATCGACAGCACCCGCAAGCTGAACGCGACCCGGATCGTCATCGCCCACCGGCTGTCGACCGTGCTCGACGCGGACCGGGTGGTGGTGATGTCCGAGGGCCGTGTCGTGCAGCAGGGCGCTCCGCAGGAGCTGTTGCGGGACGCGGGCGGCCGGCTGCACGAGCTGGTGCGGCGACAGATGGCGTGAACCGGACCGCGGCCGCCGTCAGAGCCGGTCCCCGAACTCGCTCAACACCCCCGGCGGGGCGAGGGCGTTGACGTAGTGGCCGGGCCCGTGGTCCTCGAAGGAGTACTTGAAGGGCAGGGACCGGGTCAGGGCGAGCCGGGCGGCGAGGAACGCGAGCGGCGCCACCACCGCGAGCCCGGCGAGGCTGTCCATCTGCGGGTAGTGCGGTGCCGGGGCGCGGCGTTCCGTCCAGCCGTGTCCCGTCGCCCGCTCCGGTACGGAGGCGATGCGCCGCAGCCGGCGCACCGGATCGGCGCCGGTGAGCAGGTCGCCGGGGAGCGCGACGGCCTCGGTCGCGGCGTCGGCGGTGGCCGCGAACACCGCGTCCAGGCCGTGCCGGGCCCGGCGGAAGTGGAACTCCCGGCCGAAGGGGGCGTAGGGGCCGACGGGGCGGGGCGGAAGCGCGGGCACCACGTCACGGTCGTAGATGTAGCGCAGCAGCCGGTCGCGCAGCGGGTGGTTGCCGTGTCCGTCGGTGGCGCGCTCGCAGGCCTCGGCGAGTTCCGGGCCGCCGAGCATCGGCTGGCCGAAGGTGTAGACGGCCCGCAGACAGCGGGCGACGGGGGCGTAGCGCGGTTCGTGCAGGAGGGTGACGGCCATCAGCGCGGCCATCGCGGCGCCCAGACTGTGTCCGGTGATGTAGAGCGCTTCGAGTCCGCCGCCCCGGGTGCCGGGTTCCTCCGGGTCGATGGACTCGCCCCGCACGGCCCGCTCGAGGGAGCCGAGGACGGCGTAGCGGGTGGCCCGCATGTTGCGGTAGAACCCGGCGTGCACCGGGTACGGTCCCCGGTCGTCGCCGAGGTCGACGCGGAGCGTGTCGGGGCGTACGTCGGCGTCGGTGAGGATGCTGATGATGTCCTCGGGCTGGGTGCCCCGGTAGCAGAGGATGGCGGTCCTGCGGTCCTCGTCCTGCAGGAGGTACGCCGCCGACGCGATGTAGAGGGCGTCGACGCGCTGCTCGAAGGTGCGGCAGCGGTTCTTCTCCAGGCCGAGCCGGGTCGCCATCATCGCGACCGTCCCGGGGTCGCTCTCCTGGTCGAAGCCCGCGTAGGAGTAGGCGGAGAGGGTCGCCATCACGTGCGGCAGGACGCCGTCCGGATCGGGGTGGCCCTTGTCCTCGGTCAGCCGGTACGGCAGGTCGGGGTAGACGGGGAAGCCGCCGTCCGCCGCCACGTGGACCGGATCCTTCAGGGGGCGCAGCTCCGCGAAGCCGGGGCCGTGCTCGGTCGTGACCCGCATGGGAACCTCCCGGGGCGGGCTGCCGAGCACACCACCGCCGTCCCGCGCCGTCAAGATGTCGCCGACCGGCCATCGGCGGGCCGGTCGGATGGGACGGATGGGGGCCGGGCGGCACACGGTGGGCCGCGCCGGTCCGGACCGGCCGGGCATCCGCTCCTGACGAGCCCGAATCCGCTCACGTAGACGCGCGTTCGTCCCGTCGGCCGTCTCCGTCACATGGCGGGAACGGACGCTGCGGGGCGCGAGACGGCGCCGCTAGCGTCGCTGACCCCTCCCCGTGCGCGTACAGGCACCCACGCGCAGGACGTCCGCACCTTACGACAGGGACGGCAACCGATGGCCGAGACCGAACGGTACGCACAGTACGAGCGGTACGAGGGCGGCAGCCCCGAGGCCGAGCGCCTCGTCTTCCAGCGGCTGGCCCGCGAGATCATGCGCGTCCAGGTGGCGAACCGCGGGGCGAGCGGCGCCCAGGGCTACGAGCGCGCCTTCCACGCGAAGGCGGCGCTCGGCGTGGAGAACGCCCGCCTGCGGTTCAACGACGATCTGCCCGCCGCGCTCAGCGCCGGCTTCGCCCGCCCCGGCGCCGACTATCCGGCGACGGTGCGGCTCTCCAACGCCAGTGGCATGCACGGCCCGGACGGCGCTCCGGATCTGCACGGTGTCGCCGTGCGCCTCCAGGTGACCGGCGAGGAGAGCCACGACCTGCTCGCGACGAGCTTCCCCGTGTCGCACGCCCGCGACGCCCGTGAGTTCGTGGCGTTCGCCAAGGCGATGGCCGGGGCACGCACCCCGCTGCAGAAGGCGTTCGGGCTGTTCGTGAAGCTGCCGCTCGCCGTGGGGCTCAGGACGGCGGCCCGGATGCGGCGCAATGTGCAGGCCGCGACCCGGCACACCGTCAACAGCCTGGCGCGCGAGACGTATTGGAGCCGTGGCGCCATCCTGTGGGGCGAGGCGGGACCGGTCCGCTATCTGCTGCGCCCCTCCGTCGGCGGCGCCGCGGACCCGCGCCCCGACCGCACGGACCCGGACTTCCTGCACAAGGAGCTCGCGCGGCGCCTCGCCCGCGACGACGTCTCCTTCGACCTGTGCGTGCAGCGGTACGTCGACGACCGCAGGACCCCGGTCGAGGACGGGTCGGTGGAGTGGAAGGAGGCCGTGTCGCCGCCGGTCGCGGTGGCCCGGCTGACGATCCCGCGGCAGGACATCACGACGGCCGAGGCCCGGTCGGCGGCCCGGCGGACCGAGGAGCTGGCCTTCAACCCCTGGTTCACCACCGAGGAGTTCCGGCCGCTCGGCAATCTGAACCGGGCCCGCAAGGTCGCGTACGAGGCGAGCGCGGCCCAACGCGGCGGCACCCGCTTCACGACCGAGGAACCGCTGCGCAACCAGGTCCTCGACGTCCCCTTCGCGCTCGCCTTCCGGTTCCTGAACCGGGTCGTTCCGTGGCACAAACTCCCGCTGGACGCGGGCCTGTTGAACCTGGTGTTCCTGCGCAAGACGCTGCGGCGGTTCAACCTCATCGACACCGATGTGCAGGAGGCCCCGCCGAAGGCGACACAGGTGCCGGTGCCGGTCGACGAGCGACTGCGGACGGCACGCTCGTACGACGGCACCCACAACGATCTCTCGGCTCCGTCGATGGGCGCGGTCGGCGCGGCGTTCGGCCGCAACCTGAAGCCCGTGTACCGGCCCGATCTCTTCGACACCCCGAACCCGGTGACGGTCAGCCGCCAGCTGCTCGCCCGGGAGAGCTTCGTCCCGGCGACCGGCCTCAACATCCTGGCCGCGGCCTGGATCCAGTTCCAGGTGCACGACTGGGTGAACCACCGGCGGTACAAGGAGGGCGGCAGGACCGTCGAGGTTCCGCTGCCGCCGGGCGGCGGCACCTGGGTCAACCAGCCGAACGGGCCGGAAGAGAACGTGATGCGGTTCGCCGAGAACGAGGGCATCGAGCTGCCCGGCGACCAGCCGCCGATCCTCTTCGGGAACACCGCCTCGCACTGGTGGGACGGCTCCGAGGTGTACGGCGGCGACGAGCGGACGGCCCGCTCGATGCGTGAACCCGACGGTGGCGCGCGGCTGTTGCTCGAGGGCGGGCACATCCCGATCGACCGCACCGGCATCCCGCTCACCGGGTTCAAGGACAACTGGTGGATGGGGCTCAGCGCGATGCACACGCTGTTCGCGCGCGAGCACAACACGGTCTGCGACGCGCTGCGCGCCGAGTATCCGTCGCTGAGCGAGGAGCGGATCTACCACACGGCGCGGCTCGTCGTGTCCGCGCTCATCGCGAAGATCCACACGGTGGAGTGGACGCCGGCGATCCTCGCGACGAAGACGATCGACGTCGGGCTGCACACCAACTGGCAGGGCCCACCGCGCAACTGGCTCAACCAGCTCGGCCTGTGGCTGCTCGAATCGCACGCACTGACCGGCATCCCGAAGACGATGCCGGACCACCACGGGGCGCCGTACTCGCTCACCGAGGACTTCGTCACGGTCTACCGGATGCATCCGCTGATCCCGGACGACTACGAGCTGCGCGAGTTCCACTTCGGGCAGCGTCTGGAGACGCTCGGCTTCCACGACATCCAGGGGGCCGCGGCCGAGAGCCAGATCCGCAAGACGGGCCTGGCGAACACGCTGTACTCGTTCGGCATCGCCCATCCGGGCGCGATCACGCTCCACAACTACCCGGACGCCCTGCGGCACTTCCAGCGCGAGGGGGAGATCATCGACCTGTCGGTGGTCGACCTGGTGCGCTCCCGGCGCCGCGGTGTGCCGCGCTACAACGACTTCCGGGCGGGGCTGCACAAGGAGCGCGTGCGCCGCTTCGAGGATCTGACGCGGGACCCGGAGACGCTGGCCCGCCTCAAGGACGTGTACCGCGACGTCGACGAGATCGACACGGTCGTCGGCCTGTTCGCGGAGAACCCGCCGACCGGCTTCGGCTTCTCCGACACCGCCTTCCGGATCTTCATCCTGATGGCGACGCGGCGGCTGCAGAGCGACCGCTTCCTCACCGTGGACTACCGCCCGGAGATCTACACGCCGCTGGGCATCGACTGGGTGGAGAAGGGCGGCATGAAGTCGGTCGTGCTGCGCCACTGCCCGGAGCTGGCGGGGCTGCTGCCGCGCGAGGCGAGCGCGTTCGCGCCGTGGCGGCCGGTACCGCCGGTCGAGAACGGAGCCGCGCAGGAGAGCGGCTGACGGTCCGTCGGCGGGCCGTCGGGGTCTCGACGACCTGCCGGCCCGCCCCTTCTTGGAGACGGTCTGGCGGCCACGGGGCGACGATGCCGGACCGCCCGTTCGAGGGACACCGACGCCCACCGAGCCCACGACACGCTGTGGGACGGTGGGCCCGGCCGATGAGTCGAGGGCGCTTTCGGAGTCACTCTTGTCGTCCGTACTTTTCCGGGAAGGGTGACTGACGATGACCGACTCCAGTGGGCTGGCCCGCGTACTCGCACCGCATGTCGACGAGGGCCCGGTGCCGGGAGCCGTGGGCCTGGTGGCCCGGGGTGACGAGGTCGAGGTGGCGGTCGTCGGCCACGCCGACGCCGAGGGCACGGCCCCGCTCGCGCGGGACTCGATCTTCCGGATCGCCTCGATCACCAAGCCGATCGTGGCGGCCGCCGTCATGACCCTGATCGAGGACGGGCGGCTCGCGCTGGACTCGCCGGTCGCCCACTGGCTGCCGGAGCTGGCCTCGCCGAACGTGGTCCGCGACCCCGCGGGCCCGGTGGAGGACGTCGTCCCCGCGGCCCGCCCGGTGACCGTCGAGGACCTGCTGACGTTCCGCGCGGGCTGGGGCTTCACGTCGGACTTCTCGCTGCCCGTGATGGAGCTCCTGTTCCCCCTCATGGACCCCCACCACCCGCAGCGGGTGGCCGAGCCGGACACCTGGCTCGCGGCGCTCGCCCGGGTGCCGCTGCTGCACCAGCCGGGCGAGGCCTGGCTCTACAACACGTGCTCCGACATCCAGGGCGTTCTCATCGCGCGGGTCACCGGCACCTCCCTGCCCGACTACCTGGCCGAACGGATCTTCACGCCGCTCGGCATGAAGGACACCGGCTTCGAGGTGCCGGCCGCCGCGCGCGGCCGCTTCACCCACAGTTACGTCCCCACGTCCGACGGCGGCCGCGAACCGGTCGACGCGCCGGACGGCCAGTGGAGCGGCCTGCCCGCGTTCCCCTCCGGCGCGGGCGGGCTCGTCTCCACGGCCGACGACTGGTGGGCCTTCGCCCGGATGCTGCTCGCGGGCGGCGGTCCGGTGCTCTCCGCCGAGTCGGTGCGGCTGATGACGACGGACCATCTGACGGCCGAACAGCGCAGGGCGAGCGAGCTGTTCACGGAGGGCCAGGGCTGGGGCTTCGGCGGCTCGGTGGACGTGGAGCCGCGCGAGAAGTGGCAGGTGCCGGGGCGCTACGGCTGGGTGGGCGGCACCGGCACCGCCGCGTATCTCACTCCGTCGACGGGGGCGGTGACGATCCTGATGACCCAGCTGGCGATGAGCGGGCCGACGCCGCCGCAGATCATGCGGGACTTCTGGTCGTACGCGGCGTAGGGCTGCGCCGCTGGGCAGTTCGTCACGCGCGGCCCGGTGGGGCTTCTCGCGCGGTTCCCCGCGCCCCTGAAACGAGCTCCGCTCGTCCAGGGGCGCGGGGAACTGCGCGACCGGCCACGACGAGAGCCGCGGACGGTCAGTCCACCCGCTCCGACTCGTGCCAGCCCGCGTGCAGGGCCCGGTACTCCTCCTCCGTGGCCTTCGGCACATAGGTACCGGGCCCGTACATCGCCTTGGCGAGGCGGGCCCGGACCCGCTGGCGCACCGTGAACCTGCGCGCCACCCCGTTGTCGTCGACGCGCGGCCCCAACTCGTAGGCGGCGGGCTGCTCATGGGCGTTCAGCGTGTACAGCTCGGCGCGGGTCAGCGGCTCGTGGACCTCGATGTACTCGCCGTGCGGCAGCCGCTTGATGATGCCGGACTCGCGGCCGTGCAGCGCCTTCTCGCGGTCGCGGTGCTGCAGCCCGTTGCAGATCCGCCGGGTGACGACGAAGGCGAGGACGGGCGCCACGAAGAAGCCGATCCGGACCGCCCAGGTGATGGCGTTGATGGACAGCCGCAGATGGGTCGCCACGATGTCGTTGCCGCCGCCGATCAGCAGCACGGCGTACAGCACCAGCCAGGCCACGCCGAGGCCGGTCCGCACCGGATGGTTGCGCGGACGCTGGCTGACGTGGTGCTCGCGCCGGTCGCCGGTGACCCAGGCCTCCAGGAACGGGTACACGGCGATCAGCATCATGATCAGCGGGAAGAGCGAGAACGGGATGAACACGCCGAGGGCGACGGTGTGGCCCCAGGCGTTGATCTCCCATCCCGGCATCACCCGGATCAGCCCCTCGGAGAAGCCCAGGTACCAGTCGGGCTGGGCGCCGGTGGTGACGAGGTCCGTGCGGTACGGCCCGAAGGCCCACACCGGGTTGATCGTCGCGACCGCGCCCATCAGCGCGAGGACGCCGAAGACCAGGAAGAAGAAGCCGCCCGCCTTCGCCATGTAGATCGGCATGAGGGGTGCTCCGACGACGTTCTTCTCGCTGCGTCCGGGGCCCGCGAACTGGGTGTGCTTGTGGTAGAAGACCAGGATCAGATGGGCCGCGACCAGGGCCAGCATGATGCCGGGCAGCAGCAGGATGTGGACGGGGTAGAGCCGGGCGATGAAGTCGTCGCCCGGGAAGTCCCCGCCGAACAGGAAGGACGCCAGGTACGTGCCCACGATCGGCACCGACAGGATCGCGCCGTGCGCAAACTTCAGGCCCGTTCCGGAGAGCAGGTCGTCGGGCAGCGAGTAGCCGGTCAGTCCGGTGACGATGCCGAGCATCAACAGGGTCCAGCCGAACAGCCAGTTGACCTCGCGCGGCTTGCGGAACGCGCCGGTGAAGAACACGCGCATCATGTGCGCGAGCATCCCGGCGACGAAGACGAGCGCGGCCCAGTGGTGGATCTGCCGGATCAGCAGGCCGCCGCGCACTTCCATGCTGATGTGCAGGGTCGAGTCGTACGCCTTGGAGACGAGGATGCCCCTGAGTGGTTCGTAGCTGCCGTTGTAGACGACTTCGGCGGCGGTGGGTTTGAAGAAGAACGTCAGGTACGTGCCGGTGAGTATGAGGATGATGAAGCTGTACAGGCATATCTCACCGAACATGTACGACCAGTGGTCGGGAAAGACCTTCCGCATCTGGGACTTGGCCAGCTGGTAGATGCCGAGCCGGCCGTCCGCCCAGTCCGCGAGGCGTTCACCACTCTTCGGCGGTGACTCACGTCGCGCGCTGCTCTCGCTCATGCGACCCCCCTCAAGACCGTTGAGGCACAGCCAGAGTAGAGCCGGGCGCGGGCCCTTCGACAGTGGTCAGCGCGGGGTGGCGTTGTGCAGCCGGATACCGCTGAAACCCAGGGTGCTGGTGGTGACCGCGTCCCAGTATGTCCAGAGATTGTTGACGAACCTGAGCTGGATGTCGGCTTCTTGATGGAGCGTCAGCAGATCACCGACCGGTTCGGCCGGGCCGAGGGGCCGCACGGCCTCCCGGGCGACCCAGGCGTGCGGCTCGGGCCCGCCGAAGGGCCGGAAGCGGTCGGCGGGCAGCCGGTAGGCGTAGAGGCGCACGGTGCGCATCCGCTCGGCCCAGCCGTACTCGACCGTGTGCACCCGCTCCTCGGGGGCGGCTCCGAACACGGCACGCCGGTCGGCCTCCGTGGTGGTCCCGGTGACCCAGGCCAGGGCGCGGGGGCACTGCCTCGGGAACCAGTAGGCGGGCGCCTGGGCGGCGTCGACCGCCCAGACGTAGGGCTCGGCCTGCCGTGCGGTGGCGGCGACGTGCGGGCGGAACCCGGTGATCGCCGGGTCCTCGGAGAAGTGCAGCACCTCACCCGGCCCCGGCCTCACGCCTTCTCCCCCATCCGCTCCATGGCGGCCTCCACGGTCTGGGTGTGCGCCCAGGCGGCCTTGGTCGCCGCTTCGGGGTCGCGGCGGGCGATCGCGTCGGCGAGGTCCTCGTGGGCGCAGGCGCCGGGGAGCTCCGGTGCCCAGCTCGGGCGCAGCGACGCGATGCTGTCGCGCACGGCCTCGGCCAGGGATTCGTAGAGCTCGGTCATCAGCGGGTTGCCGCCGGCGGCGACGATGGCGCGGTGGAACTCCAGGTCGCCGTCGACGTAGGCGGCCGCGTCGCCGCTCTCCTGCGCGCGGCGCCGGGCGAGGAAGGCGGACAGGATGCGGGCCAGGTCGTCCTCGCCGCGGTGGACGGCGGCGGCCGGTGCCGCCTCCCGCTCGATGGCCAGACGCACCTGGAGCACATGCTTCAACTCGGCCCGGCGCAGGCGCCGCTGGAGAGCGGCGTTGAGGTCGCTGGCCGCGCGGACGTACGTCCCGTCGCCGCGCCGGGCCTCGAGCAGCCCGGTGTGGCACAGCGCGCGCACCGCCTCGCGCACGGTGTTGCGCCCCACGCCGAGCGCCTCGACGAGCTGCCCCTCGGCCGGGATGCGGTCCCCCACGGCCCACTCGCCGCTCTCGATGGCACGCTCGATGCGCCCGATGGTCCGCTGGACCAGGGTCGGCTGTGCTGCTTCGGACAAGGTGGCGGCCTCTCTCGCTCTTTCCCGTGAACGCAGGTTCTCACCTCACGCACCTCCGTCAAATATCCCATATCTGGATCGAGCCTCTTGATGACTCTGCCCCACATTGCGTCTTTTGCCGTTACTTGAGGATGAAACATGGGATGTTACGTTGGTGCGCATGCCGCAGACTGCCGATCAATCAAGCGCCACCGCATCCGCGACCCCGGCCCCCGAGAGTCCCGCACCGCCCGTCGCCGGGCTGCTCGCCGCGGGCATCCTGCTGATCGCCATGAATCTGCGGCCCGGCGTCGTCTCGGTCTCCCCCGAGCTGGACGCGATACGCGACTCCACGGGCCTGAGCGGATCCATGGCGGGCCTGCTGACCACGCTGCCGATCCTGTGCTTCGGGATCCTCGCCCCGTTCGCCGCGAAGCTGTCCCGCCGGATCGGCATGACGCGGGCGCTCGGCGCGATGATGATGCTCCTCACGGCGGGCATCGCGCTGCGCCTCGCGCCCGGGCTGCCCGCCCTGTTCGCCGGCACGGCCCTGATCGGCGCGGCGATCTCGCTCTCCAACGTCCTGGTGCCGAGCATCATCAAGCGCCACTTCCACCGGCACACCGGCCTGATGATGGGCCTCTACTCGGTGGCCCTGTTCTGCGGCGCCGCCCTCGCCGCCGGGGTCACGGTGCCGCTGGGCGACGCGCTCGGGCTCGGCTGGCGCGGCGCGATCGGCGTCTGGGCCGTCCTGTCCGCCCTCGCCCTGCTGCTGTGGGTGCCGCAACTGCGCCGCCCCGACGTCCCGCCCGCGACGCCGACGACGGCGTCCACCGCCCGTACGCCCCTGCGGCGGTCGCCGCTGGCCTGGCAGGTCACCCTCGCCATGGGGCTGCAGTCGCTCCAGTACTACGCGTGCGCCGCCTGGATCCCCGCAATGCTCACCAGCGAGGGCATGTCCAGCACGGAAGCGGGCTGGATGCTGTCCCTGATGAGTCTCGTCGGCATCGCCGGGTCGCTGGTCTTCACCGCCCTCGTGGGCCGGCTGCGCAACCAGGTCCCGTTCTCCGTCGTCGGCACGCTCCTCTTCCTCGGCTCCCTCATCGGCCTGATCGTGGCGCCGGTCGGCGGCGCGTACGCCTGGATGCTGATGCAGGGCTTCGGCTCCGGCCTGCTGATCAGCACGGCGCTCGCGGTGATCGTGCTGCGCTCCCCCGACGCCGCGCGCGCCGCGGAGATGTCCGGAATGGCGCAGGGCGTCGGCTATCTGCTCGCCGCCGCCGGACCGTTCCTGCTGGGCGCCCTGCACGACGCGACGGGCGGCTGGACGGTACCGCTGACGCTGCTCGCGGTGCTGTGCGTGCCGATGGGCATCGCCGGTGTGGGCGCGGGCCGGGTCCGTCACCTCGACGCCTGACCGCCGCGGGTCGCGCGCCCGCGCCCGCGAGGGGGGGGCTTTGCCACTGCGATCGCCGGGCGGGGGATAGGATTTGCGGCCAGTGTTCCGCAGGGGCCGTGCACGAGCAAGGTGTGGCCGGTGAGGCTCGATTTCGGGGGTGCGCCGATGGAGTTCGACGTGAGGTCCGGTCCATGGGGCATGGGCCCGGTGGCGCGGTGACGCCCGTGGAGGGGTCCGCCTCCGGCGCCGCCCCGGCGCCCGCGGCCGCCAAGGCCCCGCTCCCGGTCCGCCATCCGGACGCCTCGCGCCCGAACCCGGGCCGCCGTCGGCCCGCCTCGGCCGCACGCCCGAAGCCCGTCGAGGCTCCCGCGCCCCCGACACCGGCACCGGCACCGCCGTCCGCTCCCGCTTCGGAGAGCGACGACGCGGAACCCAGCCCCTTCGACCCGGCGCCGGCGCCCGAGCCGCCCAGCCCTTTCGACGCCCGGCCGGAGCCCGCGCAGCCTGATGCCGCGTCAGCACCCGTACCGGCAGCGTCGGACACGGCGACGATCACGTTCTCCGCGCCGCTCGTCGAGCCACCGCCGGACACCGAACCGACGCCGGAACCGGCGCAGGGTTCCGCGCCCGTGAGCACAGGCACGTCGGCAACTCCCGCCCCGACGGACGCCGTCCCCACGCCCGTGCCTCCCGCTCCCCCCGCGCGGCCCCCGGCATCACCCGGCTCCCTCCCGCAGAGCGCGGCGCCCGTGGTCCGCCCGCGCACGGCCGCCCCTGCGATCCCGTTCCCGGCGCCCGAATCCGTGCCCACCGTCGATCCGCGCCTGACGCAGGCCGTCGGGCGGCCCGTGCACGGCGACTCCGTGGCGCGGCGGACCGGGCAGTCGATCCGGCGGCTCGCCACGCCCAAGGCGCAGCCGGGCGGCGCGGAGGCGCGGCTGGCACGGGAGTTGCAGGTGCCGGTGTCGTCGGGGCGGATCGTCGCCGTGACCTCGATCCGCGGCGGTGTCGGCAAGACGACGACGGCCGCGCTGGTCGCCAGGACGCTGCAGCGCGTACGCCAGGACCCCGTGCTCGCGCTGGAGGCGGACGCCGCGCTCGGCACGCTGGCCGTGCGGCTCGGCGCGCCCACGGTGCGCTGGTCCATCACGGAGCTGGCGCAGATCCTGACGCCGGAGATGCATCTGCTCGACATCACCGGGTATCTGGTGCCGCTGCCGGACGGCGGCTGGCTGCTGCCCGCGAGTCAGGGCCGGGTCGGGCCGCCGCTGGACATCCCCACGTACCGCACCGTCACGCTGGGCCTGCGCCGCCACTTCGCGGTGACCGTCGCCGACTGCGAGACGCTGCCCGGCGAGGTCGCGCGGACGGCGATGGACACCGCGCACGCCCGTGTCGTCGTCGCGCCGATGACCGTCGAGGGCGTCGGCGGCACCCGGGTGGTGCTCGACTGGCTGTCCGGACTGCCGCACTCGGCGCTGTCCTCCACGGTCGTGGCGCTCACCTCGGGCACCCCCGACCAGAACCTCGATCTCGGCACCGCCATGGGCCATCTGCGGGAGACCGGCGTCGGGGTGGTCCATCTGCCCTACGACCGGCATCTCGCGGCCGGCGGTCCGATCCGCGAGGAACTGCTCTCCACGACGACCCAGCGGGCGGCCGCGCAGCTCGCCGCCGAGGCGCTCCACCGGGCGGTCCGCGCCCGGTGACCGCCACCGCGCCGCTGCCCCCGGCGAGCCCGTGAGACCCGTCGCCTAGGGTGGTGGCGCAGGGATCAAGGGTGAGCGAAGGGACGGGCGGGGTGCCACTGAGCACGGAGGATCCGCGGGCGATCGGCGACTACACGCTGCTCGACCGGATCGGCTCGGGCGGCATGGGCATCGTCTACGCGGCCACCTCCCCGACGGGCCGCAGGGTCGCGCTCAAGGTGGTGCACCAGCAGTTCGCCGACGACGAGGAGTTCCGCGGCCGCTTCCGGCAGGAGGTCGCCGCCGCCCGCCGGGTCAGCGGGGCGTTCACGGCGGCCGTGGTCGACGCGGACCCCGACGCCGTACGCCCCTGGATGGCGACCGCGTTCATCGACGGGCCCACGCTCGCCGACCGGGTGCGTACGCACGGGGCGCTGTACGGGCGGGAGCTGCGGGATCTCGCGATCGGTCTGGTGGAGGCGCTGCGGGACATCCATCGCGCCGGGCTCGTCCACCGCGATCTGAAGCCGGCCAACATCGTGCTGTCGCAGGACGGGCCGCGCGTCATCGACTTCGGCATCTCGCGCGCCGCCGACAACCAGGCCCTGACCATGACGGGCCGGGTGCTCGGCACGCCGCCGTTCATGTCGCCGGAGCAGTTGCAGAGCCCGCGCGAGGCGGGCCCGGCCTCCGATGTCTTCTCGCTGGCGGCGGTCCTGGTGTTCGCGGCGACGGGACGCGGCCCGTTCGACGCCGACAGCCCTTATCTGACCGCCTATCACGTCGTGCACGAGCAGCCGGACCTGACGGGCGTCCCGGACGCGCTGCGGGCCGCCGTCGAACCGTGCCTGGTCAAGGAGGAGAGCGACCGCGCCGCCCTCGGCACCCTCCTGGCCGGACTGCGCGGGCTGCCCGCCACCGGGTCCGCACCCGCCCCGGCCGACCCCGGCCACCGGCCCGCGGCGACCGCCACCACCAGACCGTCCCCGACCGCCCAGGCCACGACGACGGCCGGTACGGCGCCGCCCGCCCGCCGCTCCCGCACCCTGCTCCGGCTGCTCGGCGGCGCGCTCGGGCTCGCCGTGGTGGTGGGCGGCGGCGCCGTGCTGCTGCACGCTCCGCAGGCCGCGTCGGGCGGCTCCGACGCCAAGCCGTCCCCGAGCGCGCCGGTCGCGCTGCCCGCCGGCTGGCACGCCTGGCAGACGGTGCTCGGCACCACCAGGGGCGGCGCGTACGCGGACGCCCAGGGCTGTGCGGTGCACGGGCAGGAGCTGTACTGCGTCGACGGCGGGCACGCCGTCGCCCGGGTCGACGCCGCCGACGGGTCGGTGGCCTGGCGGACGGGCATCCCGCAGGACGTGATCCGGCCGCTCGGCGTCACCGACCGCACCGTGGTCACCCTGGAGAAGACCCCGGCCGGCGGCTTCGTCGTCGTGGGCCGTGCCCTGGCCGACGGCGACATCGTCTGGCAGCAGGGCATGGCGAACCCCCGGCGGTTCGCGGCGATGAGCGACGGCACCGTCTTCACCGTCGCGCCCGGCGACCGGCGGATCGTGGCGCTGCGGGCCACGGACGGCAAGGAGCTGTGGCGGACCGAGCGGCCGACGGGCGGCGACTGCGACCTGTCCGCGTACGAGGGCACGCTCTTCGGCACGTGCGAGGACGGCGAAGGACCGCACCGGGTTCTCCGGTTCGGGCGGGACGACGGCGCGGTGCGGCAACTCGCCACCACCGCGGCCGGGTTCGAGCCGATCGGACGGGCCGACGGCGACATCGTCGCGCTGGGTACGGACAAGGCGGCCGGGGCCGGTGCGGAGGACCCCGGCTCGTACACGAAGCTGGTCCGCGTCGACGCGACGACGGGGGCGGCGACCACGACGCCGATCACCGGCATCGACCCGAGCGCGCGGGCCACGCCCCATCTGGTGGGCGGCATCGTCTACTTCATGCTCGGCACCGGCAAGATCGACGCCGTGGACGCGCTCACGGGCCGCCACCTGTGGTCCCGCCCGGGCGGCACGGAGAGCCTGGGGATCGCCACGGCGCCGGTGCTCAACGACCGGCGTGACGAGGCGTACTTCCTCTCCGGCACGGACCGGGTGACCGCCGTCCAGCCGAGCACCGGTCTCATCAAGTGGCGCGGGCCCGACCGCCCGGCGCCCGCTCAGGCCGGGGGCATGCGCTCGGCGCCGTCCCTCACGCTGGTGGACGACGCCCTGATCGTCGCGGCACACGGCCGGCTGCTGTCGGTGTCCCCGACTGACCCGTCGGCGAAGCCGCACACCAATCCTCTGTAGGGCACGCCGACGCGGCCGTCACCGGGATGCGATCGCCCCCGGAGCTTGCCGCTGGCTCAACACCCCCGCGCCATGGGCTGGATGGTCACCTTCGCCCGCTGGTCGGCGACGCGCACGTCGCTGTACTCGGACCGCGGCACCCGGAACCAGACGTCGTCCTGGCCGGTCGTGACCTGTGCGCCGGACACGTCGTCGAGCCGCACGCACCAGCGCTCGCGGCGCACGACGCGGGTGTACTTCTCGGTGCCGCGGCGCACCTTGTGGCAGTCCCGGTCGGTCTCGGTGGTGTACCAGGTCTTGGTGCGGCCGTTGCTGCGCCTGGTGTGCTTGACCCGGTGGGTGTCGGTGTCGCACTTCTTGACGTAGTGCGGCCGGGTGGAGGTCGAGGTCTTCCGGGTGATGTGGCGTTCGGTGTCGCGGACGCCGGTGACCTTGGTGCTCTTCGCCTTGCGGGGCGCGTCCCCGTCGACCGTGACGCTGCCCGTCGTGGCCTTGCCGGAGGACGGGGCCGCCTTGCCGGTGTCACCGCCTCCGCAGGCCGTGAGGGTGACGACGAGCGCCAGGGTGAGTCCGGCCAGTGCGGGGCGCCGCTTCACGGACACAGCTCCTCTTTCTGTACATGTCAGGTCCGCGGAAGCGTATCCGATCATGGGCGGCGACCCCGCACCCGGTCCGTCAGGCGTACGTCTCGAACTCGGCGACCCTCGGGGTCCCGGTGGCGCCGGTGATCTCGAAGGTGAGCTTCTTCAGGGAGGTGGCCGAGAAGGAGACGGTGCCCGCGCCGCTACCGGTCTTCAGGACCGCTCCGGTGTCGGCGTTCAGCAGCCGCCAGGACCCGATGGCCCCGGTCGCGCCGTCCGCCTCGCGGATGCGGACGGAGGACACGGTGGTGGCCGAGCCCCACTTGACGGAGACCGCGCCGGTCGTGCCGGCCGGCGACCAGTAGGTGCTCAGGTCCCCGTCCCGTACGTTGCCGTAGCTGGTGCCGGATGCCTTGCTGGTGCCGTCGGCGCCCGCACCGAGGCTGAGGTTGGTGCCGGCGGGGTCGGTCGGCTCCGGGGTGGTCGGGCTCGCCGTCGGGGTGGTGGTCGGGTCGGGGCTCTGCGGCGAGCAGCTGCCGTCCGACACCTTGAGACCGGTGCCCGCGCCCGCCGTCCGCTTCACCACGTCCGGCACGCAGCTCGCGGCGTCGAGGGTGTAGGCGTACGGGATGGAGACCGTGGTGTTGGAGACCGGGTCGGGCCCGGCCGGGTTGGTGTCGTCACCGGGTTCGGACCAGGTGACGTTGTCGAAGATGTTGCCGCTGACCTGCCAGTATCCGGCGAGGTCGGTGTAGAAGGTGCCGAGGACGTCCTTGGAGTCCTCGAAGTAGTTGTTGTCGACCTTGGCCTTGGCGCCGACGCGGGAGTTGATGCCCGACTCGTTCAGGCTCAGGTAGTAGTTGTTGTACATGTGGGCCGTGCCGCCGCGCAGCAGGGGTGCGCGCGAGTCGATGTTCTCGTACAGGTTGTGGTGGAAGGTGACGAAGCTGCTGTCGACGTCGCTGTCGCTGGAGTTGATCAGGCCGCCGCGGCCCGAGTTGCGCAGCGTGCTGTACGACAGGGTGACGTAGCGGGTGTTGGCCTTCAGGTCGAAGAGCCCGTCGTAGCCGTCCGACTCGCCGCCCGAGGCGAGGAGGTTCACGTGGTCGACCCAGACGTTGTGGACGTCGCTCTCCATGCCGATGGCGTCGCCGCCGTTGGAGGTGGGGCTGCCGGACTTCTTGACGTTCCGGACGGTCACGTTCTGGATGATGATGTTGCTGGACTCCCGTACGTGGATGCCCAGTTGGTCGAAGACGGCGCCACTGCCGACGCCGACGAGGGTGACGTTGCTGATCTGCTTGAGCTCGATCACCCCGGCGGCGGTGTTGCAGCTGTCGCCGGACACCTTGGCGGTGTTGGCGTGGTTGATGGTGCCCTCGACCTCGATGGTGATCGGGGTGTCGCTCGCGGCCCGGCCGCACAGGGCCTGGTGGATCTGGGTGCCGGTGGTGGCCTTGACCGTCGTCCCGCCGGCGCCGCCGGTGGTGCCGCCGTTCTGGGTGGCGTAGCCGGAGGCGCTGCCGGCCACGGCCGCCGATGCCGAGGGCATCGACAGGATCGCGCCGGTGGCGGCGGCCACGCCCAGGGCGGCCGTCGCCGCGTAGATCTTCCGTGCGACTCGTCGTCTCATGCTGGTGTCCCTGTTCCTACTCGGATTCCGGATGGTGCTCCTGGGTGCCGGGGGCGGCACCGCGGGTGTGGAGCAGCTGTGCCGGATCCGGAAGCGGCCGGGCGCTTCCACGGGACGGATCGTCACAGAAACAAAAGCGCGGGGAAAGCGCTTTCTGGCGGCGAGAATAGGGGCCCCGCGTGACGCCCGCAAGGTGCTGGACGCCCGGCGGAGAAAATCCAACTCCCATGTTTCAGAACCGACTTGACGCCCTACGCGTACAGGCGCACCGCGCGAGGACGTCACGCCCGGACCGGCCTCCCCGGAAGATCGGGGGGTTGAAGCGCGGCGCCGGACGGGGTGAGATCGTGCCATGCAGCAACCGCTTTCCCCGTATCCGCACGCCGCCCCCGACTTCGACCATCTCGATCACCGCTACCGTGGCGAGAACCCGCTCCGCACGCTCGGTCACCTCTTCCGCCCCGACCGCCGCCGACTCCTCGGCGCGGTCGGGCTGTTCGTCGTGAAGCACAGCCCGATCTGGCTGCTCCCGATGATCACCGCGGTGGTCCTGGACGTGGTGGTGCAGCACGGACCGCAGGCCCGGCTGTGGCAGGCCACCGGGGTCCTCCTGTTCATCCTGGTGATCAACTACCCGCTGCACCAGTGGTACGTGCGGCTCCTCGCCGGCAGCATCCGCCGGATGGGCATCACGCTGCGCTCGGCCCTGTGCCGCCGGATGCAGCAGCTGGACATCGGCTACCACTCCCGGGTCAGCTCCAGCGTCCTCCAGGCCAAGGTGGTCAGGGACGTCGAGTCGGTGGAGCAGATGGTGCAGCAGAGCGCCGACATGGGCCTGGGCGCCGTGGTCACGCTCATCGGCGGCCTCGTGGTCATCGGGGTGCGGGTGCCCGCGTTCCTGCCGGTGTTCCTGATCGTGGTGCCGGTGGCGGGCCTGCTCGTCATGCGGCTGCGGATGCGGATGCGCAGCCACAACGAGGAGTTCCGCCGCGAGGTCGAGCAACTCTCCTCGAAGGTCGGCGAGATGACGACGCTGATCCCCATCACCCGCGCGCACGGCCTGGAGCGCACCGCGCTGGGCCGGGTCGACGGCTCGCTGCGCCAGGTGTTCGCCGCGGGGGTGCGCCTCGACACCGTCAACGGCCGCTTCAACTCGGCGGCCTGGGTGCTGCTCAACATCCTCGGGGTGGCCTGTCTGACGGGTTCGGCGCTGGTGGCGTACCACGGCTGGCTTCCGGTGTCGCCGGGTGACGTGGTGATGCTGAGTTCGTTCTTCACGATCCTGACGGGCTCGGTGACGACCCTGCTGGGCCTGGCCCCCGTGATCAGCAAGGGGCTCGAGTCGGTGCGCTCGGCGGGCGAGGTGCTCCAGGCGCCGGACCTGGAGCGCAACGCGGGCAAGGCGGCCGTGGAGCGGGTCACGGGCCGGATCGACTTCGACGCGGTGGGGTTCGCCTACGACGACAAACCGGAGGAGCCCGCGGTCACGGGCTTCACGCTCGCGGCGCGGCCCGGCGAGACGATCGCCCTGGTCGGCGCGTCCGGCGCGGGCAAGTCGACGGTGCTGAACCTGCTCATCGGTTTCATCCGGCCGACGTCGGGGCGGATCCTGCTGGACGGCACGGACATGGCGGGCCTGGACCTGCGCAGTTACCGGCGCTTCCTGTCGGTGGTGCCGCAGGAGTCGATCCTGTTCGAGGGCAGCATCCGCGACAACGTCACGTACGGTCTCGGCGACACCGACGAGGAGACGCTGCTCTCGGCGCTGCGCGACGCGAACGCGCTGGAGTTCGTGGGGCGGCTGCCGCACGGCCTGGACACGGTCGTCGGGGAGCGTGGGGCCCGGCTGTCCGGCGGGCAGCGGCAGCGGCTCGCCATCGCGCGGGCGCTGATCCGCGATCCGCGGGTGCTGGTCCTCGACGAGGCGACGTCGGCGCTCGACAACCGTTCCGAGGCGCTGGTCCAGGAGGCGCTGGCCCGGCTGGTGCACGGCCGGACCGTGTTCGTGGTCGCGCACCGGCTGTCCACGATCCGGGGCGCCGACCGCATCGTGGTGATGGAGGGCGGCCGGATCGCGGAGACCGGCACCCATGCCGAACTCCTCGCCCGGGGCGGGGTGTACGCGGGTCTCCAGCCGGCCGCCTGAGCCTTCCCGTCAGGGCGCGTACGTGCCCGATTCCGCGGCGGCGACGACCGCGGCGCCGTCGGCCGCGTCGCACCAGTCGCCGACGGTGTCGCGGACAGGGCCGCACCGCCGTCGCGGTCGCGCCGCGCGCTGGGCGGATCCGGCGCCAGGCGGGGTTCGTCCGAGGGGAGCGGATGCCATGGTGAGCCTTTCCGGACGCGTTCGGTACGTCGACACCGGTTCGATCAGCCGGGCAGAAGGTGGACGTCCCGAGCGCGCCGGTCAATGGCCGCCCGGTGAGAGGATGCGGGACCGAGGGAGAGGAGCCGGGGCGGATGGGGCGCGCGGAGCGGGAGGCGGTCGCGGGTGGCGTTCGGCTGCACGCGGCGGCGCGGTCGCTGCTGGACGATCACGAGCGGGCGGTACGGGCCGCGCGCGAGGCGCTGACGCCGCTCCTCGACGACGAGGTGACGCAGGCCCTCGACGCGATGCCGGTGTCCCGGCTCCAGGAGGCGACCGAGGGCAGGCTGCGCCTCGACCCGGTGGAGCGGAGCGGGCTGCGCACGGTCCGCGAGGTGCTCGACGCCGGGCCGGGACGGCTCCAGCAGATCCCCGGCGTGGGACGGGTGACGTCGGTCCACCTCCTGGGCGCGGCGCGACGGCTCGCGGACGCCGTGCGCGAGAGCGCGGCCGTGCACATCGACGTGGACCGGCCCGAGCCGCGGACGACGGCACTCGTCGCCGCCCTGCACGTGCTGGTGGCGGCGGGCCCGGACGCGCGGCGGGCCGTGACCGAGGCCGAAACCCTCACCCGGCGGCTCGGTCCGCTCCTGGAGACGGCGCGGCCCGTCGCCGGGCGGCTGCGGATGCTGGTCGCCGGGCGGGAGGGGCGGACCCGGGCGCTGGCGGCCGTGGCCGAGGTGCGCGGGATCGCCGAGGAGGCGGTGCGGGCCGGCACGGGCGAGCTGCTGGCCCAGGCCTCCGTTGACCTGCTGCGCGGGCCCGCGTCCGAGGCAGCCGCCTGGGTCGACTTCGAGCTGCGCGCCGCCGAGTACTACGGGGTGCTCGGAGAGATCGCCGGGCAGGCCCCCGACACGGCCGCCGCCGAGGGGTTCCTGCCCGCGGGGATCGCCGACGAGGTGCGCACGCAGCAGCTCACAGACACCGGGCTCCGGGTGTCGCTGCGCGGCTACCAGACGTTCGGCGCGCGGTTCGTCCTCGCCCGGCGCCGGGTGGTGCTCGGCGACGAGATGGGCCTCGGCAAGACCGTGCAGGCGCTCGCCGTGCTCACCCACCTCGCCGCCGAGGGGCAGAGCCACTTCCTGGTGGTCTGCCCGGCCGGAGTCCTCGTCAACTGGACCCGGGAGATCGAGACGCGCAGCCGGCTGCGCGCCGTCCCGCTGCACGGGCCGGGGCGGCAGGACGCGTTCGCCGACTGGAAGGGGCGCGGCGGTGTCGCCGTCACCACCTTCGACGCCCTGCGCGGCTTCCCCGCGCCCGGCGGCGGCGAGCTGGGCATGCTGGTCGTCGACGAGGCGCACGCCGTCAAGAATCCGCAGACCCTGCGCGCGCAGGCCGTCGCCGGGTGGGCGGCGCGCTGCGAGCGGGTCCTGCTGATGACCGGCACCCCGATGGAGAACCGGGTCACGGAGTTCCGCAGCCTGGTGCGGATGCTGGACCCGGACCTCGCGGACCGGCTCGACACCGAGGCGGGCCTCGCCGGATCGGTGGCCTTCCGTACCGCGGTCGCCCCCGTCTATCTGCGCCGCAACCAGGACGACGTGCTCACCGAACTCCCCAGTCTCCAGCACACCGACGAGTGGGAGGAGCTGAGCGCGTCGGACGCGCGGGCCTACCGCGAGGCGGTGGCCGCGGGGAACTTCATGGCGATGCGCCGCGCCGCCTACGCCCGCCCCGAGGGGTCAGCCAAGCTCCAGCGGCTGCGGGACCTCGTACGGGAGGCGGGTGAGAACGGTGCCAAGGTGGTGGTGTTCTCCTACTTCCGCGATGTCCTGGACGCGGTGCACGCGGCCTTGGACACGGAGGACACAGAGGGCGCAGAGGGCGCCGAACCCCGCACCTGCGGACCGGTGTTCGGTCCGCTCACCGGCGGTGTGCCGCCCGCGCGGCGGCAGGCCCTCGTCGACGCGTTCTCGGCGGCGTCCGGGCCCGCCGTGCTGGTGGCGCAGATCCAGGCGGCGGGCATCGGACTCAACATCCAGGCCGCGTCCGTGGTGATCCTGTGCGAGCCGCAGATCAAGCCGACCCTGGAGCACCAGGCCGTGGCACGCGCGCACCGGATCGGCCAGGTCCGGTCGGTCCGGGTGCACCGGCTGCTCGCGCCGGGCGGTGTCGACGAGCGCATGGTGCGGATCCTCACCACCAAGGACCGGCTCTTCGACGCGTACGCGCGGCGCAGCGCCACGGCGGAGGCGAGCCCGGACGCGTTCGACGTCTCGGACGCCGAGCTGGCCCGCAGGATCGTCGCGGAGGAACGGGCCCGCCTCGGCGTCCGGGACGAGACCTAGACCCCGGCCACGGCGTCCGCTCACGCTCCGCTGTCGCCCGCGGGGCGCGACGCGCTCCGGCGCACAAGGACCCGCGGCCGACGCACCAGTTCACGCCCCATTCCCCGAACGACCATGCATCCGGCACCTCTTACGAGTGATAACTGCCCGTGATGATGAACCGGGGCGCCGCCGGTCCGCATCATCACCCATGTCCGCATCCGCACCACCTGCCCGTACGGCAGCGCTGACGAGGGGGAGAAGAATGGCATCCGACCGAGGGCACGGGATCACGCACCGTGACGACATGCGCGCCGCGCAGCTGAGCGGTCTGTTGACGCGCAGGAGACAGACCCTGGGCCTGACCGTGGAGCAGGCGGCACGTGCCACGGGCCTGGCGGAGCACCACTACACGGCGCTGGAGGAGGGCACGGGGCACGGCATCGATCTCGGCGGCCTCAAGCGCGTGGCGGGCGGTCTCGGCCTGACCGGGCAGCCGCGGGAGACCTTCCTGCTGCTCGCGGCGGAGCCGGACGTCACCCCGTACGACCTCGTGGAGCGGCGCCGGCCCAGCATCGAGGAGCTGGCCCACATCGACCTGATGGAGCCCAACCCCGCGCTGATCACGGACCACGCATGGAACCTGCTGGCGGCGAACGCGTCGGTGGCGCGGCTCTTCACCGACCCGGCCAAGGCCCCGGACGGGGACCGCAATCTCGTGCTGTGGCTGCTCACCGAGGACGCGGAGCGGCGGTTCGCCGACATCGATGAGGTCCGCGCGGACGCCGTCGCCCGGGTCCGCGCGGCCCTCGCCCAGATCCCGGCGGACACCTCGCTGCAGGCGCTCGCCGCCCGGATCGCCGCCGACCCGCTGGGGGTCCGGCTGTGGCGCTCGCGCTCGCCCCGGCTGCCGTCCGAGGCGTCGGCGCGCCGGCTCCGGCATCCGCTGTACGGCGAGGCGTCGGTCCTGGTGACGACGTCACGGCTGCCCGGCGGGCTGCAGTTGATCGTCCATCACGCGGCGCATCTCATCCAGAGCCCGGCGCCCCGCTGAGCCGAGGTATCAGCCCGTCCGGCGCACGGCGGCAGCGGTCAGCGCCGCGCCGATCGCGTCGTACGCCGGTTTGCGCCGGAGCTCCTCGTCCCAGGGCAGGGCCGCGCCCTGGCCCTCGAAGGCCGCGGGGATCCACGAGTGCCGGTCCGAGTAGCCCCACAGGGTGATGCCGACGCACCGCCGCACGGCGAGGCAGGCGCTGGTGACCTGCCCGTACCAGTCGGCCTGCTGGGCGGTCCTGGTCGCGTCGGCGGGCAGGATCATACGGATGTCGAGTTCGGTGACGGCGACGTCGACGCCGAGGTCGGCGAAGCGCTGGATGTTCTGCCGCATCTGGTAGGGGAAGCCGTACTGGAGCGCGAGGTGGGCCTGCATGCCGAAGCCGTCGACGGGGACGCCGTCGGCCTTGAGCCGCTGGATGAGCGCGTAGTAGGCGTCCGACTTCGCGCCCGTGCCCTCGACGTTGTAGTCGTTGAGATAGAGCTTGGCTTTGGGGTCGGCGGCGCGCGCCCAGCGCAGGGCGTCGGCGATGTAGGACGGGCCGATGGTCTTGTAGAAGATGTTGTCGCGGTAGGTGCCGTCCTCGTTCATGATCTCGTTGGCGACGTCCCAGGCGAAGACCTTGCCCCGGTAGTGCTTGACGACCTGGGTGATGTGGTTCTTCAGGATCGAGCGCAGTTCGTCGGCGCTCCAGGTGCCGGAGCTGAGCCAGTCCGGCAGCTGGCTGTGCCAGAGCAGGGTGTGGCCGCGCACCGTCAGCCCCTTGGACCTGGCGTAGTTCACGATCTCGTCGCCTGCGGTGAAGTCGAAGACTCCGCGCCGCGGTTCGGTGGCGTACCACTTCATGCCGTTGCCGGGAGTGGTCTGGCCGAACTCGGAGCCCAGCAGGTTCGCGTAGTCGGTGTCGGCGAGTTCCGGGTTGTCGACGGCGGAGCCGAAGTAGCGGCCGCTCCGGTGGGCGAGGCCGTCGAGCGTCGTCGCGTCCTGCCGGTGGTCCGCGCCCGCCACGGCGGCGGGGGCGGCGGCGAGGCCGAGCAGCAGGGCCGCCGTGGCGGCGAGCGCGGCGGATCCGGCACGGGTACGGGCTGCGGGTGTGCGCATGGTGCGTCTCCTCGACTGGTGCGGAGGGATGGGCGGTTGGCCGTGCGCCGAGCGGGACTCCCGGTCGTGCTGGTGGAGCGCCCTGATGAACAGGGCTGGTACGGGTGTTACTTGACGCGCATCTCGCACCGCATCCGGCGCCCGTGCCCGACCTCGCGCGCCGGACCCGTCAGGGTGAGCGGCACGGTGTGGTGGACGTGGTCGGCGGAGGCGGCGATGCGCAGTTCGAGGGCGCCGGGTTCGACGGTGCGGCGGCCGTCGGCGCCGGTGTACGCGGCGAGGTCGGCCGGGAAGGTGGCCTGCACCTCGGCGCTCGCCCCGGCGTCGAGCGGCACCCGGGCGTAGCCGACGAGCCGGATCTCGGGGCGGGCGACGGTGCCGACGGGGTCGTGCAGATAGAGCTGGACGACCTCGGTGCCGGGCCGGTCGCCGGTGTTGCGGACGGTGAGGCGGAGCGTCGTCTCGCCGTCGGTGGCGAGTTCGGGGCTGTCACAGTGCGGAATGTCCCAGCTGAACGTGGTGTAGGACAGGCCGTGGCCGAAGGGGTGCAGCGGCGTCGGGTCCACGTTGCTGGGGTCGCCGTGCCGGCCGAGCGGCGGCGCCAGATAGGGGGCGGGCTGGCCGCCGGGGTGCCGTGGTACGCCGACGGGGAGCCGGCCGGACGGCTCGACGCGGCCGGTCAGGACCCCGGCGACGGCGGCGCCGCCCTCCTGGCCGGGGAAGAACGCCTGGACGACGGCGGCGGCCCGGTCGGCCCAGCGGCCGAGCGCGTAGGGCCGGCCGCTGAGCACGACGACGACCGTGGGCGTCCCGGAGGCGAGGGCGCCGTCGATGATCTCCCGCTGTCCGTAGGGCAGTTCGAGGTCGGGTGCGTCGCAGCCCTCCCCCGACGAGCCGCGTCCGAACAGGCCCGAGCGGTCGCCGACCACGGCGAGGCAGAGATCGGCGTCCGCCGGGTCGGTGACGAACACGGCGTCGGGCAGTTCCGCGCGCAGCGCCTCGGCGAGGGTCGGCACCGTGACGCCCGGCGGGAGTTGTGGGTGGTTGACGCCGACGTGCCGGGGGAAGGTGTAGCAGCCGAGCATCGCCGCCTGCTCGTCGGCGAGCGGGCCGACGAGGGCGAGGCGCGGGGCGGCGGGCAGCGGCAGGATCCCCGCGTCGTTGGCGAGCAGCACCACCGACTCCTCGGCGAGGCGCCGGGCGAGCTCCCGCATGTGCGGCGGGTTCAGGTCGACGGGGGTGTCGCCGGTGACCGGTTCCCAGTCCGGGTCGAGCAGTCCGAGTTCGCACTTCTGGGTCAGGACGCGCAGGGCGGCCCGGTCGAGGAGCGCGTCGGCGGGCCGGTCGGTGGTGTCGACGCAGCGGGCGGCGGGCAGTTCGACGTCCACTCCGGCGGTGAGGGCGAGCCGGGCGGCGTCGGCCGGCGACTCCGCGATCCGGTGGGCGGACTCCAGGAACGACAGGCCGAAGTAGTCGGACACGACGGTGCCGTCGAACTTCCAGTTCTCGCGCAGGAGTTGGGTGAGGAGTTCGGTGTTGGCGTGTCCCGGGACGCCGTCGATGTCGTTGTAGGCGGGCATCACGGACCGGGCGCCGCCGTCGCGGACCGCCATCTCGAACGGCGGCAGCAGCACATCGGCGAGTTCGCGGGGCCCGACCGAGGCGGGCGCGTGGTTGCGGGCCGCGCGGGAGGCCGAGTAGGCGGCGAAGTGCTTCAGGGTGGCGACGATGCCGGCGGCCTCCAGGCCGCGGACGTAGGCGGTGCCGATGGTGCCGACGAGATAGGGGTCCTCGCCGATGGACTCCTCGGTGCGGCCCCAGCGTGGGTCCCGTACGACGTCGAGGACGGGGGCGAGGCCCTGGTGGATGCCGACGGCGCGCATCGACGTGCCGATCGCCTGCGCCATGTCGGTGACCAGGGCCGGGTCGAAGGTGGCGCCCCACGCCAGCGGGGTCGGGAAGACGGTGGCCTGCCAGGCGGTGAATCCGGTGAGGCACTCCTCGTGGGCGAGCGCGGGCAGGGCGAAGCGGTTGCCGGACCGGATCGTGCGCTGGAGCGCGGCGAGGCGGGCGGCGCCCTCGGCCGGTTCGACGGGCACGGTGCCGAAGGGGCGGGTCAGGTGCCCGAGCCCGTACGGCAGCAGAGCGTCGAGGGCGGCGCTGCGGTCGGCGTAGGCGTGCTGTCCGGGCGCGACCTCGACGGCGCCGCCGTCCTGTTCGGTGCCGAGCCACACGCTGGACAGCTGGGCGGCCTTCTCCTCGGGGGTCATCCGGGCGAGCAGGTCCGCCGCCCGGACGTGGGCGGGCAGTGCGGTGTCCTGCCAGGGCTCGACCATGGAACTCCTCAGGTACGGGATGTGCGGAAGGCGGCGGGATCAGCCCTTGGTCGCGCCCAGCGTGATGCCGCCGATCAACTGCCGTTCGGCGACGGCGTAGAAGCCGAGTGCGGGCACCATGGACAGGACGAGGTACGCGAAGACGCGGGCGGTGTCGGCGGAGTACTGGCCCTGGAACTGCTGGACGCCGACGGGGATCGTCCACCAGGTGGGTTCGCTGAACACCAGCAGCGGCAGCAGGAAGTTGTTCCAGCTGGTCACGACGGCCAGCACGGAGACGGTGCCGAGCGCGGGCCGGGCCATCGGCAGCAGGATCCGCCGGAAGAAGCCGAACGCCGAGCAGCCGTCGAGGGTGGCCGCCTCCTCCAGTTCGCCGGGGATCTCGCGGAAGAAGTTGCGCAGGATGACGATGGTCATGGGCAGGCCGAACGCGGCCTGCGGCAGGATCACGCCCCACGGGTTGTCGAGCAGGCCGAAGGTGCGCAGCAGCACGAACAGCGGCAGGATCGCGACGGCGAACGGGAACATCAGGCCGACGGTGAACAGGGTGAAGAGGAACTCGCGCCCGCGGAAGGCGAACCGGGCGAGGGCGAACGCGGCGAGGGCCGCCACACCGACCGTCAGGGCGGTGGTGCCGACGGCGATCAGCGTCGAGGAGCCGAGCGCCCGCCAGAACGCGCTGTCCTGAAGGATCGACGTGTAGTTGTGGACCACCCACGGCGAGGGCAGGCCGAAGGTGTTCCCGGAGAGCTGGTCGGTGGATTTGAAGCCGGAGACGAGCGCGTAGAGCAGCGGCGTCACCATGGCGATGCCGATCACCCACACGGTCGCGTGGAGCGGGACCGAGCGCCATCTGCGCCGGCGCGCGGCGGCCACCTGTGCTGTCGGGGCGGTCATCGGGCACCGCGCATGTTCGTGAGGGCTCCTTCGGTGTCGCGGCGCAGCACATAGCGCTGGTAGAAGACCGCGAAGACGAGGCTGATGAGGAACATGACGATGGAGATCGCGCTGGCGTACCCCATCTGGTAGCGCTTGAAGCCGAACTGGAACATGGTGACCGCCATCGTCTCGGAGTGGTGGTCGGGCCCGCCCTGGGTGGCCACCCACACCAGGTCGAAGAGCTGGATCGCGCCGATCACGGAGAGGAAGACGCTCATCCTGAGCGTGGGGCCGAGCAGCGGCAGCGTGACGTGGCGGAAGCGCTCCCAGGCGTTCGCCCCGTCGATCCGGGCTGCCTCGGTCAGTTCGGGCGGGACGCCTTGCAGGCCCGCCAGGAAGAGCATCATGTGGAAGCCGAAGTACTTCCAGGTCATGACCAGGAAGAGGGTGGCCATGACGGTGTTCTGGCCGGAGAACCACAGGCCGCCCGCCCCGTCGAGGCCGACCGAGCCGAGCACCTTGTCGGCGAGCCCGCTGTCCGGCGCGAAGATCATGCTGAACAGGACGCCGGTGATGACTTCGGAGAGCACGTACGGGGCGAAGAACAGCATCCGGTAGAAGGCGCGGCCGCGCAGCTTCTGGTTGAGGAGCACGGCCATGGCGAGCGCGAACGGCAGTTGCAGGCCGAGCGAGAGCGCGACCAGGAGGAGCCCGCGCCACAGGTCGCCGAGGAAGACGGGGTCCTTGAAGAGGCGGCTGAAGTTGTCCAGGCCCACGAAGTCGGAGGGCGAGCCGAATCCGCCCCAGTTGAACAGGGAGACGTATCCCGCGTACAGGATCGGGACGATCACGAAGACGGCGAAGAGGATCAGGCCGGGGACGGTGAAGAGGAAGGCGGTCAGCCAGTCGCGCGTCCGCCGGGCCAGGGGCCGCCGGTTCCCCTCCTGACCGACCGGCGGCTCCTTGCGCACGAGGGGACGCGTGTCCGCGGTCCGGATGGAAGAAGTCATCGTCGTCTACTGGCTCTTGGCGACCTGGGTGATGGAACGGGTGACCTGCTCGGGGGACTTGGAGCCCGCGATGAGAGCGGCCACCGAGTCGTTGACCTCCTGGCCGACGGCCGGCGGGTAGGCCTGGTCGAGGTAGAGCTGGAAGGCGGTGGTCGCGTTCAGCAGGTCGGAGACGGCCTTGAGGTTGGGGTCGGTGAGGCCGTCCTGGGCCTTCTTGTTCACCGGGATCACCCCTGTGCCCTGGAGGAGCTTGCGGTTGGTGTCGGCGCTGACGAAGAACTTCAGGAAGTCGAGGGCCTCCTTGGGACCGCCCTTGCGCAGCGCGTAGCCGCCGCCTCCGCCGAACACGTCGGTGGATCTGCCCTTGCCGCCGTCGACCGAGGGGAACGGGAAGAAGCCGAGGTCGTCGCCGATGCCCTTGCCCTCCGCCCCCTGTGTGCTGGGCGCCCACTGGCCCATCAGCTCCATCGCCGCCCCGGCGTTGCCCATGGTGGCGGCCTGGCCGGTGGGGCCCGCGTACGCGGCACCGAGGAACCCCTTCTGGAACGGCTTGAGATCGGCCAGTTCCTTGAGGTGCTCACCGGCCTTGACGAAGTCGCCTCCGGTGAAGTCCTTGGCGTCGGCGGCCTTCTGCATGCCGTCGACGCCGGCGATGCGGATCGCCAGATAGGCCCAGTAGTACATGCCGGGCCACTTCTCCTTGCCGGCGAGGGCGATCGGGGTGACGCCGACGGCCTTCAGCTTGGCGACGGCGTCGAGGAACTCGGTCCATGTCTCCGGCGGGCCGTCGATCTTCGCCTTCTTGAAGAGCGCCTTGTTGTACCAGAACCCGACAGCTCCGATGTCGAACGGGATCGCGTAGGTCCTGCCGTCGAACTCGTAGGCCTCGCGCGCCGCGGGCACGAGGTCGTCGATCCAGTCCTTGACCTGGTCGGTGATGTCCTCGGTGAGGCCGGCGTCGATCTGCTGCTTGAGCACACCGCCGCCCCAGGTGTTGTACACGTCCGGCAGCTTTCCCGAGCCGACCAGGGCGGTCATCTTCGACTTGAAGGCGTCGTTCTCCAGCGTCACGACCTTGATCCTGACCTTGGGGTGCGCCTGCTCGAACGCCTTCGCCTGCGCGGCCCACAGGTTCTTGCCGGGGTTGTTGGTCTGGATGTGCCACCACTCGAAGACGGTCCTGCCCTGGCTGTCGGTGCCGCCGGAGTCGGAGCCCCCGCAGGCCGTGAGCACGGCGGTGCCCAGTCCGGCGACGGAGACCACGCCGAGGAACCGGCGGCGGGAGAACGAGGACGAGGGCGGCGGAGCAGTGGCTGGCATGGCGCACCTTCCGGAAGCAGTCCGAAAATTATCGGGGAGATGGCCACGGAAGTTACGGGCATGGGACGGGGGTGTCAACGCCCTTGACAAAAAGGGTCGTTGACACCCCCATGGACACTCCCGGTGCGGCCCCGCCGCGGAGCGCCGCGCCTCAGACGGGGCGCGGGGCCGCCGTGCTGGCCCTGACCACGAGTTCCGTAGCCAGCTCCACGCGCGGCGAGGCGGGTTCGACCGAGCGCGCCAGGTCGAGCACGGCACGGGCCGCCAACTTGCCCATGTCCGAGAGCGGTTGGCGGACGGTCGTGAGCGGCGGCGAGGACCAGCGGACCTCCGGCAGGTCGTCGAAGCCGACGACGCTCATGTCCTCGGGCACGCGCAGGCCGCGCCGGCGCAGCGCCTCGATCGCGCCGAGCGCCATCTGGTCGCTGGACGCGAAGACCGCTGTGGGCGGTTCGGGCAGGTCGAGCAGGTGGTCGGTGCCGGTGAATCCGGACTCGTGGTAGAAGTCGCCGGGCACGATCAGTCCGTCGTCCACCGGGACACCGGCCACGTCGAGCGCGGCGCGATAGCCGTCGAGCCGGGCCCGTGAGCACAGCAGCCGGGGCGGGCCCGCGATGAATCCGATCCGGCGGTGCCCGAGCGCCAGCAGGTGCTCGGTCGCGGCCATGCCGCCCGCCCAGTTGGTCGCGCCGATCGTCGGCATCTCCGAGGTGGGCGAGCCGGCCGGGTCGATCACCACCAACGGCACGCCCAGGCGCCGCAGTTCGTCGTGCAGCCCGGGTTCGAGCACGGACGTCACGAGGATCACGCCGTCCGAGGCGCGGGCCCGCAGATTGGTCATCCACTGGCGCGCGTCCCCTGCCCGGTCGTGGATCGCGGAGACGACCGTGCCCACGCCCTGCTCGTGCGCGACCTCCTCCACACCCCGGATGATCTCGACGGCCCAGGGGCTGTCCAGATCGTTGAAGACCAGGTCGAGCAGGGCGGCGCGGTCGCCGGGCGCGGGCGGGCGGCGCCGGTAGCCGTGCCGGTGCAGCAGGTCCTCGACGCGGGCCCGGGTGGCGGGCGAGACGTCGGAGCGTCCGTTCACGACCCGGGAGACGGTGGGCACGGACACTCCGGCCTCCCGTGCGATGTCGGTGATCGTCACCTTGGCCGGCCCGTCCGGGCGTTGCGTGGCTGTCCTGCGCTGGGCGCCTTCCCCGGCCACGTTCCCCACCTCCGTCGACATCTGCGCCCGGAAGATCTCCGGGCCCCTGCGGAAGACCGTAGGACACGTCACGGGCGGGCGGTTCGCGTTGCGGCGACGCTACCGGAAGAATCACGAAAGTTCTCGGCCCGGATCCGGCGACCAGCGGCATCGGAATGTCCGGCTTCCGGTTAGCGTTGGCCGATATCGGAGAATCCCGCGGTGGAAGGCGGCCCACAGTGCACGGTGAGTACAAGATCCCCGGCGGCAAGCTGGTCGTGGTCGATGTGGAGGTGGCCGACGGCGCCCTGAGCGAGGTGCGGGTCGCCGGTGACTTCTTCCTGGAGCCCGACGAGGCGCTGCCCGCGATCGACGCCGCGCTGGAGGGCGCCCCGGCCGACGCGGACACGGCGGCGCTGGCCGCCCGGATCGACGCGGCGCTGCCCGCCGGGACGGTCATGCTCGGCCTGACCACCGAGGGCGTCGCCACGGCCGTGCGCCGCGCGCTCGCCCGCGCCACGGACTGGCGGGACTTCGACTGGCAGCTGATCCACGACGCCCCGCAGTCCCCGGTGCTGCACATGGCCCTGGACGAGGTGATGGTCGAGCAGGTCGCGCTCGGGCACCGTCCGCCGACGCTGCGGGTGTGGGAGTGGGACCGCCCGGCGGTGATCATCGGCAGCTTCCAGTCGCTGCGCAACGAGGTGGACCAGGAGGGCGTGGCCCGGCACGGGGTGGAGGTCGTGCGCCGGATCTCGGGCGGCGGCGCGATGTTCGCCGAGCCGAAGTCCACGATCACGTACTCGCTGGCCGTGCCCGAGTCACTGGTCTCGGGGCTGTCCTTCCAGGACAGTTACGCCTATCTCGACGACTGGGTGCTCGGCGCGCTCGCCGACATGGGCATCAAGGCCTGGTACCAGCCGCTGAACGACATCGCGACGGACGTCGGGAAGGTCGCGGGCGCCGCCCAGAAGCGGGTCGCCGCCGGACAGGGCGCGGTGCTGCACCACGTGACCATGTCCTACGACATCGACGCGGACAAGATGGTCGAGGTGCTGCGCATCGGGCGCGAGAAGCTCTCCGACAAGGGTACGAAGAGCGCGAAGAAGCGGGTCGACCCCCTGCGCCGGCAGACGGGGCTGCCGCGCGAGGAGGTCATCGACCGCATGATCGACTCGTTCCGGGGCCGGTACGGGCTGACCGACGACGAGGTCACCGAGGCGGAGCTGGCGCGGGCCGAGGAGCTGGTGCGCACCAAGTTCGGCACCCCGGAATGGACCGCCCGGGTGCCCTAGTCCTACGTCGTGGCCTGGTCGCTGTCGCGGAACGTCCCCCACCCGTGCCACCGCTCGACCTCCACGACCGCGGTGACGCGGCTGCGCACCCGGTCCGGGTAGGGGCCGCCCGTGTAGTGCCGGGCGATCCGGTCGATGTCCGCCAGGCCCTCGTCGGGGCGCAGTTCGACGGCCCGCCCGATGAGGCTGACGTGGGTGTACCAGTCGTCCTTGTCGAGGACGGTGAGGGTGAGCCGCGGATCGCGGCGCAGATGCTTCAGCCGCACCCGGCCCTCGTCCATGTTGAGCAGGACCCGGCCGTCCTCCCACAGGTACCAGGTCGCGGTGGAGACGGGCGCGCCGTCGGAGCGCAGCGTGGTGACGGTGCAGGGGTTGGGCCCGGTCAGCATGGTGACGGCGTCGGCGGGCAGCGGGGGCTTGGACACGGTCTCTCCTGTCCTGCGGGGTGATCACGGTGCACTTCGACCGTAGTCCCCCGGGCCCCGGTGCGCGGCCCCGGACCGTACGCCGACGGTCACGGCGGCGACGGCCGCGGCGAGCAGCATGCCGATGCCGCCCACGAGGGCGCAGGTGTGCAGCGCCGCGGTGAAGCTGTCCCCGTACGCGGTGAGGGCGCGGGCGGTGTCCCGTGCCGAGCCGAGGTGGAGGAAGGCGCCCGCCTGGATGCCGGCCTCGGAGACCATGCCGTGGACCTGGCCTTGGGCGGCCGGGTCGAGCCCCGAGTCGGCGAGGTGGCCGGGCAGCGCGGACAGGGTGCGCTCGGTGAGGACGACACCGAAGACGGCGGGGCCGAGCGCGCTGCCGATCTGCCGCAGGGCGCTGTTGGCGGCGCCGGCCGTGCTCGCGAGCCGCCCCGGCAGGCTGTCCATGGCGATGGTGGTGATCGGCGCCATGGCGAGCGCGATGCCGATCCCGAGGACGGCGATGACCAGGGCGGCGGTGCCGGTCCCGGTGTCGGCGTGGAAGAGGCCGACGCACAGCGCGCCGATGCCGCCGACGACGAGCCCGCTCACCAGCAGCAGCCCGGGCGGCGTCGACCGGCGCAGCAGCCGTCCGACGAGCGGCCCGAGGACGACGGTGAAGCCGTTCAGGGCGAGCAGTCGCAGGCCGATGTCCCAGGTCGAGGCGTGATGGACGAGGCCGAAGTACTCGCTGAGCGCGAAGACCAGGCCGACCTGCGCGAAGAGGGTCAGCGCCATGACGAACGCGGCGCCGGAGAACGCGGGCGACGCGAAGAGCCGCAGGTCCAGCATCGGGCAGCGCGAGCGGAGTTCGACGACGGCGAAGGCGGGCAGGGCGAGCGCCGCGACGCCGAACCCGAGCAGGGACTGGGTGGAGCCCCAGTCGGCGCTGCCGCCCTCGATGACCCCGAACACGAGGGCCGTGACGGCGACGATCGCGAGGAGCTGGCCGGGGAGGTCGAGGTGGCGTTCGCGGGTGGAGCGGGACTCGGCGAGGACGAAGGCGCCGGTCACGGCGGTGACCACGGCGACGAGCAGGGCGGGCAGGAACATCCAGCGCCAGCTCGCGTGCTGCACGATCAGGCCGTTGACCAGCGGGCCGAGGGTGAGGCCGAGGCCCAGCGCGGCGGTCCACAGGGCGATCGCGGTGGCGCGTTCGCGCGGGGCGGGCCTGACCTGGCTGATGAGGGCGAGGGTCGACGGGAGCAGGGCGGCGGTGCCGATCCCGGTGAGCGCCTGCCCGGCGCAGACCCGGGCGACGCCGTCGGCCGTGAGACAGACCAGGCTGCCGAGCGCGGAGAGCAGCAGCCCGGCCAGGTACACCTTCTTGCGGCCGTAGAGGTCGCCGATCATTCCGCAGGTCAGGAGCAGGGCGGCGGTGGGCAGGATGAACGCGTCGGTGATCCACTGGAGTCCCACCGTGGACGCGCCGAGGGCCTGCTGGAGCACCGGCAGCGAGGTGGAGACACCGACGACGGGCAGGTAGGAGACGAGGACGCCGACGCAGGCGAGCGCGACGGTGGCGGCCGGGCGGCGCGGCGGGGCCTGCCCGGATATCGCGGGGGTCTGCGGCGAGCCGGGCGAAGCGGTGGTCTGCATGGCACCTCGAACTGTCCTGGAGGGGGAAACCGCTCGGACCGTATCCCGGCGGGTGCCCCCGGGAGATGCCTCCGGACCCGCAACCAAAGATGAACGAGCGGGTCCGCGACCCCCTACATGCAGCCGACCGGTTCCTTCCTCCCCGGCCATCGCTCCACGGCTCCGTCGGCGTCGCGCACGTACGCCCAGGACTTGTCCCGCGCCAGCCACAGTTCCCTGCCGTCCTGGCGGTAGCCGGTGTCGACGGCGTCCGCAGGCAGCTTCACGTCCTTCGCGTACGTCGAGGACAGCCCGTCGATGTCGGCCAGCTTCCCCTCGGGGTCGCGGAGATACTGGCGGCCGCGCCACCGTCCGTCGTCGCCGCCGTCGAGGGTCACGAACTCCGCCGACTGCCAGTCGCAGTGCTCGGCGCCCATCCAGCTGACGACCTTCGCGGTGGAGACGGGACGGCCCCGCGCGTCCTGCCACACGAGGATCGAGAGCCGGGCCCGCTCCCGGGCCCGGAACTCCGAGGGGTCGCAGCTCGCGTACGTCTCCGCCGACCAGCCGCGCCGGTCCTCGGCCACGATCACGGCCGCCCGGGTACGGCCCGCGACGTCGTACGAGTACAGGACGCGGTGCCCGGTCCGGGTCTCCACGCGGTAGCCGCGGTCGGGCATGTCGTCGAGCCCGTCCGCCGCCTGCCGGGCCAGCGCCTCGGCCGCCGAGCCGGCTCCGTCGTCCCCCGAGCCCTCGTCGGCGACGGACCCCGCGTCGTGGGGCCTGCCCGCGCACTCCAGCGCCAGCAGGGCGGCGCCACCGCCCTCCAACGGGCTGTCCTCGTCGGCCTGTTCGGGCGTCCTCGCCTTCAGCGGCCCGCTGTACGGATGTGCGGGCGCCGCCGACGGCTTCGCCACGATCAGTCCGTCGGGCACCTCGGTGCCGCCGCACGCCGTGAGGGCGAGCATCCCTACGGCGGCCGGGGCCACCCGGCGCAATCCGTTCCGCAGCCTCATCCTCGTGTCACCCTCCCCGCACGGCGCCCGGTGCCCCGTCCCGCCCTGGGACGCGGGAGAGGGCGGGAACGTTCAGCGCTTCACGGTCGGACCTGGATCACCGCGTGCGTCCCGGCCGTGCGCCAGGCGCCGTCCGGGGCCGACGCGTCGAGGGCCCGCTCCGTGCCCGCGTCGAGCCCCACGATCACCTGCGACTTCAGGGTGCGCAGGGCGGCCACCGGGCCGGGGAAGTACGCGGTGCGTTCGGCGAACGGTGTGGTCGCTGGCCAGAGCCGGTCGCCCACCAGGCGGCGGTAGTTGAGGTCGCCCTTGAGGAGGGTGACCGTGGCGCGGGCGAAGTCGGCGCGCAGGTCGTCGGGCATGTCCGCGTAGGGCAGCGGCGCGCAGGAGAACGGGTGGGCGCGCACCTCGAGGACACCGTCGCCCATCGCCGTCCAGAGCCGGGTGCCCGCCGCGTGCGCGGCGCGGTGGGCGTCGGACGCGGTCAGGTGGCGCAGCGCGTCGAGCACATCGGCGGTCGTGGCGTCGGAGACGTAGTACGGGTACGGCTTGACGTGCAGGACGACGCGGGCGGCGCGGCCGTGGCTCAGCAGATGGTCGGCGAGGAGCAGATCGGGGACGAGTTCGCGGCCCGCGTTGTCGGCGACCAGGTACACCGTGCTCGGCGCCCCTGCGGGCAGCAGCCCCCACAGGGTGTCGGAGTCGTCCACGATCACGGGCGAGTCCGTCCCGCCGTTCTGCGGCTCGTCGGCGCCCATGCGGAAGCCGAGGTCGGCGCGGTTGCCCCACAGGGAGCCGTGCAGCAGCGCCGCCGCCTGTTCGTCGACCGGGCGCGCGGCGAGCCGGTCCAGGGCCGCGCGCTCCTCGTCGGCCTCGGCGGTGTGCAGCTCGGCGAGTTTGAAGGGGCGGAACGGGTCGACGCCCTGCCACGGCCCGGGGTCGAAGTAGCCGACGGCGTCCAGCAGTTCGCGGTAGAAGAAGCTCTCGGCCCACAGGAACGGGACCTCGAGCCAGGACCGGCCGATGTGCTCCGGCAGACCCCACGCGTCCCATCGCGCCCGTCCGGGCGCGTCGGCGGCGAGGGACGGGATCACTCCCCCGGTGCTCTCGCGCAGCAGCGCGTCCAGGGCGCGGCGGTGCCCCGGCGGGTACGGGAAGGCGTCGAGCACCCGCCGGATCAGCGCCGGGTGCCGGTCGAGAAACACGCCGCGCGGAAACGAGCCGGGCTCGTCGCTCACGATGACGGGGGCGTCGGGGGCGGGGTCTGACAGCATGCGGCCTCGTCGTGCGTCGTCCTGCTGCGGGCGGTGGAACGCCGATGCTACGTCCGCTCCCGCGCGCGGGCCCGGACCGGGCCCGCGACGGACGTGCCGGGTCGCGTCGAGTACCGTCCTGGGAGAGAACGCGCAGGTGAGTGAGTTGCGCTGAACAGCCCGGGGGGGCCATGAACAGGAAAAGCGCTCGTGACACGCCATCGGCCGCGCACGGGGTGGAAGGGCAGCCCGACTGCTGGACCCGCGCCGCCGAACTGGCCGAACGGCACCGGGCGGTGCTGCCGCGGCGCGGCGAGCGGGTCGCGGTGGTCGGGTCCGGGGCGTCGTACGCGATGGCGCAGGCGTACGCGGCGCTGCGCGAGGCGGAGGGACACGGCGAGACGGACGCGTTCAGCGCGTCGGCGTTCCTCTACGGCCGCGAGTACGACCGCATCGTGGCGCTCACCCGCACCGGCACGGCGCCGGTGATGCAGCGGCTGCTCGGCAAGGTGCACGACAGCGTGCCCAGCGTCGCGATCACCGCGTCGCCCGACGCGCCCGGCATCGCCGACCACACGCTGCGCCTGGACTTCGCCGACGAGCCGCGCCAGGCGATCGCCACCCTCTTCCCCACGACCGTGCTCGCGCTGCTCCGCGCGCATCTGGGCGAGAACCTGGACGACGCCACCGACGACGCGTACGAGGCGATCGAGGAGTCGCTGCCCCAAGTGCTGCTCGGGGCACGGCAGTTCACTTTCCTCGGGTCCGGCTGGACCTACGGCATCGCGGAGGCGGCGGCGCAGCTGATGCGGGACAACGCGGGCACCTGGGCGCAGGCCTACCAGGAGCCCGAGTACCGCCCGCGGCCCGCCGAGCCGGGGCAGTCGCGGGGCGAGGTGACGTGGGTGTTCGGCGACGTGCCCGAGCGGCTCGCCCAGGCGGTGCGCGAGGCGGGCGGCACGCTGGTGTCGTCGGCCCGCGATCCGCTGGCCGAGCTGGTGCGGGTGCAGCGTCTCGCGGTCGCCGGGGCGGCGGGGCCCGCGGTCTGAGGCGGCCGCGTCAGCTCATCGGGTAGCCCACGATGCTGTGGGTGACGGCCGGGACGTCCTGCGTCGAGTAGAAGTGGGCGACGCGGGCGTCGAAGCGGGCGCTGTCCCCCGCCGCCAGGTGGTGGCGCACGTCGTCGACGACCAGGTCGACCCGGCCGGACACCACCATCACGTACTCCACGGATCCGGCGCCGTGCGAGCTGAGCTGGCTCTGCGAGTGGGGGTGGAGCCGGGAGCGGTAGATCTCGGTGCGGCCGTGGCCGGGGGCGGCGAACAGGAGGTTCACGCTCGTCTCGCCGTCGGGCTCGTCGAGTTCGTCCGCCCGCACGATGTGCGGGGGCAGCAGGGAGCGCCGCAGCAGCTCCGCCGGATCGGTGCCCAGCGCCGATGCGACCCGGTGCAGCACGTCCAGGGTCGGATTGGCCTCGGCGCGCTCGATCTGGGAGAGCAGGCCCTTGCTGACGCCGGTCGCGGCCGACAGTTCGCGCAGGCTCCAACCCCCGGCGAGGCGGCGCCTGTTGAGGTTCACCGAAAGGGCGTCCCGCGCCCCGTCGGCCGCGGCGGCCGACGGGGTGCCGGCCGCCTGGGCGGGGACGGCGGGCGTCGTGGGAACCGTGGGCACCGTTTCTCCTCGGCAACTGGCCTGCACACCGGGGCTGTACAGGGGACCTGCGCTGGTCAGCGCCAGTCTAGGGGGTCGGCAGGGCGTCGGCCCCCGCGGCGGCGAGCATCCTCCGGGTCCAGTCGTGGCGGGGGCGGTCCAGGACCTCGGCGGCCGGTCCCCGCTCCACGAGTTCCCCGCGGTACATCACGGCGACGTCGTCGGCGATCTGCCGGACCACGCCGAGGTCGTGGGTGATGAACAGCACCGCGAACCCTTCCGTGCGGCGCAGATCGGCCAGCAGGTTGAGAAGTTGGGCCTGCACCGACACGTCGAGCGCGGCGACGGCCTCGTCGCAGATCAGCAGCTCCGGACGGACGGCCAACGCCCTTGCCACGGCGACGCGTTGGCGCTCGCCGCCGGAGAGCACGCCCGGTCTGCGGCCGGCGTAGTGGCCGGGCAGCCCGACCTGGGTGAGGAGTTCGGCGACGAGGGCGGCGGCCTGTGCGGAGCGGGCGCGCCGGCCGGTCGCGTCCAGCCGGCCGGCGGCGGACAGCGCCTCGCGCAGGGTCGCGCCGACGGTGCGCAGCGGGTTGAGGGAGGAGTACGGGTCCTGGAACACGATCTGCGTCCGGGCGGCCAGCGCGGCCCGTTCCGCGCCCGCCGGACGGCGGCCCGCGGTCAGCGGGACGCCGCCGACCTCGACGCTGCCCGCGGAGAAGGTCTCCAGGCCGACGGCGATCCTGGCCAGGGTGGTCTTGCCGGATCCGGACTCGCCGACCAGGGCGGTGACGCGGCCGCGCGCCACGGTCAGGGACACGTCGCGTACGGCGGTGTGCCGCTGCGGGCCCGAGCCGAAGACGCGGTGCACGCCCTCCAGCCGCAGGGCGGGGGTGTCCTCGGCGCGTGGGCCGGTGGGCCTGTCCGGGGCGGCCGTGGCGGGCGGGCGGGGCGTGCCGGGCCCGTCGCCGAGTTCGGCGGCGCGGACGCAGGCGCTCTGGCGAACACCGGGCTCCTCGGGCCGCAGCCGCGCCGGGGTCGTACGGCAGACGGGGGCCGCGTGGGCGCAGCGGTCGGCGAAGGGGCAGCCGGGCCCGCGGCCGTCGGGAGCGGGCACGGAGCCGGGGATCACGGGCAGCCGCTCGTAGCGCCGCCGGACGGACGGCTCGGCGAGCAACAGACCCCGGGTGTAGGGGTGCCGGGGGTTCGCGCCGAGTTCGGCGGACCGGCCCTGTTCCAGGACTGCGCCCGCGTACAGGACGTAGACGCGGTCGCAGGAGGAGAAGGCGACCCGCAGGTCGTGGGTGATGAGCACGAGGCCCATGCCCCGGTCGCGCTGGAGGCCGCGCAGCAGGTCGAGGACGGCCTGCTGGTTGGCGGCGTCGAGGGCGGTGGTGGGTTCGTCGGCGATGAGCAGTTCGGGGTCGCCGGCCAGGGCGGCCGCGGCGGCGACGCGCTGGCGCATGCCGCCGGACAGCTCGTGCGGATAGCGGTCGGCGGTCTCGGGGCCGAGGCCCACCTCGGCCAGGCGGGCGGCGACCTCGGCGCGCCGGGCCGCGTTCCGGGCCCGGCGTCCGGTCGCGGCGGCGAGGGCCGGCAGGTCGGGGCGGAGCCCGTCGGCGATCTGCCGGCCGCAGGTCAGCTGCGGGTGGAGCATCGTGAACGGGTCCTGCATGAGGAGGGTGACGCGGCGGCCGCGCAGCGCGTGCCGGGCCCGCTCGGGGAGGTTCAGGACCTCGTCGCCGCCCAGCCGTACGCTGCCGCCCGCGACGGCGGTGCCCTCGGGCAGCAGGCCCACCACGGCGCGGGTGGTGAGGGATTTGCCGCTGCCGGACTCGCCGACGACGGCGACGCTCTCGCCGGGCCCGACCCGCAGGTCGACGCCGTCGAGGAGGGTGACGGCGTCGCCGGTGGCGATGACCCGCAGGCCGCGGACGTCGAGCAGCGGACGTCCCTCGGCGGCGGTGGTCCGGCCGGGGTCCGTCGCCTCGGACGGCTGAGACATCAGGACCTCCGGTCGGAGAAGATTTCGAAGAGCCGGTCGCCGAGCAGGTTGAGCACCACGGCGGAGACGACGATCGCGAGTGCGGGGGCGAGGGCGGCGGACGGGTTGTCGTAGAGCAGCGTGCGGTTCTCGGCGAGCATGCGGCCCCAGTCCGGGGCGCCGGGCGGCACGCCCAGACCGAGGAAGGACAGGGACGACAGGGCGACGATGGCGCCGGCGAAGTTCAGCATGGTGTTGGCGACGACCACCGGCAGCACGTTGGGCCAGATGTGCCGGACCATCACGGCGGTGCGGGAGAGGCCGAGGGTCTCGGCGGCCTCCACGTACGCGCGGTGGCGCTGTTCCAGCACGGCGGACCGGACGAGGCGGACGTCGCCCGGCGAGGTCAGCACCACCAGGACGGCGACGGCCAGCGGATAGCCTCCGCCGCCGATGCCCGCCACGACCAGGGTGACGAGGAGCGCGGGCAGGGCGAGGAGCAGATCGGCCCAGCGGCGTACGAGGACGTCGGTGAGGCCGCCGAGATAGCCGGCGGTCAGGCCGAGGACATTGCCGATGACCATGGATCCGAGGGCGACGAGGGCGGCTCCGGCGAGCGTGGAGCGGGCGCCCGCGACGACCATCTGCGCGATGTCGCGGCCGAGTTCGTCGGTGCCGAGCGGGTGCGCGCCGTCCGGCATGGCGGCGCCGGTCAGCAGGTCCTGCGCCGCGTAGTCGGGGAAGATCCACTGCCCGGCGATCGCGGCGACGGCGAGGAGCAGGGCGATCGCCGTGCACACGGCGGTGAGCGGCGCGGGCCGGCGGCGCCGTCGACGGGCGAGGGGCCGGGGGGCTTCGGTGAGCGTGTCGGTGGTCATGCCTGCCTCTTCGCGCGGCGGGGCGCCGTCGGTGCGGGGCGCAGCCGCGGGTCGGCCAACGGGTGGAGGAGATCGGTGGCGAGGTTGGCCAGGCAGATCAGCGCGGCGATCAGCAGCGCCTCGGCCTGGACGACCGGCACGTCCCGGAACGTCACCGACGACACGAGCAGTTGTCCGAGGCCCGGCAGGGCGTAGACCTGCTCGACCATCACGGTGCCCGCCAGCAGATAGGCGAGGACCAGGCCGATGCCGGTGGTGACGGGCACGACGGTGCCGCGCAGGACGTAGCGGGTGAGCACGGTGCGGGTGGGGACGCCGCGGGCGCGCGCGAAGGTGACGTGCTCGCGGTCGAGTTCGCGGATCACAGCGGCCCGGGTCAGTTTGAGGAGCACGCCGGTGACGGCGAGTCCCAGGGTGACGGCGGGCAGGACGAGGTGGAGCAGCCGGTCGCCCGGGCCGCCGTCGCCGGTGCCGTAGGCGGGGAACCAGCCGAGCAGCAGGGAGAACACGTAGATGAGGACGAGGCCCCCGGCGAACGCGGGGGTGGACAGGGCGACGACACCCAGGCTCTGCGCCACCCGGTCGCTGGTGCGGCGGGCGCGCAGTCCGGCGAGGACCCCGAGCGGAAGTCCGACGAGGAGCGCCACGGCGAAGCCCAGCAGGACGAGTTGGACGGTGAGCGCGAGCCGGTCGCCGAGCACGGCGGTGACGTCGGCGCCGGTGCGGATGGAGACCCCGAGGTCGCCGCGGACGGCGTCGAGCAGCCAGTGTCCGTACTGCGCGGCCAGCGGTTCGTCGAGCCGGTACCGGGCGCGTACGGCGGCCAGCGCGTCCGGGGTGGCGCCGCGGGCGCCGAGCAGGGTGCGGGCCGGGTCGCCGGGCGCGAGCCGCACCAGGGCGAAGACGGCGACGGACAGCACGGCGAGCAGCGCGGCGGTCCCGGCGGTCCGGCGTGCGACGTAGCGCCAGGGCAGCGCCGTGCCGAGCCGGTCGCGCAGCCGGGGCGCGGGCACGGGCCTGCCGTCGAACGGCGCGCCGGTGGCGGGGAGTTCTGCGGTCACGGGGTCCGGTCCTTCGCGGGGTGTGCGGCGTCCTCGCCGACGACGCGGCGGGCGAGCCAGGCCTCGGCGCGGGCCGCTGCGTCGAGGAGGTGCGCGGGGTCGGTGAACTCGTGGCCCTCGCCGGGGTAGACGTGCAGTTCCACCGGGGCCGTGCCGCCCCGGCTCCAGGCCCGGTACAGCTCGTGGGCCTGGGAGACCGGGGTCACCCGGTCGCGTTCGCCGTGCAGCACCAGGACGGGGGTGCCGGGCGCCGGGCGGAAGACGGGTGAGCGGTCGACGAGCGCGGCGCGGCCCTCGGGGGTGCGGGCGTCGCCGATGCCGTAGGTGTGCTCGTAGCCGCCGCCGATGTTCGAGGTGTGGGCGAAGCTGAGCCAGTCGGTCGGCGCGGAGACCACGACGGCGGCGCGGAAGGCGCCGCTGCGGGCGGCCTCCGCGGCGAGGTATCCGCCGTAGCTGTGGCCGAGCACGGCGGCCCTGCCGGGTGCGGCCTCGCCGGACTCCACGGCGGCGGTGACGCCGGTGAGCAGGTCGTCGAGGTCGCCGCGGCCGAAGTCGCCGACGACGCGGCGGGCGTGGTCGAGTCCGTAGCCGCTGCTGCCGCGCACGTTGGGCAGCAGCACCAGCCAGCCCGCGGCGGCGAGCGCGGGGGCGAGTCCGAGGACGTCGCCGGGCGCGAATCCGGCGGACCACTGCCAGGACGGGCCGCCGTGCACCAGTACGGCGAGGGGGCGGGGACCCGGCCGTTCGGCGCCCGGAGCCGGGGCGCCGGGCGCGTCGAGCAGCAGGCCGTGCACGGGGTGGCCGTCGGTCGCGGTCCAGGAGGTCTCGCGGGTGCGGACGGGGGCGAGTGCGGTGCGGGCCGCGTCCGGGTCGAGCGCGGTGACGGGGCGCCAGGACCAGGCGTCGGGACCGGTGGTGGCCGCCACGACGGCCCGCGGCGGGCGGCCGGGGGCGTCGAGGACGGTCGCGGCGAGGGAGCCGTCGGCGCTGAGGGCGAGCGCGGGCTGGAAGGACGGCCCGCCGAGCACCGCCTGTTCCCGCCAGACGGTCGTGACCTCGGCGCCGCCGTCGGCGGCGGGATCGAGGCGTACGCGTGCGATCCGGCTTCCGGTGCCCGCCCAGCCCGCGAGCAGCAGCCGGTCCGGGTCGTGCGGGTCGGGCAGCAGCCAGGTGGCGTCCTCGGCGGCGGTGGGGCGGGTGACGGTGCCGTCGGCGAGGTCCACGAGGACGGGCCGGCCGGCGACGATGGAGATGCCCTCGACGACGACGGCGCGCCGGCCGTCCGGGGTCAGGGCGGGGGCGGCCAACTGGCCCTGGGGTGCGTAGAGGGTGCGGGTGCCGCCGTCGGTGAGGTCGATGTGGACGAGTCGGCCCTGGTAGTAGCCGCTCGGCAGGTTCTCCTCGGAGACGGTGGCGACGGCGCGGGCGCCGCCGCGCCAGGCGACGTTCCACACGGTGAGGCCGGGCGGGCCCGCCTCGCGCAGCACGACGGTCTCCGGGTGCTCGGGCAGCGTGCCGTGCAGCAGGCGGCGGCGTCCGGCGTCGGGCCGGAAGGACTCGGGGGCGGGCTCCCGGCCCAGCCGGACCGGGAGGCCGAGGTGCATGCCGTCGCGCTCGGCGCCGTCGTCGGCGACCAGGAGCAGCACCTCTCCGCCGCCGTCGGCGACGAGCAGGTCCTCGGCCTCCCCGGGGAGCGGAGCGAGCGTCGTCGTACGGCCGTCGGCGGTGTCCCAGAGGGTCAGCGCGGGCAGCGCGGTGGTGTCGGGCCCGGGCTCGGTGACGAGCAGCAGGGTGCGGGAGCCGGGCAGCCAGCGCGGTAGTCGTCCGGCGAGGGTGCAGCCCGTCGCGCGCCCGTCCGGGTCCACGAGGTGGACGCGGGTTCCCCCGGGTCCGGCGACGGTCACCGCGACCAGCCGTCCGTCGGGGCTGGGCCGCGCCTCCAGTGGATGGTCGAGGTCGAGGACCGCTTCCAGGACGCTCCGCGCCGTGGCGGCCGCGGGCCGTTCGCGGACGGGAGAGGGGGCGGGGCGGGGCATGCTCGGTCCGTTCGTGGTGCCGGGAGGGGTGCGTGTGCCGGGCGCGGGAGGGGGTGAGGGGTGCACCCGGCACACGCGGTCGGTGGGGACCGTCCGGTCAGGCGGTCTTCTTGACGCGGGCCGCCCAGGGGCCGACGAGGGCGAACGCCCCGGGCTCCTCCAGGACGTAGTCCTTGGCGAGGGCCGTGGCGGTCTGCGCCCACCACAGCGGCAGATAGGGCAGGTCGGCCGCCGCGTCCTGGAGCGCGCCGAGGAGCAGGCGGCCGCGCTCGGCCTTGGCCGTCTCGGCCTTGGCGCGGGCGAGCGCGTCGTCGACGTCGGGATTCTTGTAGTGCGGCAGGTTCGTGGCCGAGGCCGCGCTCGCGAGGTACGAGTCCGTCAGCTCGGCAGGATCACCGGTCACCGGGAAGTACCAGAGGAACTGGAGCGGCTTCTTGCCGGGCACGAGGTCGGCGATCCACTGCTCCAGGGTGACCTCCTTGACCTTGAGCGTGATGCCCAGTTCCTTGAGCGCGTCGGCGAGGGCGAGGGCCGCCTTGCCGAGCTGCGGGCCGCTGTTGGGGTACGAGAGGTCGAGGCTGAAGCCGTCCTTGTGCCGCGACTTGGCCAGCTCAGCCTTGGCGGCCTCGATGCTGTGGTCGAAGGCGGGCAGCGCCGCGTAGCCGCGCTTGACCTTGCCCTCGTCGAGCAGGTCACCCCACATCTGCGGGGACACGAGCGTGGAGGCGACCTCGGCCTTGCCGTGCAGGATGCCGCGGACCATGCCGGACCGGTCGGCGGCGTACGCGAACGCGCGGCGCACGTGCACGTCGTCGAAGGGCGCCGTGGCCGTGTCGAAGGCCAGCGCGACGACGGAACGGTCGCCGGTGTAGGTGACCTCGGCCGTGGACTCCCAGCTGCGGGCCTCGTCGGAGGGCAGGTTCAGGGCGCCGTCGACGGAGCCGGACTTCATGGCGACGAGGCGGGTGCCCGCGTCGGGGACGAACGACAGCTTCAGTGTCCGCACCGACGGGGTGTCGCCCCACCAGGCGGCGTTGCGCTCCAGCTGGACGTGGTCGTCGGGCACGAACGACGTCACCTTGTAGGCGCCGGTGCCGAGGAGAAGGGTCTTGGCGGTGCCGACCCTGCCCTTGTTCTTCGCCAGGAACGCCTTGCTGCTGACGAGCAGGGTGCCGGGCGTCGGGGTCCAGGCGAACGCGGCGTCCGCCGCCTTGAGCCCGATCGTGATCTCGCGGTCGCCGGTGGCCTTCACGGAGGCCACGTTCGCCCAGGCGTAGGCGAGGGCGCTGCCCTCGGCGCGGGCGGCGTCGATGGAGGCGATGACGTCGTCGGCGGTGACCTCGGCGCCGTCGGAGAACGTGGCGCCGGACCGCAGCGTGTACACGTACGTCTTGGCGTCGGGCTGCTTCCAGGACTCGGCGAGCGCCGGTTCCAGTTCACCGGTGGGGCTCACCGAGAGCAGGGACTCCTGGACGAGCGCGGCCACCAGGTAGTTGAGGATGCCGGCCTCACGGCTGATGTCGAGGCTGGACAGCGACGAGGGCAGCGCCAGGGTGAGCTTCTCGACCGGCGTGTCCGTGCCCCGGGCGGCGGTCCCGCCGGCGCCGCCGTCCCTGCGTTGCGGCGAGCACGCGGAGATGACCATGGACGCGGCGAGCACGCCCGCGCCCGCTCCTGTCATCCGCAGCACACCACGCCTGCTGAACCGTTCGCCGACCTCGGAGTTCACCGTGCCCACCCATCGCCCATGACCCGAGCGTCCACTGTTCGAGCCCATCTGGGCGTGGACGGTATACGCAGGGCTTGGAGGATGTCAAAGGTCGACTTATCGGCCGCCCACCGTGAAGCGGAACGCCAGCCGGGTCCGCCCCGCGGGCAGGCCGAAGCCGAGACGGAGCAGGAACACCGTGTCGGGGGCGCCCTCGTGGTCGGTGGTGGCCAGCTCCTCGATGAGTGCGGTGCAGCCGTCGGGCAGGACCAGCCGGGCCTGCGCGGCGGCGCCCCGCCAGGTGACGTGATCCGCGAGCGGCTCGGGGCGCAGCCTGCTGACGAATACCTCCTCCACCGGCATCGGCCGCTCGGCCTCCACCTCGTCGACGAGCAGCAGTTCCCCGCTCTCGCGACGCCAGGCGAAGCCGCGGCGCAGGGCTGTCAGGCCGGGCACCTCGTAGGCCCGGGTGAGGTCGAGGGTCACGTCGACACCGTCGTCGTGGAGTTGATGGTGCACCAGGCGCGCGGCGCGGTCGCCACCGGCGGACTGTTCGCGGGAGTCGACGCGCGGGACGGAGTGCCCGCGGGAGGAGGTGTGCAGGTAGGTGTAGCGCGTGGCGTCGTCGAAGTACCCCTTGCGGTACTCGCCGCCGCCCAGATCGGCGAGGAGGACCTCGCCGTGGGCGGCCAGGACGAACTGGCCGAGATCGTTGTGGTTGTGGGGCTCGCCGTTGTGACCGCCCTTGGCAGCGAACGCGACGTGGGCGCCCCGGTCGATCGTCCAGGCCAGCTCGGGGAGGTGGGTGGTGGCGGGCGCGGGGTCGGGGGCGGGGTCGGGCTCCGGCGCGCCCCAGCGCAGGGTGCGGGAGATGTCGCCCCAGTCCCGGGCCGCGAGGACGCCGGTCTCGACGGCCTCGGCGGGGACCCGCACACCGAGCCTGCGCGCCAGCAGGCCCGCGAGCCCGGCGGGCACCCGGGGGCGTTCGGCCGCGTCCGAGAAGGCGGGGAAGAGCCCGCCGCCCAGGTGCACCGCCGAGGGGAAGCGGGCGACGGCCGCCACCTTGGGGTGCGCCAGCAGATCCTCACCGGTCGCCGCCCTCAACTCCTCCGCGAAATAGACGAAGTTCGCGAAGCCGAAGACCCAGTAGTCCACGCCCTCCGCGCAGCCGCCGTCGTCGCCGAAGCCGCTGAGATAGGTGAGCTGGGCGGCGCGGCAGCGGTCGACGACGCGGGTCAGGCGCGGTCCGGGCGACCACAGGGCCAGGGCCGCGAGCCCGGCGGCGCCGCCGCACACGGCGGCCCAGTTGTGCGCCCAGTCCTCCCACACCAGCGGCCGGTCGTCGTCGGCGAGGAGGGAGAGCACCCGGTGGTCCACCTGGTCGCGGACGCGGGCGGCGACCCGTGGATCGAGCCGCTCGCCGCAGAGCCGCACGGTCTCGGCGAGGAGATGCGCGGTGAGCGCGGCGAACAGGTCGAGGCACCGGTCCATGCCCCGGTCCAGACGTGTCGCGTGCATCTCGTGGGCGGGCAGGGCCCAGGTGTACTCGTCGCAGACGGACCACAACGCGTCGGCGAGGGCGTCGAGCGGCGCCGTCTCGTCGATCAGCGCCTCGGCGGCCAGCGCGGTCACGTGGGCGCGACGCCCGAAGTACCGTTCCTCGTACGCCAGTCGGTCGCCGTCGTCGTCGAAACGGCGGTACGCGGAGAACGGCAGATCGGGCAGGGGCGTACTCCGTGCGGCGTCGGCCGCCGCACGGATGTGGGCCCGCAGTTCCCTCAACCACGCCGTGTCAGGCGGCTGTTGAGCGGCGGGCAAGGGGTCCGAAGGTGTGGGAGGCATCCCGGCTCCTCTCTCGTACGGCGGGACCGGCCGGCCGTGCCCGGTCCGCGAGGGACAGCATGACGCGGCAGTTGCGCCACACGACGAACAGAGTGCAACCGGGCAGCACCGCGAGGCCCATCAACGGCGCCTGGTTGACGAGCAGCAGGGACACCGCCGCCAGGACCAGGTTCAGCAGGGTGAGCAGCGGGTAGCGGAGCGCGGCGTACGGCGCCAGCAGGAAGAGCCGCCGCTCCACGGCCCCTCCCCCGGCCACGCGCGCGAGCGCGACCGGCCAGGCGACGGCCGCCACCACCGCGACCACCACGGCCGTCGGTACGACGGCCGCGCCCAGCACGGAGGTTCGCAGGGTCACGACGTCGGTCACGGCCGCGATCAGGAGGAGCACGAAGGGCGCCGAGACCAGCACCGCCCGCCGGAACAGCCGTCGGTAGGCCCGTGCGAACAGCCGGACCGGCGCCTGGGTGTCCGCGTCGGCCGACGACGCGTCGAGATACGCGTACGCGGCGGCGACGGACGGGCCCGGCAGCACCAGCAGCAGCACTCCGAACAGGAGCGGATGGCGCCAGGGCTGGTGGGTCAGCTGGAGGGCTGCCAGCAGCGGCAGGTTGGCCACCGCCATGCCCAGATTGACGACCAGGACGCGGTGGACGTGCGACCAGATCAACTCCCATGAGCCGTATGCCACGTTGAGACGCGATCGGCGGGCCGCACCCGGCTGTGTCGATGCCATGCCGTCAGCCCTTCACACCCGTGGTCGCGATGCCCCGGACGAAGTAGCGCTGGCCGAGCAGGAACACCGCCAGGACCGGTATCACGGAGAGCACCGAACCCGTCATGATCATCGCCGACTCGGCGTCGTACTGCCCGATGAAGGCCCGCAGCCCCAACTGCACGGTCCACAGGCGGTTGTCCGTGAGGTAGATGAACGGGCCCATGTAGTCGTTCCAGGTGTTCACGAACGTCAGCAGCGCGAGGCTGGCGAGGGCCGGCTTGGACAGCGGCAGCACGATCCGCGCCCAGATGCCGTACTCGGTGAGGCCGTCGAGCCGCGCCGCCTCGCTGATCTCGTCCGGGATCGTCAGATAGAACTGCCGCATCAGGAAGACGCCGAACGCGCCGAACGCCTGCAACAGGATCAGCGACGCGTACGAGTTCACCAGGCCCAGCTTCTGCATGATCACGTACTGCGGCACCATGTACGCCTGCCACGGCACCGCGATCGTCGCGATGTAGCCGGTGAAGAGCAGATCCCGGCCGGGGAAGCGCATCTTGGCGAAGCCGTACGCGGCGAAGCTGCCGGTGAGCACCTGGAGGAACGTGATCACGATGCTGAGGAAGAACGAGTTGCCGAGATAGGCGGCGAACGGGACCCGGGTCCAAATGCTGCTGAAATTGCTCCACTTGAACTCGTCGGGGATCCACTGGATCGGCACCGTGAACACGTCGCGGTCGTCCTTGACCGACGAGACGAGCATCCAGATGAACGGCAGCAGCACGGCCACCGCCACCACGGCGAGCAGCACGTACAGCGCGACCTGCGCGGCGATCGCGGTCGCGCCACGACGGTCCGGGCGCGGCGCGGGGACGGGAGCCGGTCCCGCGGGCGCGGCGACGTCCTTGTCCAGCACGGTGGCGTTCAACGCTCGCTCCTTCGCTGCAGCTGGAACTGGATCACCGTGATCACCAGGCAGATCAGGAACAGCGCCAGGGAGACCGCCGAGGCGTAGCCGAACCGGCCCTGGGTGATGCCCTCACGGAAGATCAGCTGGGACAGGACGAGGGTGGACCGGCCCGGGCCGCCCTCGGTCATGACCTGCACCAGGTCGAAGACCTTGAAGCTGGAGACCGTGATCATGACGGTGACGAAGAAGGTGGTGGGCCGCAGCCCCGGCAGGGTGACGTGCCAGAACCGCTGCCAGGCGTTCGCGCCGTCCATCCGGGCCGCTTCGTACAGCTCGGCCGGGACGGTCTGCAGCCCGGCCAGGAACAGCACCATGTAGTAGCCCATGTCCCGCCAGACGCTGGCGAGGATCAGCGCGGGCATCGCCCAGTCCGGGTCGCTGGTCCAGCCCGGCGGGTCGTCGATGCCCAGGAAGTTCAGGAACTGGTTGACCGGCCCCGCCTCGGGGCTCAGCAGCATGTTCCACACCACGGCGACGGCGACGAGCGAGGTGATGTACGGGAAGAAGAAGGCGGTCCGCAGGACGCGCACACCGCGCAGCTTCTGGTTGAGCAGTACGGCGAGGCCCAGCGAGACCACGAGGGTGAGGGGGATGTGACCGGCCGCGTAGTAGAAGGTGTTCTGCAGCGCGGTCCAGAAGTTCGAGTCGTTCCACAGCCGCTGGAAGTTGCCCAGGCCCACCCACTCGGGGGTGGCGTAGGAGTCCCAGTCGGTGAAGGAGATCGCGAGCGCGCCGAGCACCGGTACGAGGGTGAGGGCGGCGAACCCCAGGAAGTTGGGGAGGATGAACGACCAGCCGATGAGGGCGGTGCGGCGCCGCCGGCGCTTCGCGGCGGCCCGGTGGGCCGCGGAAGCGCCGGAGGACGCGTGCTCGACGGTGGGGGCACTCACTGGACTTCGTCCTTCACACGCTGGTCCATCTCCTTGATGCCCGCGTCGACCGACTTCTCGCCGCTCATGATCATCTCGTGCTCCTCCTTGAGGATCTGGTCGACGTCGGAGGACTTGTCGCTGACCGGCATCTCCAGCTGCACCGTGGTCGGCTTCATCGCCGTGCGGGACAGGTCGTCGTCCGGCATGCCGTCGACGGAGAAGAAGGTGTCGAGGACCTTGTCGCTGGTGTAGGCGGGCGTGACGCCGATCTTCGCGACGGCGGCGGCGCCCTCGGGACCCGACGCCCAGGTGACGAACTTCTTGGCGGCGTCCGCGTTCTTGGCCTTCTTGTTGACGGCGAACGCGGTCGGCGATCCGAAGGTGACGGTCTTGCCGCTGCTCTTGATCTGCGGCATCGGCGCCATGCCCCACTTGATGTCGTTCTTGCCCTGCTGCGCCTCGGCGAGCAGCGCGGCCGCCCACCAGGAACCCATCGGGACCATCGCGGCCTTGCCGGTGGTCAGCTGCGAGTCGTAGGTGATCTGGTTGCTGGAGGCGGTGGCGAAGGGCAGCGTCGCCTTCGACTTCTGCAGGTCGAGGGCCATGTCGTACTGGTCCTTGAAGAACGCGTAGTCGCCGCCGAGCTGGTCGCCGCCGGTCTGCGCGGAGGAGATCGCCTGGACGACGGAGCGCCAGGTGTGCAGGTAGGTGCCGTAGACCTTGTCGGAGCCGGATCCCTTGGTGAACCTCTTGGCCAGCTTCGCGTAGTCGTCCCAGGTCAGCTTGGACATGTCGGTGTCGCCGACCATGGCCTTGTTGTAGAAGAGGACCCAGAAGTCGGAGCGGTAGGGCAGCGCGTAGTACTTGCCCTTGAGGTCGTAGTCGTCGAGACCCGAGTACGACGCCTTGTCCAGCTTGGCCGCCTCGTCGGTCAGCGGCAGGAGCTGGCCGCGGGTGGCGTAGCGGGCGTAGTCGGTGACGTTCTTCATCGTCAGGATGTCGGTGGTGTCGCCGCCCGCCAGCATCGTGGTGATCTTGTCCGGGTAGTTGTCGGCGAGGATGTCGACCGGCTGTACGTCGATGGTCGGGTTCTCCGCCTCGAAGCCGTCGATCAGGGCCTTGAACTCGGGCGTGGTCTTGTAGTTCCACAGCGCGATCTTCACGACGGTCTTGCCGTCGGACGACGTGGAGCTTTCCTGGCCGCTGGCGTCGCAGGCGGTCGCGGTGAGGGCCGCGGCGACGACCAGCGGCGCGATGCGGGCAAGGTTCTTCTTCGGCTTCATGACGGCGGCTCTCCTTTGAGCTCACGGATGGAGCGGTTGAGGACGGGAGGTGCGGGGGGCGGCAGGTTCAGGCGCTCAGGCCCAGGGCCCAGCTCTCGGCGGTGATCTCGGCCCGCAGCGGCTTGCGGGCGACCCAGCGGGCGAGTTCGTCGAGGACGTGATCGGTCAGCCGGCCGATCTCGGTGCCCAGGGATCCGGCGATGTGCGGCGTGATCATCACGCGGGCGAGGCTGCGCAGCGGTGAGTCGGCGGGCAGCGGTTCGGGATCGGTGACGTCGAGGATCGCGAAGAGCCTGCGGTCGGCGCACTCCGCGGCCAGCGCCGCGGCGTCGACGAGCGAGCCGCGCGCGGTGTTGATGACGGTGGCGAAGTCCGGGAGCAGGCGCAGCTGTTCGGCGCCGATGAGGTGATGCGTCTCGGCCGTCTCCGGAGCGTGCACGGACAGGACGTGGACGCGCGGCAGCATCTCCTCCAGCGGCACGAGGGTCGCACCGGCCCTGGCCACCTCGTCCGGGTCCGCGTACGGGTCGGCGACCAGACAGGTGGTGCCGCGCAGCACCTGGAGCAGTTCGACGACCTGCCGGCCGATCCGGGAGAAGCCCACGATGCCGACGGTCCGCCGGAAGTTGGACAGGTCGCCGTAGCCGCTGACCGAGCCCCAGCCCCCGTACGCGCGCTGCTCGTCGGCGGCGAGGAACGGTGCCTTCTTCCCGGCGAAGATGATCGCGGCCAGGGTGTATTCGGCCACCGGGACGGCGTTGGCGTCGGCGGCGCTGGTCACCCGGATCCCGCGCCGCCACACCTCCTGGCCGACCAGGTCGCGCACACTGCCGGCGCCGTGCAGCACGGCGCGCAGCCGGGGTGCCGCCGCGAGCCGCTGCGGGGTGAGGGCGGGGGCGCCCCAGGACGTGAGCAGCACCTCGGCGCGGGCCAGGCGTTCGCGTGACCGGGCGCTGTCGAGGTCGTCGGTCCAGCAGGGCTCGTCGAGGGTCACCAGGTCGGCGAGGCGGCGCAGCCGGTCCCGGTCGAAGTGGGCCTCGAAGCTGGACCTGCTCATCACGACCAGAGCGCGGGCCTTGGTCTGCATGCGGTGCGGGCTCCTCTGCCTCCGGGCGCCCGCTCACACAGCGGGTGCCATCCGTGTTTCCGGCGAGTTCCAGCCAGAAGACGCTGAGTCAGAGATAGTGGTCGCCCATACAGACCCACCAGAGCTCGACCACATACGTAACGACCTGAACAGACTCGAACATCGCGCCGGGATCGGTGCCGGACGGGAGGAGACGCGCCATGACAGCGGAGAGCCACGGGCAGGAGGAGAGAGCGGCGGGCGGGGACCAACTGTTCGCGCTGCAGCGCCGCGAGCGCCTGATGGACCAGCTGCGGCTGCACGGCGCCGTTCGCGTTCGCGATCTCGCGCGGGACCTGTCGGTCAGCGAGCTGACGATCCGCCGGGACATCGCGGCCCTCGCCGATCGTGGCCTGCTCACCCGGGTGCACGGCGGCGCGACGCTGCCCTCGGCACTGGAGCAGGAGCCCGTGCGCAGACGGCGCATGGCGACGCCCGCGTTCACGATCGGGATGGTCGTGCCGTCACTCGATTTCTACTGGCCGCAGATCGTCAGCGGCGTGCGCAACGCCGCCGCCGCGCACGGGGTCAACGTGCAGTTGCGGGGCTCCAGTTACGACCAGGCCGAGGACCGCCGGCAGATCGTCCGGCTGACCGAATCGGGGCAGGTGCAGGGGCTGCTGCTCGCCCCGAACCTGGAGGGCCCCGGCATGCACGAGATGATCGACTGGATCGGCAAACTGCCGGTCCCCGTCGTCTTCGTGGAGCGCAAGACCCCGGAGTGGACACCGACGCCGCACCAGCTGGAGTGGGTGCGCAGCGACCACGCGACCGGCCTGGAGATGGCGGTCCGGCATCTGCACTCGCTCGGCCATCGCGACATCGGACTCGTGCTGTCCAAGGGCAGCCCCACCTCGGCCCATCTCGCCGTGGGCTGGCATCGCGCCTGCACCGAACTCGGCCTGTCCGCCGACTTCCTGATACGCGAGAGCGTGGCCCTCGACGTCCCCGGGCACCGCCGGATCATCGGCGACATCCTCGAAGGCTGCCGCCGCTCCCGCATCACCGCGCTCATCGTGCACAGCGACCCCGACGCCCTCTCGGTGGTCCAGTACCTGACCGAGCAGGGCATCAGGGTCCCCGACGACCTGGCACTCGTCAGTTACGACGACGAGGTCGCCCATCTCGCGGATCCGGCGATCACGGCGGTCCGCCCGCCCAAGGCCATGGTGGGCCGCACGGCCGTCGAGATGATGGTGGCGCGGCTCCTCGAAGGCAGCCGCCGCCCCGCCCAACGGGCGCTGATCCTCCCCGAGTTGATGATTCGCTCGTCGTCGCTCCCGGCAGCGTTGCCGCCGGGAGCGCCCCTCGTACGGTGACGGCCGGCTACCGCGCGACCAGCCGGCCGTGGGCGGCCCGCAGCCTTTCCGCGAGCTGCTCGACGCCGACGGTGTCGAGGCCCTTCTGCCCGTGTGCGGCGGCCCGCGCGGCGGCGCGCGCGTGCGCGAACACCGCCCAGGAACCGGCGGTGTAGCCGCCTTCCCGCACCGCCGCGACCTCGGCCAGGGCGTCGCGGACGGGCTGCGTGTCGACCGCGCCGGAGACGCGGCCTCCGGCTGCGATGTCGAAGGCGTCGAGCACGAGCTTCCCGGACTTCAGGACGAACGTTGCCTCGTGCCTGCCGTCCGGCAGGCCGCGCAGCGAGTACGTCGCCAGGCGCTTGTCGGTGGCGGCCGTCTTCACGCCCTCGGCGACGAGTTCACCGTCCACGAGGACATCGAGCACGGCGCTGCCGTCGTTGCCGCCGATGACGTCGACCCCCGTACCGCGGAACGGGACGGTGACGGACGCCCCCGCCGTCGTGCTCGTCGACGTCGTCCGGTACCAGTCCATGGCGTCGCCGCCCGACGCCTTCCTGCTCCAATCACCCTTGTAGGTCACCGAGCCGTCCATGTTGTCCGTCTGCGCTGCCGCGTAGGGCGCGTACCCGGCGACCTTCTCGACCTTGAGGTTGTCGAAGCCGGTCCTGTGGAAGTCGCTGCCCAGCTTGACGCGCCCCGAGGTCTCCGGCGTCGGATCCTTGTACGTCGCGACCTTCTCACCGTCGACGAAGGCGGTGACCGTGGCCCCCTTCGCCTCGACGGCCAGCCGGTACCCGTCGGCCGCCGCGACCGTGCCGTGCGCGAGAGCCGTCCCGTACTCGTAGAACGTCCAGCCGCCGTCGGAACCGATGCGCAGGTTGTAGGCGGCGTCGCTGATCGCCATGCCCTTCTGCTGGCGCACGCCGAGCGCGGCGAGCCCGCCGCCCGGGTCCGGGAACGAGACGTCGACGGACGCCTTGTAGTTCTCCCAGCGGAAGTCCCCGACGGTGGTGTTGGGCGTGTTCTTGTTCCAGGCGGCGGTGTCCTTCATCGACTGGTCCATGTACTGGTGGAGCACGCCGTCGCCGACCTCCCAGGCGCCGGTCTGGTCGACCATGTAGCGGGGCTGGTTGCCGCGCGAGGCGAGGTAGGGCCGGAGCGAGGTGCCGACCCGGACCTTGCCCTCCTCCGCGTACCCGAAGTCGTCCGCGTAGAGGTACGTGTCCTGGGTGTCGCCCCGCTTGCCGCGCGCGTCGGTGTCGAGGACGGCGCGGTCGCCGGACTTCGGCAGCCGCTGGTTCGTGGCCGGGTCGCCGCTCCTGTCGAGCGTCGTCAGCGTCGTGACGGAGCGCGGCTTCGCCGTGTACGTGTAGGTGTACGTGCCGTCGCCCGAGCGGGCAGGCCGGAGCTCGGCGGCGAGGTGCTTGAAGTCGGCGTCGTAGCGCTGCCCGGCGCCGGCGGCCCGGGTCTCCCAGGCCTCCATCGTGGTGTCACGGCCGAGCCGCAGCCCCTCGGCCTTGATGCGGTACGTCTTCGGCCGATCGCTGTCGTTGACGACGACCGTCGAGAAGTCCCGCTTCTTCGGGTCGGCCAGCGTCATGTAGCTGGGCGCGCCGTTGGAACCGTCGAGGTTCTCGGTGCCGCTCACTCCGCTGTAGCTGGCCTCGGGAACCGTCCGCCAAATACCTTCGGTATTGGTGTCGTTCTCCCAGCCGGTCTTGGCGAACTGGGTGAAGTGCTGCATGACATAGATCGCCGCGTCGTAGTGGAGATAGCCCGACCACGGATCGCGGGCGCTCACGAGTTCCTTGTGGCTGTACTGGGCGCCCTCGTAGAAGGAGCCGATCGCCGGCTGGAAGATGTAGTGCGTCCGCTTGGAGTTCGCGTAACTCTTCACGACGCGGTTGGCGATGTCGAGGGCGCTCTGCACACCACCGATTCCGGTACTGGCGCCACCGGGCCCCTCGGTGTTGTTCACGCGGTAGTCGGTGTACCCGAACGAACCGGTTCCCTCGCTGTACCAGACCTCTTTGTCCTGCCCGTACGCGTTCTCGCCGGTCGCGAGCCGGGTGTACGGCAGATAGGTGTCGCTGCCGACGGCGCCCTCGCGACGGTCCTCCGTCGTGTAGTGGTAGCCGGTCGCGTCGACGATCCCGAAGAGATCGGCGTCGCTGAGCATCGCAGGGCCCATGTTCAGGGTGTTGTTCTCGTCGGAGGCCACGATCTTGATGCGGTGATAGGCCTGCGCGACGGCTTCCCGCTCCTTCTTCGGAATCCCGTAGCGCGCGTCGGCGAAATCCGTGTCGCTCACGACCGCGTTCTTGTACCACTTGACGAAGGACACGTCCGGCGACCGCGTCTCGTTCTTGTCCGGATTCACGTAGTCGACCATGTACCCGTACTTCTGGTACACGTCGAGAAGGGTCTCCTTGTACCACCGGTACATCTCATCGGTCCCGGTCCCCTTGTTCCATTCCGTCTGGACCCATTGCGGCATCTCCCAGCGGAGAACGGAGACCTTGAGCTTCGGATTGACCGTCTTGGCGTCGGCGGCGAGCTGGAACCCCGGCGACCGGGACGCGTCCGCGAGCTCGTCCGACGTCCGCATGGTCGCCGGGTCGGCGCCGGTGGAGGTGTTGGTGTCCGACCCCATCTCGACCTTGACGTGATTGATGAGCGGGTTCGCACCACCGAACAGCACCCGGATGAGCTGCCAGTACCGCTCGGGCTGCTCGGCCTTGTAGTCCATGAGCAAATTGCTCGTACTGTTGCAGCTCAGAACGCCGAGACCCTTGTACGTCAGGCCGTTGACGTTGTCGGCCCGTATGTCGTCGCCCTTGACCACGACGTCGACCGGGTCGTCGGCGGCGGCGCGGGAGGGCGGCGCGGAGATCATTCCGGCGCCCAGGGTGACGGCGGCGGCCGCGGCGAGCGCCGCCCATCTGGGCCTCACCCGTGCACGCGTCTTCTTCGGGGTACGCATCAGCATCGACTCCTCTGCCCTCGTTCTGCCTCGTCCTGGCTCTGGGGCAGGCACATGACACAACGGGAGGGTTCGGGGTCTCTACGGATCACTCGTACACGACCACACTCATCCGCATCCGAACACGGCGAACGCCCCACCGCGAACAGCACGAAACCCCGGTCGGGATCACTCCCGGCCGGGGCCTGTCGAGAAACATCTACTGGTCTGCTGGTGTCCGAGGGGGGACTTGAACCCCCACGCCCGATAAAGGGCACTAGCACCTCAAGCTAGCGCGTCTGCCATTCCGCCACCCGGACAAGGTGTCGGCGCTCACGGGGCACTGCCCGCGGCGACAAGGACAACAATACCAAGACTTCAGGGCGCCTCTCACCTGCATAAACGCACCCCGCGGACACCCGCGCGGCGGACAAGGCACCGGATACGACGAAGTGCCGACCGGGATCACTCCCGACCGGCACTCCAGTCACTCTGTGTGTCCGAGGGGGGACTTGAACCCCCACGCCCGATAAAGGGCACTAGCACCTCAAGCTAGCGCGTCTGCCATTCCGCCACCCGGACAAGGTGTCGGCGCTCGCGAGGCACTGCCCGCGGCGACATGGACAACAATACCAAGACTTCGGGGCGCCCTTCACCTGCGTATCCGCCCACCGGGACCTTCCCTGCGCCCCTTCACCGTGTGTGACCGCATGGTTGCGCCAGCACACGGAAAGGGGCTTCGACCTCGGGTTTCGTCGTCGGTGGGCGGATCTGCCGCTAGGCGGCGGTCCGGGTGGTCACGGCATCAGGTGGTAGTCGGGGAAGTTCCCCGGCAGCCGCTCCCCCTCCGGTCCCTGGGTGACGGCGCGCACCAGCAGCTCGCCGCCGACGAAGGCGCCGCGCCAGGACGCGCCGAACCCGCCGAACAGCTCGTCCCGGTCACCGCGCGAGCGCGGCTTGCCGTGGCCGACCTTGAAGGCGCGGATCTGCGGGGCGAGCCGCTCGTACGTCTCCTCGTCGTCGGTGGAGAGGGTCGCGACCAGAGCGCCGTTCGACGCGTTCATCGCCGCGAGCAGCTCCGCCTCGGTGTCGACCAGGACGATGGAGTCGACCGGGCCGAAGGGTTCCGCGTGGTGCAGCGGTGAGGACGGGGGCGGGGCGAGGAGCGTCACCGGGTGGACGTAGGCGCTGGTGTCCTGGCCGGGCAGGAAACGGTCCGGGTCGGGGGCGGCGCGGTACAGCGGCACGGCACCGCGGTCGATCGCCTCGCCGACCTGGTCGGTGAGTTCCTTGGCCTTGGCCGCGTTGATGAGCGGGCCGAAGTCGAGCTGCGGGTAGGGGTCCCCGGCGTCCTCGACGGCGAGCGGGTGTCCGACGCGCAGGGTGCGTACCGCGGGCAGGTACGCGGCGAGGAACGCGTCGAAGGCGTCACGCTGCACGACGAACCGCGGGTAGGCGGTGCAGCGCTGCTTGCCGTAGTCGAAGAGCTTGGGGATCGCGGCCGTCAGCCCGTCCCAGTCCGTGTGGTTCCAGATGCCCCAGGTGTTGAGCCCTTCCTGTTCGAGGATGTGCCGCTTGCCGAGGTCGGCGACGGCCGTGGCCACGGCGGCGCCGGTGTCGCGTCCGCCGACGAAGGACACGCAGCCGATCTCGGGCGCCCGCACCAGCGCCTGGGAGAGCTGCCCGCCGCTGCCGCTGACGAGCGTGACGGGGATGCCCTCGCGGGCGGCGAGGGCGCAGGCCAGGGTCAGACAGGAGACGCCGCCGTCGGTCGGGGTCTTGGCGATGACCGCGTTCCCTGCCAGTGCCTGTACCAGCATGGCGTGAACGAGCACGCTCATCGGATAGTTCCAGCTGGCGATGTTGGACACCGGTCCGGCCAACGGCGTCCGGTCGCCGAGGAGTTCGTCGATGTCGTCGACGTACCAGCGCACTCCGTCGATGGCCCGGTCCACGTCGGCCCGGGCGAGCCGCCACGGTTTGCCGATCTCCCAGACGAGGAGCAGGGCGAGCAGGTCGCGGTGCTGGGTGAGGGCGTCGAGGGTGGCGGCGACGCGGGCGCGGCGTTCGGGCAGCGGGACGTGGCGCCAGGCTCGGTGCTGGTCGAGTGAGGCGCGGACGGCCCGGTGGGCGGTGTCGGCGTCGAGGCGCGGCGGGCCGGCGATGGGACTGCCGTCGACGGGGGTGGTGGCGGGCAGCGTACGGCCGTCGGCCTGCCAGTCGCCGTTCCAGAGGTTGAGGACGCGGTCGTCTCGGAAGGCCTCGGGGGCCGCGCCGAGGCAGCGCTGCCAGGCGTCGATCCAGGACGTTCCTGCTTTGAGGGTGGTTGCCATTGCTTTCGGTCTCCGCTCACGGTGCACAGTCGGGGCGGGCGTCTTGCTGGCTGTCGGTGCTGTGGACGGGAGGTGCCCGCTGGACACCTCCCGTATGCCAAGGACCGTACGGGGAAAGGCGGTTGGGGCGTATGAATCGCGTCACTCGCCGCCGGCGAGGCGTTCCGTCACGAGCCGGGCCGTCTCGGTGGGTGTCGAGCCGACGCGCACGCCGACCGCTTCCAGCGCCTCCTTCTTGGCCCGGGCGGTGCCGGAGGAGCCGGAGACGATGGCTCCGGCGTGCCCCATGGTCCTGCCCTCGGGGGCGGTGAACCCGGCGATGTAGGCGACGACAGGTTTGGTGACGTGGTCGCGGATGTAGGCCGCGGCCCGCTCCTCCGCGTCGCCGCCGATCTCCCCGATGAGGACGACGAGATCGGTCTCCGGGTCGTTCTGGAACGCGGCGAGGCAGTCGATGTGGCTGGTGCCGACGACGGGGTCGCCGCCGATGCCGACACAGCTCGAGAAGCCTATGTCCCGCAACTCGTACATGAGTTGATAGGTGAGGGTGCCGGACTTGGAGACGAGTCCGATGCGGCCGGGTTTGGTGATGTCGGCGGGGATGATGCCCGCGTTGGACGCGCCCGGGGTGATCAGGCCCGGGCAGTTGGGGCCGATGACGCGGGTGCCCTTGCGGCGGGCGTACGCGTGGAAGGCGACGGAGTCGTGCACCGGGATGCCCTCGGTGATGACGACGGCGAGCGGGATGCCCGCGTCGGCGGCCTCGACGACGGCGGCCTTGGCGTAGGCGGGCGGCACGAAGAGGACGGTGACGTCGGCGCCGGTGCGGGCCATGCCGTCCGCGACGCTGCCGAAGACGGGAACGGCCCGGTCGTCGAAGTCGACGGTGCGGCCGGCCTTGCGGGGGTTGACGCCGCCGACCACGTTCGTGCCCGCGGCGAGCATGCGACGGGTGTGTTTCATGCCCTCGGCGCCCGTCATGCCCTGGACGAGGACCTTGCTCTCCTTGGTGAGATAGATGGCCATGTCCCGGCTCCTCAGTGGGCGTTGGTCGCGAGTTCGGCGGCGCGGCGCGCGGCGCCGTCCATGGTGGGCGCCTGCTGGATCAGCGGGTGGGCGCGGGAGTCGAGGATGGCGCGGCCGCGGGCGGCGTTGTTGCCGTCGAGCCGGACGACGAGCGGCTTGGTCAGCCGGACGCTGTCCAGGGCGCTGACGATGCCGTCGGCGACGGCGTCGCAGGCCGTGATGCCGCCGAAGACGTTCACGAAGACGGACTTCACGGACGGGTCGGAGAGGATGACGTTCAGTCCGTCGGCCATCGTCCGGGCGGAGGCGCCGCCTCCGATGTCGAGGAAGTTGGCGGGGCGGGCGCCGCAGCCAGCGACGACGTCGAGGGTGGACATGACCAGTCCCGCGCCGTTGCCGATGATGCCGACCTCGCCGTCGAGCTTGACGTAGTTGAGGCCCTTGGCGGCCGCCTCGGCCTCCAGGGGGTCGTCGTGCGTGATCTCCTGGGCGCCCCAGCGCTCGCGCCGGAAGCGGGCGTTGTCGTCGAGGGTGACCTTGCCGTCCAGGGCGAGGATCTGCCCCTGCGCGGTGCGCACCAGGGGGTTCACCTCGACCAGGACGGCGTCCTCGCGCGTGAGGACGTTCCAGAGGCGCACGAGGACGTCGACGGTCTGCGGGGGCAGGCCGGCGGCCGCCGCGATCCGTGCGGCCCCGGCCGTGGTGACGCCCTCCGCCGGGTCGATCGGGATGCGGGCGACGGCCTCGGGCCGTGCGGCGGCGACCTCCTCGATCTCCATGCCGCCTTCGGCGGAGGCGATGGCGAGGAAGGTGCCGGCGGCGCGGTCGAGCACGTAGGAGACGTAGAACTCCGCCTCTATGTCGACGGGTTGGGCCAGCATCACCGTGCCGACGGTGTGGCCCTTGATGTCCATGCCGAGGATCTGACGTGCCGTGAGTTCGGCGGCGGCCGGGTCGGCGGCCACCTTGACGCCGCCCGCCTTGCCGCGCCCACCGGTCTTGACCTGGGCCTTGACGACGACGCGACCGCCGAGCCTGCGCGCGATCCCGCGCGCTTCCTCGGCGGAGTCGGTGGTCTCCGCCCGCGGCACCAAGATGCCGTGTTCCGCGAAGAGTTCCCTTGCCTGGTGTTCGTACAGGTCCATTTCGGCTCCTGACTCGAAAGTGCCGCACGCCCCCTGGACACCACCCACCGGATGCGGGATAACAAGGTTCATACAGTATTCGTCGACTGTATGCAATGTACGAGCGACGCACGAGAGCCGTGCCCCAGCCGTGCTGAACCTCGGCCGAATCGGCTCGCCAATCCCCTACGAAGGGACGGGACTTCGCCATGCCCCAGTCGTCCACCGCGGACAACGGCCAGGAGCAGATCTCCGGAGGCCATCTGGTCGCCAAGGCACTGAAGGCCGAGGGGGTGGAGGTCATCTACACCCTGTGCGGCGGCCACATCATCGACATCTACGACGGTTGCGTCGACGAGGGCATCGAGGTCGTCGACGTACGCCATGAACAGGTCGCCGCCCACGCGGCGGACGGATACGCCCGGATCACCGGCAAGCCGGGATGCGCGGTGGTCACGGCAGGACCCGGCACCACGGACGCCGTCACCGGTGTCGCGAACGCCTTCCGCGCGGAGTCACCGATGCTGCTCATCGGCGGCCAGGGAGCGCACACACAGCACAAGATGGGGTCGCTCCAGGACCTGCCGCACGTCGACATGATGACGCCCATCACCAAGTTCGCGGCGACGGTGCCGGACACCGCGCGCGCGGCCGACATGGTGTCCATGGCGTTCCGCGAGTGCTACCACGGAGCGCCCGGGCCCTCCTTCCTGGAGATCCCCCGCGACGTGCTCGACGCCAAGGTGGCGGTGGACAAGGCGCGCGTCCCGAAGGCGGGCCACTACCGTGCCTCCACCCGGTCGGCCGGCGACCCGGAGGCGGTGGAGAAGCTCGCCGACCTCCTGGTGCACGCGGAGAAGCCGGCGATCCTGCTCGGCAGCCAGGTGTGGACGACGCGCGGCACGGAGGCGGCCGTCGAGCTGGTGCGCGCGCTGAACGTGCCCGCCTACATGAACGGCGCAGGCCGCGGCACCCTGCCGCCCGGCGACCCGCACCACTTCCAGCTGTCGCGCCGCTACGCCTTCTCCAACGCCGACCTCATCGTCATCGTCGGCACGCCCTTCGACTTCCGGATGGGCTACGGCAAGCGGCTGTCCCCGGACGCGACCGTCGTCCAGATCGACCTCGACTACCGCACCGTCGGCAAGAACCGCGACGTCGACCTCGGGATCGTCGGTGACGCGGGCCTGGTCCTGAAGTCCGTCACCGAGGCCGCCTCGGGACGGCTCAACGGAGGCGGCACCAAGCGCAAGGAATGGCTCGACGAACTGCGCGCCGCCGAGCAGACGGCCATCGAGAAGCGGCTCCCGAACCTGCGCTCCGACGCCTCCCCCATCCATCCGTACCGGCTGGTCAGCGAGATCAACGACTTCCTCACCGAGGACTCGATCTACATCGGCGACGGCGGCGACATCGTCACCTTCTCCGGTCAGGTCGTCCAGCCGAAGTCGCCCGGCCACTGGATGGACCCCGGGCCGCTCGGCACCCTCGGCGTCGGCATCCCCTTCGTCCTCGCCGCCAAGCAGGCCAGGCCCGACAAGGAGGTCGTGGCGCTCTTCGGCGACGGCGCGTTCTCCCTCACGGGCTGGGACTTCGAGACGCTCGTGCGCTACGACCTGCCCTTCGTCGGGATCGTCGGCAACAACTCCTCGATGAACCAGATCCGGTACGGCCAGAAGGCCAAGTACGGCGACGCGCGCGAGCGCGTCGGCAACACCCTCGGCGACGTCCACTACGACAAGTTCGCCCAGATGCTCGGCGGATACGGCGAGGAGGTCCGCGACCCGGCCGACATCGGTCCCGCGCTGCGCCGCGCGCGCGAGTCGGGCAAGCCGTCCCTGATCAACGTATGGGTCGATCCGGACGCCTACGCGCCCGGAACCATGAACCAGACGATGTACAAGTGAGGTGAGTCCCTCGTGACCCAGGCCCTCGAAGGCATCCGCGTCCTCGACATGACCCACGTCCAGTCGGGCCCCTCCGCCACCCAGCTCCTCGCGTGGCTCGGCGCCGACGTCATCAAGCTGGAGGCACCGACCGGAGACATCACGCGCAAGCAGCTGCGCGACATCCCGGACGTCGACTCCCTGTACTTCACCATGCTCAACTGCAACAAGCGGAGCATCACCCTCAACACCAAGTCCGAGCGCGGCAAGGAACTGCTGACCGAGCTGATCCGGCGCGCGGACGTCATGGTCGAGAATTTCGGGCCGGGCGCCGTGGACCGCATGGGCTTCACCTGGGACCGCATCCAGGAGATCAACCCGCGCATCGTCTACGCCTCCATCAAGGGCTTCGGCGAGGGCCCGTACACCAACTTCAAGGCGTACGAGGTCGTCGCCCAGGCCATGGGCGGGTCGATGTCCACCACCGGCTTCGAGGACGGACCGCCGCTCGCCACCGGCGCCCAGATCGGCGACTCGGGCACCGGCATCCACGCCGTGGCCGGCATCCTGGCCGCCCTGTTCCAGCGGGAGAACACCGGGCGCGGGCAGCGGGTGAACGTGGCCATGCAGCACGCAGTCCTGAACCTGTGCCGGGTCAAGCTGCGCGACCAGCAGCGGCTCACGCACGGGCCCCTCGCCGAGTATCCGAACGAGGACTTCGGCGACGAGGTGCCGCGCTCCGGCAACGCGTCGGGCGGCGGGCAGCCCGGCTGGGCCGTCAAGTGCGCGCCGGGCGGGCCCAACGACTACGTGTACGTGATCGTGCAGCCGGTCGGCTGGGAGCCGCTCACCCGGCTCATCGGGCGCCCCGAGCTCGCCGAGGACCCCGAGTGGGCGACTCCGGAGGCCCGGCTCCCGCAGCTCACCAAGATGTTCCAGCTGATCGAGGAGTGGTCCTCGACGCTGCCCAAGTGGGACGTCCTGGAGAAGCTCAACGCCCACAACATCCCGTGCGGGCCGATCCTGTCCACCAAGGAGATCATCGAGGACGCCTCCCTGGCGGCCAACGAGATGGTCGTCGAGGTGCCGCATCCGCAGCGCGGGACCTTCACCACCGTCGGCTCCCCGCTCAAGCTCTCCGACTCCCCCGTGAACGTCAGCAGTTCGCCCCTGCTCGGGGAGCACAACGAAGAGGTCTTCATCGGCGAACTCGGTCTCGGTGACGAGGAGCTGCGCCTGCTCAAGTCGAACGGAGTGATCTGATTGATGGCCGAGGACCGGACGCTCACGGTGCGGGCGCTGCTCGACACCGTGCGGGCCGAGGGACGCACGGCGCTCACCGCGCCCGAGGGCAAGGTGATCGCCGACGCGTACGGGATCGCCGTCCCCGGCGAGGAACTGGCGGCCGACGTCGACGAGGCGGTGGCCGCCGCGGCCCGCTTCGGCAAGCCGGTGGTGCTGAAGATCGTCTCCCCCGACATCCTGCACAAGACCGACGCGGGCGGCGTCGTGGTGGGGGTGGAGGGCGCGGCCGACATCCGGGCCGCGTTCCACCGGATCATCGACAACGCGCGCGCGTACGCGCCGGACGCCCGGATCGAGGGCATCCAGGTACAGGAGATGCTGCCGACGGGCGGCGACAGCCAGGAGGTCATCGTCGGGGCGGTCACCGACCCGACGTTCGGCAAGGTCGTCGCCTTCGGGCTCGGGGGTGTGCTGGTCGAGGTCCTGAAGGACGTCACGTTCCGGCTCGCGCCCGTCGACGCCGACGAGGCCGTCGGGATGCTCGACTCCATCAGGGCGGCCGAGGTGCTGCGGGGGGTACGCGGCGCCCGGGGCGTCGACCGGTGGGCGCTCGCCGAGCAGATCCGGCGCGTCTCCCAACTGGTGAACGACTTCCCGGAGATCGCGGAGGTCGACCTCAATCCGGTGATCGCGACGCCCGACGGGGCGGTCGCGGCGGACATCCGGGTGATCCTCGCCGAGGGCACGGCGACGCCGCGGCGCACCTACACGCGCGAGCAGATCCTGACCAGCATGCGGCGCCTGATGCAGCCGCGGTCGGTGGCCGTGATCGGGGCCTCCAACGAGCAGGGCAAGATCGGCAATTCGGTGATGCGCAACCTCGTCGACGGCGGCTTCTCCGGGGAGATCCATCCGGTGAACCCCAAGGCCGATGACATCCTGGGCCGCAAGGCGTACAAGAGTGTCACGGACGTCCCCGGTGAGGTGGATGTGGCGGTCTTCGCGATCCCCGCCAAGTTCGTGGCAGCGGCCTTGGAGGAGGTGGGGAGCAAGGGCATCCCGAACGCGGTGCTGATCCCGTCCGGCTTCGCGGAGACCGGTGAACAGGCCCTCCAGGACGAGATCGTGGCGATCGCGGAGCGGCACGGCGTACGGCTCCTCGGACCGAACATCTACGGCTACTACTCGACGTGGCAGGACCTGTGCGCCACGTTCTGCACCCCGTACGACGTGAAGGGCGGGGTCGCGCTGACCTCGCAGTCCGGGGGCATCGGGATGGCGATCCTGGGCTTCGCGCGCACCACGAAGACCGGTGTGTCGGCGATCGTGGGGCTCGGCAACAAGTCGGACCTGGACGAGGACGACCTCCTCACCTGGTTCGGCGAGGATCCCAACACCCGGTGCATCGCCATGCACCTGGAGGATCTGAAGGACGGGCGTGCTTTCGTGCAGGCCGCTCGGGCGACGGTGCCGAAGAAGCCCGTCGTCGTCCTGAAGGCGGGCCGTACGGCCGCAGGTGCGAAGGCGGCCGGGTCGCACACCGGCGCGCTCGCGGGCGACGACGCCGTGTACGACGACATCCTGCGGCAGGCCGGCGTGATCCGGGCCCCGGGCCTGAACGACATGCTGGAGTACGCGCGGGCCCTGCCCGTGCTGCCCGCTCCGCAGGGCGACAACATCGTGATCATCACCGGCGCGGGCGGCTCCGGGGTCCTGCTCTCGGACGCGGTGACCGACAACGGGCTCCACCTGATGGAGATCCCGGACGACCTGGACGCCGCCTTCCGTGCGTTCATCCCGCCCTTCGGCGCCGCCGGCAACCCCGTCGACATCACGGGCGGCGAGCCCCCGTCGACGTACGAGGCGACGATCCGGCTGGGCCTGGAGGATCCGCGCATTCACGCGCTCGTGCTCGGCTACTGGCACACCATCGTCACCCCTCCCATGGTCTTTGCGGAGGTAACGGCCCGGGTCGTCGCGGAGTTCCGGGAGCGCGGGATCGAGAAGCCGGTGGTCGCGTCGCTGGCCGGGGACGTCGAGGTCGAGGAGGCCTGCCAGTACCTGTTCGAGCGGGGCGTGGTCGCCTACCCGTACACGACCGAGAAGCCGGTCGCGGTGCTCGGGGCCAAGTACCGGTGGGCCCGCGCGGCGGGGCTGATGGGGGGCGGTCGATGAGGTGACCCGTGGCGGGTCCGGCCGGCGGTGCGCGTCGGCCGGACCCAGGTCCCGTGCGCACACGAAAGCAATTTGGACAGGGGGCGCTGGCCAGATCTTTCGACGCAAGGGGTGCGACCGTCATGACGACCACCGACCTATCCTCGTCCGGCCCCGTCAGGGAGGTGAGGGACGAGAACGGCCGCCTCTACCGGATCGGACAGACCGATCGGGACATCTTGGGGCGACCACGATGGACCATGGTGCTCTTTCCCTGGATGGGCATGCTGGGCATCAGTTCCTCGGAGTACGCGTTCACCTCGGCCGAGGACACGCTGCACGAGGCCCATCTGTGGGACAGCGGGCACATCTTCTGGCTGATGGGTGTCTGGATCTTCTTCCAGGCGGCCGTGGCCTTCCCCGCCGGGCAGCTGCGCGAGAGCGGAAGACTGCCGGCACGGTACGCGATGATGCTGGGCGCCGTCGGCACACTGTGCGGCTATCTGTCCCTGGCCTACGCACCGCACGTGACCGTCGCCTATCTCGGCTTCGGTGTGTTCAGCGGTATCGGGGCCGGCCTGGTCTACGCGACCAGCGTCAACATGGTCGGCAAGTGGTATCCGGAGCGCAAGGGCGGCAAGACGGGGCTGGTCAACGGCGGTTTCGCCTACGGCTCGGTGCCCTTCGTGTTCGTCTTCACGTCCTTCATGGACCTGTCGAACTACCAGGGCGTCCTGGTCATGGTCGGCGTGATCTGCTGCGCCGTGGTGGCCTTCGCCGGCTGGTTCCTGAAGGACCCGCCCAAGTACTGGTGGCCCGCGCACGTGGACCCGCTGAAGGTGGCGGACGACCCGCGCGTGCAGCGGGCGCTGAAGAAGAACCCGCCGGCCGTGCACCAGTACACCCCGCGTGAGGCGGCCCGTCAGCCCGTGCTGTGGATGATGTGGTTCTGCCTGCTGTGCACCGCCGGGATCAACATCTACGGCATCGCCATGCAGGTTCCGTTCGGCAAGGAGATGGGGTTCGCGGGCGGCATCGTGGCCACCGCCATGTCGCTCAAGGCCATCGTGAACGGGACCGGCCGCGGCGTGATCGGCTGGATATCGGACCGTGCCGGACGCCGCAACACATTGATCATCGTCTGTCTCGTCCTGGGGACGGCGCAGTTCGGTGTGTTCTTCTCCGGAAACATGGGCTCGATGCCGTTCTTCCTGTTCTGCTCGATGGTCTCCGGATTCGGCGGCGGAGCGATCTTCCCCTTGTTCGCGGCCATGACCGCCGACTTCTTCGGTGAGAACAACAATGCCTCCAATTACGGCATGGTCTACAGCTCGAAGCTGATCTCCGGCCTGGTGGGCGCCGGCGGCGGGGCCTTCCTCGTCGACGCCTGGGGATACGGAGGCGCCTTCGCCTTCGCCGGTTCGATCGGACTCGGCTCGGCCGTGCTCGCACTCTTCCTCAAGGCCCCCGGCAAGCCCAGACCCCAGAGGCAGCGCCGGATCGTACCCAACCCGCAACCGCTCGGTGAGGAGATGGCCTGATATGACGGCGGAGCCCATCGCCGCAGGAAATTCGAGATCGTCGACCGGCGCCAGGTATCAAGAGATCACCGATGAGAACGGCCGTGTCTACCGTGTCGGGGAGACGGACCGCGACATCCTCGGCCATTCGCGAAAGTTCATGGTGTACCTGCCATGGGTCGCGATGATGGCCATCAGCGTCTCCGAGTACGCGTACGGCTCGGCGGAGGACACCCTGTCCGCCGCCCATGGCTGGACCCAGTCGAACACCTTCTGGATCCTGAGCGTCTGGGTGTTCTTCCAGGCGGGAATCGCCTTTCCGGCCGGATGGCTGCGGGAGAAGAACATCCTGCCCGCCAAACGGGCCGTCATGCTCGGCGCGTTCATGTGCATGGTCGGATTCCTCGCGCTGTCGCACATGCACAATGTGTGGCTCGCGATCCTCGGATTCGGCGTCATCGGCGGACTGGGCTCCGGCCTCGTCTATTCGACCTGCATCAACATGGTCGGCAAATGGTTCCCGGAGCGGAAGGGCGGCAAGACCGGATTCGTCAACGGCGGCTTCGCCTACGGTTCGCTGCCCTTCATCTTCATCTTCAACTACGCCTTCGACACCTCCAACTACCACCGGGTGCTGGACATGATCGGCGCGTATGTCCTGGTGGTCGTCCTTGTCTGCGCGTTCTTCTTCCGTGACCCGCCGAAGAACTGGTGGCCCCACGACGTCGATCCGCTCGACAAGTCCGGGACGAGCAAGCGCGCGAGGTCGCTGGCCAAGAATCCGCCCGCGGTGCGCCAGTTCACCCCGATGGAGGCCGTCAGGACCGGAATGCTGCCGATCATGTGGCTGAGCCTGGTGCTCACCGCGGGCGTGTCCATCTTCGGTATCTCGTTCCAGGTGGACTTCGCCAAGGAGGTCGGCTTCGGACCGTTGGTCGCTGCCTCCTCGATGGGTGTCATGGCGGTCATCAACGGCGTCGGCCGGGCCGTCGTCGGCTGGCTGTCGGACATCTGGGGCCGCAAGAAGAGCCTGGTCTTCGTGATCGTCGTGCTGGGTCTCGCCCAGTTCGGCGTCATCTGGGCCGGCGACATCAAGAGCGAGTGGCTGTTCCTGTTCTTCGCGTTCCTGTCGGGCTTCGGCGGCGGCGCGTTCTACCCGATGTTCGCGGCTCTGACCCCGGACTACTTCGGCGAGAACTACAACGCCACCAACTACGGGCTCGTCTACAGCGGCAAGCTGATCAGCGGCCTGTTCGGCGGCGGGCTCGGCTCGATGGTGGTCGCCGCGTGGGGCTACAACGGGGCGTACGCGCTGGCCGGTGGGATATCCATGGTGGCGGCCGCCTTCGCGCTGCTGCTGCGTCAGCCGGGGCGCAAGGAGGTGGAGCAGGCCGTGACCCACGCCTGAGTCGCGCACCGCACGGCAGAGGGCCCGGCCGGTCGGCCGGGCCCTCTGCGCGCCTCACGCGCGTGGTGCCGCGATCACTTCTTGCGCAGGGCCGCCAGGTTTCCGTAGCCGATCTTCGCGTGCTTCAGGGACTGGCCGGGGTCCGTGGAGGAGGGCGCGTTGTCCTGCTCGACCATGGGGTTGTGGTAGTTCTTCGCGCCGACGCGGCTGAAGAAGGTCTTGTAGTCGATGACTCCCGTACCGAAGGGCACCATGTCGTAGCCCTCGCCGCTGGTGTCGTTGCGGGTGCCGTCCTTGGCGTGGAAGAGGGGGTAGCGCTTGGTGTGGCAGCGGACCAGCGCCGCCGGGTCGAAGACCTTCTCCCGCTGGGAGCCGTCGTGCGCCGTGTAGGTGTGGAACTTGTACTGGGCCACGTGCGCCCAGTAGATGTCCATCTCGAGCCATACGGTCTTCGGGTCGGTGACCTTCAGGAAGTACTCCAGCTTGCGGGTGCCGGAGCTGCGTGTCGGGCGGCCCTGTGCGTCCAGCGGTCCGCCGTCCAGGAGGAAGCCGTAGGCCGCGTCGTGGTTGTGGGTGTAGAGCTTGATCCCGGCGCGGCGGGCGACCTCGCCCAGGGCGTTCCACTTGTCGGCGGCGACGTCCCAGTCCGCCTTGTACGAGCTGCCGGTGGGGTCGCCGCCGGTGCCCATGTGGTCCATGCCGAGGATGTTCGCGATCTCCAGATGCTTCTTGAACGTGTCGAGGTCGGGCTGGGTGAACGGCCACGACGACGGGATGAAGCCGTGGTTGCCCTGGGCGCGCAGCCCGTACTCGTCGAGCCAGGAGCGCAGCAGCTTGGCGCCCGCGACCGATTCGAGGTTGGCTCCGCCCGGGGCGTTCGCGTGCTGGCCGTAGCCCGCGAACTCGACCTGGCGGTAGCCGTAGCGGGCCAGCTCCTTGAACACCTCGCGGAATCCGGAGGGCAGGTCGGAGGCGAACGGGTCGCGGCCGGTGGCGTCGCGCACGGTGTAGAGGATGATGCCGCGCTTGTCGGCCGGCACCAGCTCCTGGCCGCGGCCCGGGCCGTGGCCTCCGTGCCCGGGCTGGGCGAAGGACGGGGCGGCGCCGAAGACGGGGGCGGCGATCGCGCCCGCGCCGACGGCCGTGCAGGTGCTGAGGAAGCGGCGGCGGTCGATGCCGAGACGTCGTCTGAGGGCGTCGTCGGTGGAGGAAGTGGCGGGAGTGGCGGCGTCGCGGGAGTCGGTCACGGGTGCCTCTTTCCGGTTCTCGTGCGGGATGCGGCGGGCACCACTGGCGTGTCGCCGGTGGCGTGTGCTTCACTCTCTGTAACTGCTCCTCTGCGGGCGGGCCTTGGGGCGGCGTATGCCTCAGCCCAGACCTGCCAGCTCCAGGAGCAGGGATTTCACGGCGGTCGCGGGGACGCGACCGGGGAACGCATGGGGGGTGGAGCTGATGAGGACGGGTCCGTCGTCACTGTCGGTGTCCGAGGGAAGGCGGCCGTGGCTGCCGCGAATAGGTGACGGGTCGAGCGGGACGACCGCCATCCGGTAGCGCATGCCGAGTTTCTTGCGCGCGAGCGCGCTCGCGGCCTTCACCTTGACGTAGGGGTCGTGGGGGTCCATGAACAGTTCGACCGGGTCGTAGCCGGGTTTGCGGTGGATCTCGACGAGCTGCGCGAAGTCGGGCGCGCGGGCGTCGTCGAGCCAGTAGTAGTACGTGAACCAGGCGTCGGGTTCGGCCACGGCGACGAGTTCGCCGGCGCGCGGGTGGTCGAGGTGATGGGCCTTCTTGCCCTCGTCGTCGAGGAGTTGGTCGATGCCGGGCAGGCCGTCGAGGGCCGCGCGGGTGGCGTCGAGGTCTTCGGGGCGTCGCACGTAGATGTGGGCGATCTGGTGGTCGGCGACGGCGAAGGCGCGTGAGGCCATCGGGTCGAGGTACTCCATGCCGTCCTGCGTGTGTACCTCCAGCAGGCCGGCCCGGCGCAGTACGCGGTTGATGTCGACGGCGCGTTCGACGCGGGTGATGCCGTACTCGGACAGGGCCACGACGGTGCGGCCCTCGGCCTCGGCGTCGGCGAGCAGGGGGGCGAGGGCGGTGTCGAGTTCGGTGGCGGCCCGGTGGGAGCGGGGGTCGTCGGGGCCGAAGCGCTGCAGGTCGTAGTCGAGGTGAGGGAGGTAGCACAGGGTCAGGTCCGGATGGCGGGTGGCCATGACGTGCCGGGTGGCGTCGATGATCCACTGACTGGAGACGAGGTCGGCGCCCGGGCCCCAGAAGTGGAAGAGGGGGAACGTGCCGAATTTCTCGGTGAGTTCGTCGTGCAGGGCCGGGGGCCGGGTGTAGCAGTCGGGTTCCTTGCGGCCGTCGGCGTAGTAGACGGGACGGGGGGTGATGGTGATGTCGGTGTCGGCGCCCATGGCGTACCACCAGCAGATGTTGGCGACCGTGTAGCCGGGATGGGCGCGGCGGGCGGCGTCCCAGAGTTTGTCGCCGGCGACGAGGCCGTTGTGCTGGCGCCAGAGCAGGACGTCGCCGAGTTCGCGGAAGTACCAGCCGTTGCCGACGATGCCGTGTTCGCTGGGCATGGTCCCGGTCAGGAACGTGGACTGGGCGGCGCAGGTCACCGCGGGCAGCACGGTGCCCAGCGCGGCCCGGGTGCCGGAGCGGGCGAGGGACGTGAGGTGCGGCATGTGCTCGAGCAGCCGCGGGGTGAGGCCGACGACGTCCAGGACGAGGAGGGGGGTCGGCCGGGCGGGCGTGTCCGTCATGGCAGTTCCTTCAGGCCGAGGTCCGTCAGCAGGTCGCGGGCGAGGGTGAGTTCGGCGGCTATGCCGTCGGCGAGCTGAGGGCGGGCCCGGGGACGCAGCTCGGGAGGGAGCGCCTGCCAGGTGTAGGTCTCGACCTCCAGGTGGCGGGTGAGCGGGCGCGGGCCGCCGACGAGGCGGGTCAGCGTGTCCTTGAGGACGTCGAGTGTGGAGGTGAGCGGGGCGGCGGGAGCCGCGTGCAGGGGGACGTGGAAGTGGGCGCGCCAGGCGGTGGAGTCCGGCAGCGCGGCGCCGTTCAGGGCGGGGCCGAGGTCGTCGGTGCCGCGCAGTCCCTGGTCGGTGCGGGTGCGGGTCTGGTGGAGGAAGCGGGGTTCGTCGAAGGCGGCGAGTGCTTCGCGTACCGCGGGAGTACGGGGGTGTTCGGCGTGCAGGGCGGCGGAGAGCTGGGATTTGACGACGGGGACATGCGCGGCGGCGAGGCCGTCCAGTGCGGTCTCCGGGTCTTCGAAGGAGGTGGCGAGGTGGCAGGTGTCGAGGCACAGGCCGATGCGGTCGGGTCGGCCGACGGCGGTGAGCGGGGCGATGGCGTCGGCGGTGGTCTCGACGACGCAGCCCGGTTCGGGTTCGAGGCCGATCCGGATCGATCGTCCGGTGAGTTCTTCGAGGGCGTCGAGGCGTTCGGCGAGGGTCACGAGCGCGGCGCGGGCGGTCTCGGCGCGCGGGGTGTCGTAGGCCGTGCGCCAGGCCAGCGGGAGGGTGGAGATGGTGCCCTCGGTGACGTCGGCGGGCAGCAGTTGGGCGAGCAGGCGGGCCAGGTCGCTGGTGTGGGCGAGGCGTTCCGGGTCGGCCCAGTCGGGCTGGTAGACGCGGTACTTGACCTCTTCGGCGCCGAAGCCCTCGTAGGGGAAGCCGTTGAGGGTGACGACTTCGAGGCCGCGCCGTTCGAGTTCGGTGCGCAGTCCGCGCAGTGCCGCCGGGTCGGTGGTCAGGGAGCGGGCGGCGTCCTTGGCGAGCCACAGGCCGATGCCGAGCCGGTCGCGGCCGAGTCGGCGGCGGACGGGTTCGCAGTGGTCGCGGAGCTGGGCGAGGACGCCGTCGAGGGTCTCGGCGGGGTGCACGTTCGTGCAGTAGGCGAGGTGGACGGTGGAGCCGTCGGGGTGGCGGAAGCGCATGGTTCACGCTCCGCCGCGGAGGATGGAATTGCCCTCGTGCGTGGGCGACTCCGGCGCGGTGAGGTCGAGTTGGAGGCGGCCGCTGAGGGCGTAGAAGGCGACCGGGTTGCGCCACAGGACCAGGTCGACGTCGTCCTCGCCGAAGCCGGCCTTCAGCATCGCCTCGCCGACCCGCCGGGTCTTGAGCGGGTCGCTCTTTCCCCAGTCGGCGGCGGAGTTGACCAGGACCTTCTCGGTGCCGTAGGTGCGCAGGATCTCGACCATCCGGTCCTCGTCCATCTTGGTGTCGGGATAGACGGAGAAGCCGAGCCAGCTCCCGGCGTCCTTGGCGTCCTTGACCGTGGTCTCGTTGAGGTGGTCGATGAGGACCCGGTCGACGGGTAGCGCGGACTCCCGGACGACGTCGAGGGTGCGGTGCAGGCCGGTGAGTTTGTCGCGGTGCGGGGTGTGCACCAGGGCCGGCAGTTCGTGGTCGGCGGCGAGCTGGAGCTGGGTGGCGAGGGCGTTGTCCTCGGCCGGGGTCATCGAGTCGTAGCCGATCTCGCCGACGGCGACGACGCCGTCCTTGTCGAGGTAGCGCGGCAGGGCCTCCAGGACGGGGGTGCAGCGCGGATCGTTGGCCTCTTTGGGGTTGAGGGCGATCGTGCAGTGGTGGGTGATGCCGTACTGCGCGGCCCGGAAGGGCTCCCAGCCGAGGAGCGCGTCGAAGTAGTCGAAGAAGGACGCGGGCGAGGTGCGGGGCTGGCCGAGCCAGAAGGCGGGTTCGACGAGGGCGCGCACGCCCGCCTCGTACATGGCCTCGTAGTCGTCGGTGGTGCGCGAGGTCATGTGGATGTGGGGGTCGAAGATGCGCATCAGGACTCCTTCGCCGTGGGGGCTGCCGGGGAGGTCAGGGCGAGGACGCGGGGCAGGTCGATGGGGACGGGCCGGCCGGCGGCGGTGCGTTCCTGCGCGAAGTCCCCCAGCATTCGGGCGAGTTCGGCGTCGCCGTGGGCTCGCTCTCCGAGGGCGGCGACGGTGTCGGTGGGGACTCCGGTGAACAGGCACTTGAGGACGGCGTGCCGCCACGGGTGTGCGGGCAGGTGCTCGGCGGCGTACGGGCCGACGGCGGCGGCGACCAGGCGGGTGTCGTTGGTGCGCAGGGCGTCCTCGACGAGGGGCAGGCCCTCGGGTCCCGGGACGAGATGGGGCAGCGCGTGCAGGACGGCGCGGCGTTCGGCGGCGGTGCCCTGCGCGTACAGGCGGGTCAGGGTGGCGGTGTCGGCGCGGGCGGCGTGCAGCAGCAGGACGCGGGCGGTGTCGGCATGGTCCTGGCCGGTGCGCCGGCCCGCTTCGGCGAACCGTGACTCCCAGAGCGTGGGCTGGGAGTCGTCGCCGGCCGGGCCGGTGGCCGCCGCTTCGTCGAGGGCTTGGTCGAGCCAGGCACGGGCGGCACCGGGCAGCGCGGTGTCGAGGTGGGCCCGGAGAGTGGCGATGGTGGTCGGTGCGCTCATGTGCTGCTCCCTCCTTGTGCCGCGGCGCGGAGGAACGACAGGGACGCGGCGGCGAGGTCCGGGCCCGCGTGGGAGTGGCGGGGCAGTTCGACGACGGTCAGGCCCTGGTAGCCGGTGGCCGCGAGCGCGTCGAGGAGGGGCGGGAAGTCGATCTCCCCCTCCCCGAAGGGCAGGTGTTCGTGAACGCCGCGGCGCATGTCCTCGATCTGGACGTGGCGCAGCCAGGGGGCCGCCGCGCGCACGCAGTCGGCGGGCGGTTCGGGTTCCAGGCACTGGCAGTGGCCGAGGTCGAGGGTGAGGCCGAGCGCGTCGGGGCTGCCGAGGGCGTGGCGCAGATGGTGGAAGTCGGCGAGCGTGGCCAGGAGGTGGCCGGGCTCGGGCTCGATGGCGAGCGGGATCCCGGCGCCGTCGGCCGCGTGCAGGACGGGTTCGAGGGCGTCGGCGAGGCGCTTCCACGCGGTGTCCCGGTCGGTGTCGTCCGGGGTGATGCCGCTGAAGCAGTGCACGGCGTGCGCGCCCAGGTCGGCGGCGACCTGGACCGCGCGGACGAGCAGGCGGACACGGGCCGCGCGGGCGTCCGGGTCGGGGTCGAGGAGGGAGGGGCCGTGTTTGCGGCGTGGGTCGAGGACGTAGCGGGCGCCGGTCTCGACGGTGGCCGTGAGGTGGTGGCGGTGCAGGGTCCGGGCGACCTGGCGGGTGCGGGCCGCGAGGTCGGGGGCCAGCGGGTCGAGGTGCATGTGGTCGAGGGTCAGGCCGACGCCGTCGTAGCCGAGGTCGGCCAGGAGGGCGAGGGCGTCGTCGAGGCGGAGGTCGGTGAGGCCGTTGGTGCCGTAGCCCCAGCGCGGGGTGGCGGGCTGCGCGGGCTGCGCGGGCTGGGTCATGTGACGCTCACCTTCTTCGCGAAGCGCCGGGCGAGCGGGGCGAGGGCGGCGGTGAGGAGGGCGGGCACGGGGGCTGCCGCGCGGGCCGTCAGGGCTGCCTGGAGCGGGATCATCGCGCGGATGCCGGCGCCGACGGCGCGCTGGGTCAGGGGTGGGGAGGGGTTGAGCGCGGCGTGCAGCAGGGGACGGGCTGCGGTCAGGGCGTACGCGGTGGGACCCGGTAGGCCGAGGGGGGCTGCGGCGCCTCGGCCTACCGGGGTTCTGAGGAGGGCGCCGGCCACGGTGGCGGTGGTGGCCAGGGCCGCTGCCGGTGCGAGGGCGTTGCCGCCCGTCGTCTCGTGGCGGGACACCGCGGTGACGGCCGTGGTGTGGACGGTCATGGTGAGAGCGGCGCCGGTGGCCGAGCCCAGGGGCTTCGCCGCGTTCCGGGCGGCGCCCGCTCCCAGCAGGACGTCGAGGCCGCGGGCCGCGCCCATGGCGACCGGGCCTGCGGGGGTGCGCTTCAGGCCGAGGTCGTACGCCCAGACCGTGGCCGCGAGCGCGGTCGAGATCGCCGCGGGCACGCGTCCGGCCCGGGAGGCGAGGCCCACTCCGGCCACGGTGAGCAGTCCGGCCGCCGCGAGGGCGGTGCCGGGGCGGATGCGGCCGGAGGGAATGGGCCGGTGGGGGCGGTCGACGGCGTCCTCGGCCCGGTCCGCCCAGTCGTTGAGGGCCATGCCCGCCTCGTACAGGCACAGGGAGGAGCCGAGGACCAGGAAGGTGCCGCGGCCGGGGCGGGCACCCACCGCGGCGGTCCCCACGAGGGCGTCGCCGGGGACGGTGAAGAGGGCCGGGAGTCGCAGGAGTTCGGCCCAGGCACGCAGGGTCGTCCGGGTCATCGGGCGGCTCGCAGGCGGTCCGCGAAGTCCACCAGGGCGGCGTACTGCTCGCCGAGCGCGGCGCCCGCTCCGGGGTCGGGGTCCTTGAAGTAGAAGGCCAACTCCGGGCGCGGGCCGGTGAGTCCGACGGCGTGCGCGCGCAGCAGGAGGCGGGCGAGGTCGAGGACGAGGGGCGCGGCGAGTGCGGAGTCGCAGCCCTGCCAGGTGGTCTGCAGGACCATGCGGGCGCCGAGGAAGCCGTCGAAGGCGATGTGGTCCCAGGCGGTCTTCCAGTCGCCGAGGGCGGGGACGTCGTCGATGTGGACCTCGCCCTGCGGGGCGGCGCCGAGGGTGTCGGTCAGGACGCGTTCCTTGCCGGCGTTCTTGGCGGCGGCCGCGGCCGGGTCGGCGAGGGCGGCGCCGTCGCCGCCGCCGAGGAGGTTGGTGCCGGACCAGGCGCGGACGGCGAGGGCGCGCTGCAGGAACATCGGGCCGAGCACGGAGCGCAGGAGGGTCTGGCCCGTCTTGCCGTCGCGGCCCGCGTGGGGGACGGACGCTGTCGCGGCGTCGGCCGCGAGGGCGGTGTGGTGCAGGCCGGACGAGGGGGTGAAGTTGACGTAGGGGCAGTCGGCGCGGAGGGCGGCGGCCGCGTAGAGGGAGCTGGGCGGCAGGGTGTCGCCGGTGGGGACGGGTTCGGTGGAGGCGACGTTCACGACGACGGCACCGTCGAGGTGCCGGTCCCGGACGAAGGCAACGATGTCGGCCGCGAACGCGTCGATGAGCTCGTCCTGCGAGCGGGGGTCGTCGTGGCCGGTCAGCGGGCCGCCGGGCCTGATCTCGTGGTCGGCCGTGGCGAGTTCGGCGTGGACGGCGGCGGGCAGGCCGTGCGGCAGGACGCCGCCGGCGGCGAGGTGTTCGGCGCGTTTGGGCAGCGGGCAGTCGACGGTGTCGTGGCCGCCGAAGACGAGGGAGGTCAGCGGCGGCAGGCCGCAGTCCAGGAAGGGGGTGGTCTCGGTGACCATGCCGGTCGGGGGGTGGAGTCCGGCGGCGACGGCGGCACAGCCGGCGATCGCGGTCGTGGCGACGGAGCCGCGTGCTCCGATCAGCCAGACACCGAAGCGGGGGGTGGGGGTGGGGAGGGACGGTTCGGCGGACATGGGCAGCCTCCTTGTCGTACGCGAACCGGGGGTGGCGCGAGTGCCGGTGGTGCACCGGCCGGGGGCCGGCGGGGCCGGAGTGTGCCGGGTTCCGCGACCGGCGGGGTGCCGGGCGGGACGGCGGGCGGAGGTCCGGCGTCCTCCGCCCGCCGCCGTTCGGGGTGCCCTACTAGGGCAGTTCCTTGAGCTGGATGTTCCGGTAGGAGACCTGGTCGTCGGCGCCGTGGTTCTGGATGCCGATGTAGCCGTCGGTCAGGCTCCGCTCGGGGTCCTTGTTGGTGAAGTCGTTGATCTTGACTCCGTTGAGGAACACCTGGAGGCGTTCGCCCTGGACCTTGATCTCGTAGGAGTTCCACTGCCCCGGCGGGCGCAGGACCGCGTCACGGGCCTTGATGTTCGCCGCCTTGAAGGTGTAGATCGACCCGGTGGTGCGGTCCGGTGCGTCGGTGGCGTCGATCTGGATCTCGTAGCCCTTGTTCACCGCGGACCAGGGGTCGTCGGAGGCGGGGAAGCCGACGAAGACACCGGAGTTGTCGTCGCCCCGCATCTTCCAGTCCAGCTTGAGGGAGTAGGACTTCAGCTCCTTGGCCTGGTACCAGAGCAGGCCCATGCCGCCCTCGGACTCCAGGGTGCCGTCCTTGACGTTGAACTTGCCGGGTCCTGCCTGCTTCCAGCCGTCCAGGGACTGGCCGTTGAAGATCGGCCGGTAGTCCTTGTTCGGCTTGCAGTCCGCCTTGGCCTGGCCGGTGGCGTACTTCAGGCCGCCGAGCAGGTGGGTGCGGAAGGCGTCGTCGGCGTAGGACTCCTTGGTGTGGCCGAGGCCGGTGTAGAAGGAGCGGCCGCCGCCGTAGCTCTGGCACCAGGCGATCGGGTGGTCGCCCTTCATGTTTCCGCCCGAGTAGGTGGTCTCGTCGAGGGTGGCCAGGACGTGGACCTTGTCGCGCGGGTTGGTGCGGTAGTTGTACAGCTCGTCGGTGCGCTCCCAGGCGTCGTCCAGGTGGGCGGTGGCCGGGTTGGTCTTGTCCTCGACGCGGACGGTGGCCTTCTGGATGGCCGGGTGCGAGTCGAAGTAGGCGCCGACGAGGCCGCCGTAGTAGGACCAGTCGTACTCGGTGTCGGCGGCGGCGTGGATGCCCATGTAGCCGCCGCCCTTGGCGATGTACTCCTCGAACGCCTTCTGCTGGGTGTCGTCGAGGACGTCACCCGTGGTGGACATGAAGACCACCGCGTCGTAGCGGGCGAGGTTGTTGGTGGTGAACTGGGCGGCCGACTCGGTGGCGTCGACGGTGATGTCGCTGCTCTTGCCGAGCTCCTTCAGGGCGCCGATGCCCTCGGGGATCGCGTCGTGGCGGAAGCCGGCCGTCTTGGAGAAGACGAGGACCCGCTTGGCGCCCTTCACGGCGGCGTCACTGGAGATCTCGAAGTCGTCGACGTCGTAGAGCGCGCCGTCGCCGCCCTTGAAGACGAGGTACAGGTCGGTGGTCTTCTTCGGGACGTTCTTCAGCGCGACGTCGACGTTCTGGAAGGTGTCCCAGCTGCCGGTGACCGGGACGGTCGTGGAGCCCAGCAGGGTGCCGGTCGGCGAGCCGGTGCGCACCTCCAGGAAGCCGCCCGCGCCGGCGGACGAGACCCGGGCGGTGAGCTTCTTGGCCCCGGTGAGGTTGTAGGGGGTGAAGGAGATCCAGTCGCCGTCGTTGATGTCGCCGACGGTCTTGCCGCCGTTGGCCGAGGTCTTGCTCTGCTGTGTGGTGCCCTGCTGCTTGCTGTAGTGCTCGGCCTGGCGGTGGCGCGGCTGGAGCTGGACCTGGTCGTGCGTGGTCAGCTCGGTCTGGCCGCCTCCGCCGCCGTCGGTGTACTCGGCGTCGAGCACGCCGTAGATGTTGGCGTTCGGGTCGTGTTCGGAGTCCGCGGGCACGGTGATGGTGCCTTCGCAGCCCTTGACCGAGGTCAGCTCGTGGGCGTGGTTGTCGTGGCCGAGGAGGTAGCGCACGGTGACCTTCGAGCAGTCGATCGTGCCGTCCTCCGGGTCACTGACCGCGACCTTGAAGGGGATGGTGTCGCCGAACTTGAACAGCGAGCCGTTGGCCGGGGACTGGAACTTCACCGACGGGGCGGTGTTGCCGACCACGACGCGGACGTTGGCCGAGCCGGTGCGGCCCGTGCCGTCGTCGCCCGTGACCGTCACCGTGTAGGTGCCGTCCTTGCGGTAGGTGTGGCTCGGGTTCGCGCCGGTCCCCTTGGAGCCGTCGCCGAAGTCCCAGCTGTAGGTGATGGGGTCGTCGTCGGCGTCGGTGCCGGTCGCGGTGAACGTGGTGCGCAGCGGCGACTGTCCGGACGTCTTGCTGGCCTTGGCCTCGACGATCGGCGAGTGGCCGCCGGTGGCGTTCTCGATGCGGTACAGCGCCGAGTTCTCGTCGCCGCCGAACCAGGAGAGGCCGTAGTCGAGGACGTACAGGGCGCCGTCGGGGCCGAAGGCGCTGTCCATGACCTGGGTGCCGGTCCAGGGGAAGTCGTTGATCTTCGAGACGTTCCCGTCGCCGTCCTGCTCGATGCGCTTGATCCACTGGCGGCCGAACTCGCCGGCGAAGAAGTCGCCGTCGTACTCCTCGGGGAACTTCACCGGGGAGTCCAGGTCCGCGTCGTAGCGGTAGACGGGACCCGCCATGGGCGACTCGGAGCCGGAGCCGAACTCGGGCACGCTGCCGCCGTCGTACGGGATCCAGGCGGCCTGGGCCGGGGGCAGGTCGGTGATGCCGGTGTTGTTCGGCGAGGTGTTCTTCGGCGCGGCGCAGTCGAAGGTGTCGCCGGATGCCTTGGTGGCGAAGTCGTAGTCGACGTACGCGTCGTTGTCACCGGTGCAGTACGGCCAGCCGAAGTTGCCCGCCTTGTTGATCTTGGCGAACTCGACCTGTCCGGCGGGACCGCGCTTGGGGTCGGCCGCTCCGGCGTCGGGACCGTAGTCGCCTACGTAGACGGTGCCGGTGGGCTTGTCGACGCTGATGCGGAACGGGTTGCGGAAGCCCATCGCGTAGATCTCGGGGCGGGTCTTCTCGGTGCCCGGCGCGAAGAGGTTGCCCTCGGGGATGTCGTAGGTGCCGTCGTCCTTCACCTTGATGCGGAGCACCTTGCCGCGCAGGTCGTTGCTGTTGCCGGAGCTGCGCTGCGCGTCGAAGGCGGGGTTGCGGTCGGCCCGCTCGTCGATCGGGGTGTAGCCGTCGGAGGCGAAGGGGTTGGTGTCGTCGCCGGTCGACAGGTACAGGTTGCCGTCGGCGTCGAAGTCGATGTCGCCGCCCACGTGGCAGCAGGTGCCGCGGGAGGTCTTGACCTCCAGGACGTTCTTCTCGCTGGCCTTGTCGAGGGTGCCGTCCTCCTTGAGGACGAAGCGGGCCAGCCGGTTCACGCCGTCGAACTTGGCGAAGTCGGCGGCCGAGCCCGTCTCGGGGGCGTCCCCGCTCGGGGTGTCCAGCGGCGGCGCGTAGTAGAGGTAGATGAACCGGTTGTCCTTGAAGCCCGGGTCGACGCCGACGCCCTGGAGGCCCTCCTCGTCGTGGCTGTACACGTCGAGCTTGCCGGCGACGGAGGTGCTGCCGCCCTCGTCGGTCAGGCGCAGGGTGCCGTCGCGGGAGGTGTGCAGGACGCTGCGGTCCGGGAGCACGGCGAGCGACATGGGCTCACCGGTCTCGTCGGCGCCCTTGGCGAGGGTGACCTGCTGGAAGTCCGAGGCCGCGGCCGGCTCGTCGGGGTGGTCCGGGTGGGCGCTGGCCGTGCCGGGCACGGCCAGCGCCAGGGACGAGCCGATGAGTACGGAACCCGTGAGCAGGGCGAGGCTGGTGCGGAGCCTGGAGTGCCGGGTGGGCCCGTTGCGGGTTCGCTTGCGGGTTCTGCTTCTGCTGCTGTGCACGAAGGTCCCTCCGGGAACGGGGTGGGCCGTATGGGATGGGTGCGTAGACGTGCGGTGCGGGCGCCGGGGTGCGCCGTCACCCCGGAAGGTTCATCTAGGCCATGTACACGGCAGGAAGTTAGCCGCGTTTGTCTTTGCCGGATAGACCTTGTGCGCGGGTTCGTTTTTCTTTCTCCTGCGCGTGGACAAAGGGGTTTTTGGGCAGGGTTCAGCGACTGCGCGCCCGTTGTGGCCGAGCGCGCAGTTCCCCGTGCCCCTGAAGGGGCGCTAGTTGCCGAACGCGGCGTCGAAAGAGGCAGTGGGCGGCTCGAAATCGAGCCGCTTCAAAAACGTCAGCGCCTCAGGGGCGCCCTGGAGGCGGTCCATGCCCGCGTCCTCCCACTCCACCGAGACCGGGCCCGCGTACTCGATCGAGCGGAGCATGCGGAAGACGTCCTCCCAGGGCACGTCGCCGTGGCCGGCCGAGACGAAGTCCCAGCCGCGGCGCGGATCGCCCCACGGCAGGTGGGAGCCGAGGCGTCCGTTGCGGCCGTCGAGCCGCCGGCGGGCCTCCTTGCAGTCGACGTGGTAGATCCGGTCGCGGAAGTCCCACAGGAAGCCGACCGGGTCGAGGTCCTGCCACACGAAATGCGAGGGGTCGAAGTTGAGCCCGAAGGCCGGGCGGTGGTCGACCGCTTCGAGGGCCTTCTGCGTGGTCCAGTAGTCGTAGGCGATCTCGCTGGGGTGGACCTCGTGGGCGAAGCGGACCCCTTCGGTGTCGAAGACGTCCAGGATCGGGTTCCAGCGCGTCGCGAAGTCCTCGTAGCCGCGCTCGATCATCGCCTCGGGCGCGGGCGGGAACATGGCGACCAGGTGCCAGATCGACGAGCCCGTGAAGCCGATGACGGTGTCGACGCCGAAGGCGGCCGCCGCGCGGGCGGTGTCCTTGATCTCGGCGGCCGCGCGCTGCCGGACGCCCTCGGCGTCGCCGTCGCCCCAGATGCGGGCGGGCAGGATCGCCTCGTGGCGTTCGTCGATGATGGCGTCGCAGACGGCCTGGCCGACCAGGTGGTTGGAGATCGCCCAGCACTTCAGGCCGTACTTGTCGAGCAGGGCATGACGGCTGTCGAGGTACCCGGGATCCTTCAACGCCTTGTCGACCTCGAAGTGGTCTCCCCAGCAGGCGAGTTCGAGTCCGTCGTAGCCGAAGTCGCGGGCCAGGCGACAGACCTCCTCCAGGGGCAGGTCCGCCCACTGACCGGTGAACAGGGTGAACTGACGTGGCACGGGAGGGCCTCCTCAGACCGGTACGGGGGTGTAGACCGAGTTCTTCGCCGCGCTCTCCTCGACGGCGGCCAGCACGCGCTGCACCTGCAGTCCGTCGGCGAACGACGGAGCGGGCCGGGCGCCTTCGGCGATCGCCCGCACCAGATCGTGGGCCTGGTGCGCGAAGGTGTGCTCGTAGCCGAGGCCGTGGCCCGGCGGCCACCACGCCTCCAGGTAGGGGTGGTCGGGTTCGGTGACGAGGATGCGGCGGAAGCCCGCGCTGACACCGGGTTCGGTCTGGTCGTGGAAGAAGAGTTCGTTCAGGCGCTCCAGGTCGAAGGCGAGCGAGCCGCGCTCACCGTTGAGTTCGACCTTGAGGGCGTTCTTGCGGCCGGTCGCGAAGCGGGTCGCCTCGAAGGAGGCGAGGGCGCCGGAGGCGAAGCGGCCGGTGAAGAGCGCCGCGTCGTCGACGGTGACCTGGCCGAGGCCCCGCTCCCCTCCCCCGGGGCCGCTGGCCGCCGAGAGCCCGGAGGTGGCTCCGGCCAGCAGAGGGCGCTCGCGGACGAACGTCTCGGTGAGCGCCGACACCCCGGCGACCGGTTCTCCCGCGAGGAACTGGGCGAGGTCCACGGCGTGCGCGCCGAGGTCGCCGAGGGCGCCCGAGCCCGCGTACGGCTTCTGCAGCCGCCAGGTCAGCGGGAAGGAGGGGTCGACGAGCCAGTCCTGGAGATAGCTGACGCGCACGTGCCGCAGGGTGCCGAGGCGCCCCTCGGCGATCATCCGGCGGGCCAGGGCGATGGCCGGGACCCGCCGGTAGTTGAATCCGGTCATCGCCACCTGTCCGCGCCGCTCGGCGCGTTCGGCGGCCTCCGTCATCGCCTGCGCCTCCTCGACGGAGTTGGCGAGCGGCTTCTCGCACAGCACGTGCTTGCCCGCTTCCAGGGCGGCGATCGCGATCTCGGCGTGGCTGTCGCCAGGCGTGCACACATCGACGAGGTCGACGTCGTCGCGGGCGATCAGCGCTCGCCAGTCCGTCTCCGCCGCGGCCCAGCCGAGCCGGTCGGCCGCGGCGCGCACGGCCTCTCCGTCGCGGCCGCAGACCGCGGCGAGGCGCGGGGTGAGCGGCAGGTCGAAGACGCGGCCCACGGTGCGCCACCCCTGGGAGTGGGCGGCGCCCATGAACGCGTAGCCGACCATGCCGACGCCGAGGACGGGCTTCGGTGCGCCGGGCGCCGCCCGCCTCACCTCCGTGTCGTCGTCACCGCCCGGTTCACGGGCCGTCGTGCCGGTGCTGCTTCCTGCCATGCCGAAGTCCTCCTCGTCCACGCCGGGTTCGCCTGATGCGCCGTGCCCGCGGGCCGCATCACTTGAAGCCGGTGGACATGTACTTGTCGATGTTCGTCTCGTCGACGACGGCCGAGAACAGGGTCACGTGGGCCGGGATCTCGAACTCGGCCATGCCGCCGATCCCCTTGCCCTGGCCGAGGGCGCGGGCGAGGTCGATGGCGGACGCGGCCATCGTCGGCGGGTAGAGGACGGTGGCCTTCAGTACGCCGCGGCCGCTCTTGATCGCGTCGAACGCGGAGAGGGCGCCGGCGCCGCCGACCATCAGGAAGTCGTCGCGGCCCGCCTGCTCGATGGCGCGCAGGGCGCCGACGCCCTGGTCGTCGTCGTGGTTCCACAGCGCGTCGAAGTTCTTCTGCGCCTGGAGCAGTTGGGACATCTTGGCCTGGCCCGACTCGACCGTGAAGTCGGCCGCCTGGCGGGCCACCTTCTTGATGTTCGGGAAGTTCTTCAGGGCGTCGTCGAAGCCCTGCGTGCGCTGCTTGGTCAGTTCCAGGTTGTCGAGACCGGCGAGCTCGACGACCTTCGCGTTCTTCTTGTCCTTGAGCTTCTCGCCGATGTAGTTGCCGGCCGACAGGCCCATGCCGTAGTTGTCGCCGCCGATCCAGCAGCGGTACGCCTGCGGGGTGTTGAAGATCCGGTCGAGGTTCACCACGGGGATGCCCGCGCGCATCGCCTTGAGGCCGACCTGGGTCAGCGCCTTGCCGTCGGCGGGGAGCACGACGAGGACGTCGACCTTCTTGTTGATGAGGGTCTCGACCTGGCCGATCTGGGCGGCCGTGTCGTTCGAGCCCTCGGTCGCCTCGAGCGTGACGTCGGAGTACTTCTTCGCCCGCTCCTTGGCGTTGTCGTTGATCGCGTTGAGCCAGCCGTGGTCGGCCTGCGGGCCGGCGAACCCGATGGTGACCTGCTTGCCGGGCTTGCTGTCCGCGACCGGCTGGTCCGCGGGCTTGCTGCCGCCGTCGCTCTTGTCGCTCGGCTCGTTGCTGGTGCAGGCCGTGAGCAGGCCGCCCGCGGTGACCGCGGCGGCTGCGCCGAACAGGAGGCTTCTGCGGCTCGACACGCTTGTCGACTCTGGCATGGCGTCGTCCCTTCCCGGACTCATGAGGTGGTGTTGGCCGTACGTCGCTGGAGCAGGACCGCCGCGACGATGATCGCGCCCTTGGCGATCTGCTGGGTCGCGGTCTCCAGGTTGTTCAGCGCGAAGATGTTCTGGATCGTGATGAAGATCAGGACGCCGAGGACGGAGCCGACGATGCTGCCGCGGCCGCCGGTGAGCAGGGTGCCGCCGATGATGGCGGCGGCGATGGCGTCGAGTTCGTACAGGTTTCCGTTGGTGTTCTGGCCCGACCCCGCGAGGACGAGCAGCAGGAACGCGGCGATGCCGCAGCACAGGCCGGACAGCAGGTACAGGTACAGACGCTGACGGCGTACGTCGATGCCGGCCAGCCGGGCCGCCTCGGGGTTGCCGCCGACCGCGACGGAGCGGCGGCCGAACGTCGTGCGGTTCAGGACGAGCCAGCCGACGACGGTGACCGCGGCGAAGACGAGGACCAGCGGGGGGATGCCGAGGATGTAGGAATCGCGCTCGCCCAGCTTCAGCACCGAGTCCACCGTGACCATCTGGGTCTTGCCGTCGGTGATCTGGAGGGCGAGGCCGCGGCCCGAGGCCAGCATCGCCAGGGTGGCGATGAACGGGACGATGTTGCCGTACGCGATGAGGACGCCGTTCACCAGGCCGCAGCCGACGCCGACGAGGATCGCCGTGAGGAGGATGCCGACGAAGCCGTACTCCTGGGTCGCCACGGTGGAGGCCCACACGCTGGCGAGCGCCACGATCGCGCCGACGGAGAGGTCGATGCCGCCGGAGATGATCACGAAGGTCATGCCGACGGTGACGACGCCGATGACGGAGGCCTGGGTCAGGATCAGCTGGACGTTGTCGCCGTCCAGGAAGCTGTCGGGCTGGGTGATGCCGCCGATGACGATCAGGGCGACGAGGACGCCGAGCAGGGAGAGCGTGCGGATGTCCAGGCGGAGGGCGCCCAGGGCGAGGGGGTGGGATTTGGTGGTGGCGGCGCGTTTCGGCTCCGCCGGGCGGGTGGGTGAGGCGGGCTGCGTCATGGCGCCGGGTCCCTTCTTGTGGGGTGCGGCTCGGGGGTGGTTCGGTGGGTGCCGGGTGCGGGTTGTGCGGGGCTGGTCGCGCAGTTCCCCGCGCCCCTGACGGGGCTGCAACGTTCGTTGTCGGGTGCGGGTCGTGGGTGGTTGCTCGCGCCGTTCCCCGCGCCCCTGACGGGGCTGGTCCGTTCGATGTCGGGTGCGGGTCGTGGGTGGTTGCTCGCGCCGTTCCCCGCGCCCCTTTCGGGGCTGCAACGTTCGATGTCGGGTGTGCGTCGTGGGTGGTTGCTCGCGGCGTTTCCCGCGCCCCTGGCGGGGCTGGAACGTTCGTTGTCGGGTGTGCGTCGTGGGTGGTTGTTCGCGCCCCTTGCGGGGCGGTTCATGTCGGGGTGCCTTCCATTACCAGGTCCAGGACTCGGTGTTCTGTGAGGTCGTGGGCCGGGGCCTCGTGGACGACCGTTCCTTCTCGTAGGACCAGGACGCGGTCTGCCAGGCCCAGGACCTCGGGGACCTCGCTGGAGACGAGGAGGACGCCGAGGCCCTCGTCGGCCAGGCGGCGGATCACGGCGTAGAGCTCGGCGCGGGCGCCGACGTCGACACCGCGGGTGGGCTCGTCGAGGAGGAGGACCTTGCAGCCGCGGAGCAGCCAGCGGGCGAGGACGGCCTTCTGCTGGTTGCCGCCGGAGAGGGTGCGGACGGGGACCGAGGGGTTGTCCGGGCGGAGATGGAGTTCGCGGGTGGCCTCCAGCGCCGCCGCCCGCTCTCCGCGCCGGTCGAGCCAGCCGCCGCGCGCGAAGCGGGACATGGAGGAGACGGAGACGTTGCGGGTCACCGACTCCAGCATCAGCAGGGCCTGCGCCTTGCGTTCCTCGGGCGCGAGCCCGAGGCCGGCCCGGACCGCGGCGCGGACGCTGCCGGTGCGCAACTCCCGCCCTTCGACGCTGACCTGACCGGTCGTCGGTTTACGGGCGCCGTAGATCGTCTCCAGGATCTCGGAGCGGCCGGAGCCGACCAGACCGGCCAGGCCGACGATCTCGCCGGGGCGCAGATCGAGGTCGAGCGGGGCGAACTCCCCGGCGCGGGAGAGGTTCCGTGCCCTCAGGACCGGTTCGGCGGTGGCGGCCGCGGCCGGCCGGTCCGGGAAGACGTACTCCACGTTGCGGCCGGTCATCAGGGCGACCACGTCGCGGGTCGGGGTGTCCTTCGCGGGGAGGCCGTCGGCCACCGCGCGGCCGTCCTTGAGGACCGTGACCCGGTCGCCGATGGTGCGGATCTCCTCCAGGCGGTGCGAGATGTAGACGACGGCGACGCCGTCCGCGGTGAGGTTCGCGACGATGCGGAAGAGGTTGTCGACCTCGTCGGGGTCCAGCGCGGCCGACGGCTCGTCCATGACGATCAGCCGGACGTCGTGGGAGAGGGCGCGGGCCATGGAGACGATCTGCTGTCCGGCGGCCGGCAGCTCGCCCACCAGGGTTCCCGGGTCGATCTCTCCGTGTCCAAGTCGCTTGAGCAGTGCGGCTGTCGACTCCCTGGCGTCCCGGCGTCGCACGACGAAGCCGCCGGCCGTCGGCTCGTGGCCGAGGTGGACGTTCTCGGCGACCGACAGGTGCTGCACCAGGTCCAGCTCTTGGTAGATGGTGGCGATGCCCAGCCGCATCGCGGCGATCGGCGAGCGCAGGGTGACGGTCTCTCCGCGCCAGGTGATGGTTCCCTCGTCGGGCTGGTGGGCGCCGGCGAGGACCTTGATGAGGGTGGACTTGCCCGCGCCGTTCTGGCCGAGCAGGCAGTGCACCTCGCCTGCGCGGACCTCCAGGTCCACGCCGTCGAGGGCGCGTACACCCGGGAACGACTTGGTGATGCCGGACATGGTGAGCAGCGGCGGTTCTGATGCCGGTGGTTCCTGTGGTGCCTGAGGTGCCGATGGTGCCGTGGGTGCCATGGCGGTTCCCTTATGAACGGGTGCGGGCCGGGTTCAGGGCAGAGCAGGGCGGAACAGGGTGCGGCGGAGCGAGGTGCGGCAGGGCATGGTGCGGCCGAGCGACGTGCTTCAGGGCAGGGCGGAGCAGAGCGCTGTGCTGAGTGCCGGTCCCGCGACGGTGTCTACGCGGGTGAGAACAGGTGGTCGCTGATCAGACGGGCGCCGCCGATGACTCCGGCGGCGGGGCCCAACTCCCCCAGGACGATGGGGAGGTTGCCGGTGGCCAGTGGCAGTGACTGGCGGTAGACCTGGGTGCGCAGCGCGGCGAGGAGGGTGTGACCGAGTCCGGTGACACCGCCGCCGATGACGACCAGGCCGGGGTTGAAGAAGCTGACGAGTGAGGCGATGACCTGGCCGGTGCGGTTGCCGCCCTCGCGGATCAGGTCGAGGGAGGTGCCGTCACCGGTGGCCGCCGCCACGGCGACGTCGGACGCGCTGAGCCGGCCGGATGCCTCCAGCCGGGTGGCCAGTTCGGGTGAGCGGCCGTCGCGGGCGGCCTCCTCTGCGTCGCGGGCGAGTGCCGCGCCGCTGAAGTAGGCCTCCAGGCAGCCCTTGTTGCCGCAGGCGCACTGGCGGCCGTCCGGCTCGACCTGGATGTGTCCGATGTCGCCCGCGGAGCCGGTCGTGCCGCGGTAGACCTCGCCGCCGACGACGATGCCGCAGCCGATGCCGGTGCCGATCTTGACGCAGAGGAAGTCGCGGGCGGTGCGGGCGACGCCCGCGTGCTGCTCGCCCATCGCCATCAGGTTCACGTCGTTGTCGACCATCACCGGGCAGCCGAGGTCCTGACTGAGGGCCTCGCGGACCGGGAAGCCGTCCCAGCCGGGCATGATCGGCGGGGCGACCGGGACACCCTCGGGGAAGCGGACGGGGCCGGGCACGCCGATGCCCGCTCCGTCGAACCCCTCGGCGAGCCCTGACGCCTTCAACTTGGCTGCCATGGCGAGTACTTGCTCGAAGACCGCGACCGGGCCCTCGCGGACGTCCATGGGCTGGGTGATGTGTCCGAGCACCTCCAACTCGGCGTTGGTGACCGCGACATCGACCGAGGTCGCGCCGATGTCGACGCCGAGGAAGCGGAGTTCGGGGGCGAGCCGGATGTTGTGGGAGCGGCGGCCGCCGCGCGATGCGGCCAGGCCGTCGGCGACCACGAGTCCGGTCTCCAGGAGCCGGTCCACCTCGACGGCCAGCTTCGACCGCGAGAGGTCGACCTGATCGCCCAGCTGGGCACGGGAGTTGGGCCCGCCGTCGCGCAGCAGTCGCAGCAGCCGCGCCTGGTGCGTGTTCGCGGGCCGAGCCGTCATGCGTCTCACGTGCCCCTCCCCGCCTCTTCGGGCTCCGTCGGACCGTCGCTCGTGTCCGCCGGTGTCGTACCCGGCAGCTCCGTCCGGCTTTCGATGGGGAACGTAGCAGTGGCTGCCGGGAGTGGGAAGAAGTTACACAGGAATTGCCCACGACTTTTTCCCGTCACAGGACAAAGCCCGGGTCGAGGCATGACGAAGGGGGGCGGGGAGCGGAGCGCCCCTTCCCCCCTCACCGGTCGGCGTCAGTCGCGGGCTCGGTGGTGGTAGGTCTCCCGGGTGTGTTCCGTGTGGGTGCGCATGACCGCCGTGGCCCGGGACTCGTCGCGGGCCGAGATCGCCGCGATGAGTTCGCGGTGCTCGGTCCAGGACTGGGTGCCGCGCTGGCGGGCGACCGGCTGGTAGTACCAACGGACCCGGCGGTCGACCTGGCCGGCCAGTTCGGCGAGGACGACGTTGCCCGCCAGCTCCATGACCTTCGCGTGGAACTCGGCGTTCGTCGCGACGACCAGGTCGACGTCCCCGTCGGCCACGGCCTGCTCACCCTTGGCGCACAGGTCCTCCAGGGCGGTGATGCCGGTCTTGCCCGCGTTGGCCGCGGCGAGTCGGGCGGCCTCGGCCTCCAAGAGCGTACGGACCGCGAGGAGTTGATCGGCCTCCTCCTCCGTGGGCTCGTGCACGAAGGCGCCCTGGGCCGGGCGCAGGTCCACCCAGCCCTCGGTGTTCAGCCGCTGCAGCGCCTCGCGCACCGGCTGGCGGGAGACGCCCAGATGCCCGGCGAGCTCGCTCTCGACCAGATGCTGACCGGGCTGCAGGGCGCGCGTGGTGATGAGCTCCAGCAGCGCCTCGTAGACCCGCTCGCGCAGCGGTCCGGGGCGCTCCAGCTTGGGCACGGCCCCCTGCGGCAGTCCTGTGGACAACATCGCGGTCCCCCTCCTGAGCTTCAGACCATGGCTTCAGACCATCCGGCGAGCCGATTCCGACGGATTGTCTTTGGAATACAGTTTACCGAGCACAATCACCACAGCTAGGGGCAGTTGGCCTCATCACATCCGGACCCCCTCACGGGCAGCGCACGACCTGGCCGGCGTAGGAGAGATTGCCGCCGAAACCGAAGAGCAGCGCGGGCGCCCCGCTCTCCAGCTCGCCGCGCTCGACCAGCTTGGACAGGGCCATCGGAATGCTCCCGGCGGAGGTGTTGCCGGAGTCGACGACGTCCCGCGCGATCACCGCGTTCACGGCGCCGATCTTCTCCGCGAGGGGTTCGATGATGCGCAGGTTCGCCTGGTGCAGCACGACGGCGGCGAGGTCGGCCGGGGCGAGGCCGGCCCGTTCGCAGGCCTCGCGGGCCAGCGGCGGCAGGAAGCGGGTGGCCCAGCGGTAGACGGACTGGCCCTCCTGGGCGAAGCGCGCGGGTTCGCCCTCGATCCGCACGGCGTTGCCCATCTCCGGGACCGAGCCCCACAGGACCGGGCCGATGCCGGGCTCGGCGCCTTGGGCGCTCGGCTCGATCACGACGGCGCCGGCACCGTCGCCGGTCAGTACGCACGTGGTGCGGTCGGTCCAGTCGGTGACGGCGGACATCTTGTCGGCGCCGACGACCAGGGCGCGCCGGGCTGCCCCGGCGCGCAGGGTGTGGTCGGCGGTGGCGAGGGCGTGGGTGAAGCCGGCGCACACGACGTTCAGGTCGAGGGCGGCCGGGGACGGGATGCCCAGGCGGTGGGCGACGCGGGCCGCCGTGTTGGGCGAGCGGTCGACGGCGGTGGACGTCGCGACGACGACCAGGTCCACGGCGTCGGCGGTCAGGCCCGCCGCGGCCAGCGCCTTGGCGGCGGCGTGCGCGGCGAGCTCGTCGACCGGTTCGTCGGGGCCCGCGATGTGGCGGGTGCGGATGCCGACGCGCGAGCGGATCCACTCGTCGTTGGTGTCGACCATGCCCGCCAGATCCTCGTTGGTCAGGATCCTGGCGGGCTGATAGTGGCCGATGCCGACGATGCGCGAACCGTTCATGGAGGGTCCCCTCATGTGCCTTGCCCGCGGGCCCTTTGTCCCCGTCCGAGCTGCGGACATTCCAGTCTGGTCAGCGACCGGTGAGTAACCGGTGACGTATGCGACAGGAATGCGGGGCAAGGCTTGGAGAGTTCCGACCGATCAGCCCGTGAAGAGCTGTGTCGCTTTTTGCACCAGTTCGTACAGTCCGTAGGCGAGGGGGGCGCCCACCCACAGCCAGGCGAAGGCGATGAGACCCCGGCGGCTAGGCGGATTGCTGCTGGTCTGGGGCGGTGTCGACGGCGTCATCGGCGGACTCCCTGGGCGCGGGTACGTGGTGGTGGCGGGCGTGGACCGGCCGGACGAGTTCGTTGGCGACGAAGCCGACGACCAGCAGGCCGATCATGATCGTGAGGGACAGGCCGTAGAGGGACGCGCCGTGCTTGCCCGCGCTCTCCTGGCTGTCGGCGATCCGGTTGACGATGAGCGGGCCGAGGACGCCCGCCGTGGACCAGGCCGTGAGCAGACGGCCGTGGATGGCGCCCACCTGGTAGGTGCCGAAGAGGTCCTTCAGGTAGGCGGGGATGGTCGCGAAGCCGCCTCCGTAGAAGGAGAGGATCACGAGGGCGCAGAGCACGAAGAGGGGCTTGGAGGAGTCGCCCCACAGGGCGATGAGGAGATACATCACGGCGCCCACGCCGAGGTACAGGCGGTACACGTTCTTGCGGCCGATGAGGTCCGAGGTGGAGGACCAGCCGATGCGGCCCGCCATGTTGGCGGCGGAGAGCAGGGCGACGAAGCCCGCGGCGGCGGAGGCCGACACCGGGGTGCTGCTGTCCTGGAAGAAGTCGGTGATCATCGGTGCGGCTTTTTCGAGGATGCCGATGCCGGCGGTCACGTTCATGCAGAGGACGAGCCAGAGGCACCAGAACTGAGGGGTGCGGATCGCCTGGTTCGCCGACACCTGCGGGCCGGTGGGGGTCGCTCGCGCGGTTTCCCGCGCCCCTGTCGGGGCGCCGCTCGGCACCCGGATCAGGAGCACGCCGAGCGACATGAAGACCGCGTACACGACGCCGTGCACCAGGAAGGCCAGCTCCAGGCCGCCGTTCCCGCTGCCGAACGACTCGAGCATCTGGGCGCTCCACGGGGACGCGATCAGCGCGCCGCCGCCGAAGCCCATGATCGCGATGCCGGTGGCCATGCCCGGCCGGTCGGGGAACCACTTGATCAGCGTGGAGACCGGCGAGATGTATCCGATGCCGAGGCCGATGCCGCCGACGAAGCCGTAGCCGAGGACGATCAGCCAGAACTGTTCGAGTCCCGCGCCCAGCGCGGAGATCAGGAAGCCGGACGAGAAGCAGATCAGGGCTACGGTCATCGCCCAGCGCGGTCCGTTGCGCTCGACGAGCGTGCCGCCGAACGCCGCGGAAAGGCCGAGCATCACGATGGCCAGCTGGAACGGCAGCGCGCTCTGCGTGCCGCTCACGTGCAGGGCGTCCTCGACGGCGGGTTTGAAGACGCTCCAGGCGTAGGCCTGGCCGATGGACAGATGAACCGCGAGAGCGGCTGGGGGAACGAGCCAGCGGCTCCAGCCGGGGGGTGCAACAGGGGGCCTCATGATCCAGAACCGTAGGCAGCGCCAAGGGGGTTGGGAAGGGGGGCGTACGAAATGGGTCGACCGTATGCAATGAACCTGCACACACGTGCACGGACCCTTGTCGACCCAACTTCCATACTGTAGACAATATTCCATTGGCTCAATCGGCTCCATCAGTTCGTTCCCAGAGATTCGTTCCCCGAGATTCGGCCCCACCGGACCGCCACCGCCCGTGCGAGCGGGGCGGATCCGGCACCCTCGACCGAACGGAGCGCTCCAGTGAAAGTCGCAGTCCTCGGCGCCGGAGCGATCGGCGCCTATGTCGGAGCCGCCCTGCACCGCGCGGGCGCCGACGTCCATCTCGTCGCCCGCGGACCGCACTTGGCGGCCATGAGGCGGGACGGTGTCCGGGTCGGCAGCCCGCGCGGCGACTTCACCGCACGGGTCCACGCCACCGACGACCCGGCCGAGATCGGCCCGGTCGACCATGTCTTCCTGGGCCTGAAGGCCACCTCGTACGCGGCGTGCGGGCCGCTGATCGAGCCCCTTCTGCACGCCCGTACCTCGGTGATCGCCGCGCAGAACGGCATCCCCTGGTGGTACTTCCACGGGCACGGCGGCCCGCACGACGGGCAGCGGCTCGACAGTGTCGATCCGCAGGGCGCGGTCAGTGCGGTCCTCGCGCCCGAGCGGGCGATCGGCTGTGTCGTGTACGCCGCGACGGAGTTGGCGGCTCCGGGCGTCGTGCGGCACCTCGAAGGCACCCGGTTCTCCGTCGGGGAGCCGGACCGGAGCGTGTCGGCGCGGTGCGTGGAGTTCAGCGACGCGATGAAGGCCGGCGGCCTGAAGTGCCCCGTCGAGCCCGATCTGCGCGCCGACATCTGGATCAAGCTGCTCGGGAACATCTCGTTCAACCCGATCAGCGCCCTGGTGCGCGCCACCATGCGGCAGATGTGCCGGCACGGCGGTACCCGCCGGGTCATCGAGATCATGATGAACGAGACGCTCGCCGTCGCCGCGGCCCTCGGCTGCCGGCCGGACATCTCCGTCGAGCGCCGTCTCGCCGGCGCCGAGCGGGTCGGCGACCACCGCACCTCCACCCTCCAGGACCTGGAGCGCGGAAAGCCGCTGGAGCTGGACGTGTTGCTGGCCGCGGTGGTGGAGCTGGCCGACATCACCGGCGTCGAGGTGCCGACCCTGCGCACCGTGCACGCCCTCTCGGATCTGCTCGCCCACGGCATGAGGAGGGACGCCGCATGAAGCGGAGGCGTCGCGACGGAACCCCGAAGAACTACACCCGGCTCACCCATCCGCTGCTGCGCGAGGTGCCCGGCGACCGCACCTCGCCGTTCCGGCGGGCGACATGGGACGAGGCGCTGGACGCGGCGGCGGCCGGGTTCCGGCGGGCGCGCGCCACGCACGGACCGGACTCCTTCGCGATGCTGTCCTGCGCCCGCGCCACGAACGAGATGAACTTCGTGGCGCAGAAGTTCACCCGGGTCGTCATGGGCACCAACAACGTCGACTCCTGCAACCGGACCTGCCACGCGCCGAGCGTGGCCGGTCTCTCCGCCGTCTTCGGCTCGGGCGGCGGCACCTCCTCGTACGAGGAGGTCGAGCACACGGACCTGATCGTGATGTGGGGCTCCAACGCCCGTTTCGCGCACCCGATCTTCTTCCAGCACGTGCTGCGCGGGATCCGCAACGGCGCGCGGATGTACGCCGTCGATCCGCGCCGCACCTCGACCGCCGAGTGGGCGGAGAGCTGGCTCGGGCTCAACGTCGGCACCGACATCCCGCTCGCGCACGCCGTCGCCCGCGAGATCATCGCCGAGGGCCTGTACAACAAGGCGTTCGTGGAGCGGGCGACGACCGGCTTCGAGGAGTTCAAGGCGCTGGTCGAGCCGTGGACACCGACCCTCGCCGAGAAGATCACGGGCGTCCCGGCGGCGGCCGTCAAGGACCTCGCGCGCGCCTACGCGACCGCCGAACGCGCCCAATTGTGCTGGACGTTGGGGATCACCGAGCATCACAACGGAACCGACAACGTCCGCGCGCTGATCAACCTCGCGCTGCTGACCGGGCACGTCGGCCGGTACGGCGCCGGGGTGCAGCCGCTGCGCGGGCAGAACAACGTGCAGGGCGGCGGCGACATGGGCGCCATTCCCAACCGGCTGCCCGGCTTCCAGGACATCCTCGACGACGGACACCGGCTGAAGTTCGAACGGGCCTGGGACACCGTCATCCCGCCGCGCTACGGCCTGACCCTCACCGACATGTTCGAGGCGATGGAGCACGGCACCCTGCACGCCGTGTACTGCATCGGCGAGAACCCGGCCCAGTCCGAGGCGGACAGCGAGCAGGCGGCCCGTCGGCTCGCCGCGCTCGACCATCTGGTGGTGCAGGACATCTTCCTGACGAGGACGGCGGAGATGGCGGACGTGATCCTGCCCGCGACCGCCTCGTGGGCGGAGACCGAGGGCACGACCACCAACAGCGAGCGGCGGGTCCAGCGGGTGCGGGCCGCGCTGCGGGCGCCGGGCGAGGCACGCGAGGACATCGACATCATCTGCGACGTCGCCGCACGGCTCGGCCACGACTGGAAGTACCCGGACGCGGAGACGGTCTGGAACGAGCTACGGGCCCTGTCCCCCGACCACTTCGGGATGACGTACGACCGGCTCGACGCGCACCAGGGCCTGCAGTGGCCGTGCCCGGACGTCGCCGCACTCCCGTCGTCGTTCCTGCACGGGCGGCTGTGGGACACGGATCCCGAACTCCGGGGCCGCCGCGCGCCGTTCGGTCTCGTCGAGCACGATCCGCCGGTCGACCTGACCGACGAGGCGTATCCGATCCGGCTGACCACCGGGCGCCGCCTCGACTCGTACAACACCGGTGTGCAGAGCGGGAGTTTCGCCTCCCCGCTGCGCCGGGGCGAGTACGTCGAGCTGTGCCCGGAGGACGCCGAGCGGTACGGGGTCGTGGTCGGCGAGGAGGTGCGGGTGTCGTCCCGGCGCGGCGTGGTCACCGCTCCGGTCTGGGTCGATCCGGGGCTGCGCCCCGGGCTCGCCTTCATGACCATGCACTTCCCCGACGAGGTGGACACCAACTCCCTGACGATCGAGGCCAATTGCCCGATCGCCGGGACGGCGGAGTTCAAGGCGTCGGCGATCCGGATCGAGAAGCTGACCGCACAGGCAGTGAGGGGCTGACGGTGGACTTGCGCTTCGGTGACAGCAAGCCGACGGACGAGGAGCGGGCGGCGGTCGACGCGCTGCTCGGTCCGCCGGCCTCGGCCTGGGAGGCGCCCGCCGGTGAGTGGGTCGACCGGCCGGACGCCGATCTGCGGTGGGCCAGGGGCGGGCGTGGGGCGCGCGACCGGCGGGATCTGCTGTTGCCGGGGCTGCACGCCGTCAATGACCGGGTGGGGTGGATCAGTGAGGGCGCGCTCGCCTATCTGTGCCGACGGCTGACGGTGCCGCCGTCGGAGGCGTACGGGGTGGCGACGTTCTACTCCATGTTCTCGGTGCGGCCGCGGGCCGCGACGGTGCTGCACGTGTGCACGGATCTGGCGTGTGCGCGGGTGGGGGGTGGTGATCTTTGTACGTCGTTGAAGGCGCGGGGGGTCGGCGGTGCGGCTGTCGAGGAGTCGCCGTGTCTGGGGCTGTGCGAGCAGGCGCCCGTCGCGCTGCGTGTGGCGGCCGGGAATCCGGGGTCCGCCGAGCATGTGCTGCTGTCGCGGGGCTCCGCCCCGGACCCCGCTCCTCAATCGCCGGAGGGGCTTGATCCAGCCGGAATTCCGCAGTTCGGCGACCCTGGTCTCATCCTCCTGCGGCGCGTCGGCGTCGTCGACCCCGCCTCGCTCGACGACTACCGGGCAGCCGGCGGCTACACCGCCCTGCGGCGTGCCTTCGCGCTCGGGCCCGCCGGTGTGATCCGGGAGGTCACGGACGCGGGGCTCGTCGGACGGGGCGGCGCCGCGTTCCCCACGGGGCGGAAGTGGCAGGCCACCGCCGCTCAGCCGGACGGGCCGCACTACCTCGTGTGCAACGCCGACGAGTCCGAGCCCGGCACCTTCAAGGACCGGGTGGTGATGGAGGGCGACCCGTACGCGCTCGTCGAGGCGATGACGATCGCGGCGTACGCGACCGGCGCCCACCACGGCTATCTGTATCTGCGCGGCGAGTACCCGCGCGCCCTCGCCCGGATGACCCACGCCGTCGAGCAGGCCCGCGCCCGCGGCCTGTTGGGCGACGACGTGCTCGGGCAGGGCTTCGCCTTCGACATCGAGATCCGGCGCGGCGCGGGCGCGTACATCTGCGGCGAGGAGACGGCCCTGTTCAACTCCATCGAGGGGTACCGGGGCGAGCCGCGCTCCAAGCCGCCGTTCCCCGTGGAGAAGGGGCTCTTCGGGAAGCCGACGGCGGCGAACAACGTCGAGACGCTCGTCAACGTCCTGCCGATCCTGACCCTGGGCGCCGAGGCGTACGCCGCCATCGGCACCGGCCGCTCCACCGGGCCCAAGCTGTACTGCGTCTCCGGCGCCGTCGCCCGCCCCGGCGTCTACGAACTGCCCTTCGGCGCCACCCTCGGCGAGTTGCTCGCCCTCGCCGGGACCCCGGGCCCGCTGCGCGCGATCCTGCTCGGCGGCGCCGCGGGCGGCTTCGTGCGCCCCGACGAGCTGGACATCCCGCTGACCTTCGAGGGCACCCGCGAGGCGGGCACCACGCTCGGCTCCGGGGTCGTCATGGCCTTCGACGACGCGCTGCCGCTGCCCCGGATCCTGCTGCGCATCGCCCAGTTCTTCCGCGAGGAGTCGTGCGGGCAGTGCGTGCCGTGCCGGGTGGGCACGGTGCGCCAGCAGGAGGCGCTGCACCGGATCGCCGAGAAGAAGGGCATCGAGGCCGACGACGACATCGCGCTGCTGCGCGAGGTGGGGCGGGCCATGAAGGACGCCTCGATCTGCGGTCTCGGCCAGACCGCCTGGAACGCCATCGAGTCCGCCATCGACCGCCTGGGGGCGTACGCATCATGACGACCGTGCCGCTGGGGATCCCCCGGCGCCTGCTGGAGTTCACCCTCGACGGAGAGCCGGTGCGCGCGCCGGAGGGGTCCACGCTCCTCGACGCCTGCCGCGCCGCCGGGCGGGACGTCCCGACGCTGTGCCAGGGCGACACCCTGACGCCCAAGAACGCCTGCCGGGTGTGCGTCGTCGAGGTGGAGGGCGCCCGGACCCTGGCACCCGCCTGCTCCCGCCGGGCCGAAGCGGGCATGGAGGTCCGTACGGACACCGAGCGGGTCCGGCACAGCCGCAAGATCGTCCTCGAACTGCTCGCGTCGAGTGTCGATCTGTCGACAACTCCACAGGTCGCCGACTGGCTGAAGGAGTACGAGGCGAAGCCGGACCGCTTCGGCCCCGACGCCGCCCGCGTCGATGAGGAACCCCGGGTCGACAACGACCTCTATGTCCGTGACTACGACAAGTGCATCCTCTGCTACAAGTGCGTCGACGCCTGCGGTGACCAGTGGCAGAACTCCTTCGCGATCTCGGTCGCCGGGCGCGGTTTCGACGCCCGGATCGCCGTCGAGCACGACGCCCCGCTGACCGACTCCGCCTGTGTGTACTGCGGGAACTGCGTCGAGGTCTGCCCGACGGGCGCGCTGTCGTTCAAGTCGGAGTTCGACATGCGGGCGGCCGGTACCTGGGACGAGTCGGCGCAGACGGAGACGACGACGGTGTGCGCGTACTGCGGAGTCGGCTGCAACCTCACGCTCCATGTGCAGGACAATGAGATCGTGAAGGTCACCTCACCGCACGACAACCCCGTGACCCACGGCAATCTCTGCATCAAGGGCCGCTTCGGCTACCAGCACGTACAGAACCGGGACTGATCAAGACATGGGACGAGTCACGGAACGGCGCAAGGTCATCCGGATCAGGGGCGGGCAGGTCTCGTCCCGGCCGGACACCCTGGTCGCCGAGGAACCCCTGGAGATCCGGCTGAACGGCAAGCCGCTCGCCATCACCATGCGCACCCCGGGCGACGACTTCGCGCTCGCGGCCGGTTTCCTGGTCAGCGAGGGGGTGCTGGCCGACGCCGACGACCTGCAGAACATCGTGTACTGCGCGGGCGCGACCCAGGACGGCTCGAACACGTACAACGTGGTGGATGTGCGGACGGCCCCCGGGATCGTCCTGCCCGACATCACGCTGGAACGCAATGTGTACACGACGTCGTCCTGCGGGCTGTGCGGCAAGGCCAGTCTCGACGCGGTGCGCACCACGGCCCGGTTCCCGATCTCCGACACTCCCCCGGTCCGGCTCACGCCCGACCTGCTGGCCTCGCTCCCCGACCGGCTGCGCGAGGCCCAGCGGGTCTTCGACCGGACCGGGGGCCTGCACGCGGCCGCGCTCTTCGACGAGGCGGGCACGCTCGTCGACATAAGGGAGGACGTCGGGCGGCACAACGCCGTCGACAAGCTGGTCGGGCGCGCGCTGCAGAGCGGCGACCTGCCGCTGTCCCGCTCGGTCCTGCTGGTCTCCGGCCGCGCCTCCTTCGAGCTGGCGCAGAAGGCGGTCATGGCGGGCATCCCGGTGCTCGCGGCGGTCTCGGCGCCGTCGTCGCTGGCCGTGGACCTGGCCGCGGAGACCGGACTGACGCTGGTCGGCTTCCTGCGGGGCGCCAACATGAACGTGTACGCGGGTGAACACCGGCTCGACCTGCGGGTTCCGGCCGCGTCGAGCTGACGCGGAGCCCGTGGCACGAAAGACGGGGTCCCGGTGCGACGGGGAGCGCCCCCTGCGTCGGCCGGGCCCCGTCTTTTGGCGCGCCCGGCCCGAGCCCGATGTCACTCGTCCGGGGAAGCCGCCAATCCGCGGGGCGCGGGGCGCCGGATTACTGGCGACGGGGACAGAGCGTCCTCGCTGACCAGAACTCTGAGGGATCGTCATGCAGACTCGAGTACGCCGTGTCGTCGTCGCAGTCGCCGCCGCGGGCATGCTCCCGCTGGCCCTGACCGCCTGCTCGGACAGCGACTCCAAGGACAAGGCCTCCGACAGCGCCTCCTCGGCCTCGGCCCCGAAGGGCTCGGACATGGCCAGCCCCTCCGGGGGCGCGTCGGCCATGAGCGAGCCGTTCGGCCCGGGCTGTTCCTCCGTGCCCAAGGACGGCGCCGGTTCCTTCGACGGCATGGCCAAGGATCCGGTCGCCACCGCCGCCTCGAACAACCCGGCGCTGTCCACCCTGGTCACCGCCGTGAAGAAGGCCGGCCTGGTCGACACGCTCAACAACGCCCAGGACATCACCGTGTTCGCGCCCACCAACGACGCCTTCGCGAAGATCCCGAAGGCCGATCTCGACAAGGTGCTGAACGACAAGGCCCAGCTCACCAAGATCCTCACGTACCACGTGGTGGGCCAGAAGCTGGCGCCGAAGGACCTGGAAAAGGGGTCGTTCCCCACGCTGGAGAAGTCGAAGCTGACGACCTCCGGCTCCGGCGAGTCCTACAAGGTCAACGGCTCGGCCAACGTGGTCTGCGGCAATGTGAAGACCGCCAACGCGAACGTCTACCTCATCGATTCGGTCCTGATGCCGAAGAGCTGACGCCGACGCCTGCCCCGGCCGTCTCGGCCGGGGTGCGGCCCGGTGTCCCGTCCGGTGTTCCGGGCTCCTCGGGGTCCTTCGCGCGGCGCTTGGCGAGGACCGCGCACACCATCAGCTGCATCTGGTGGAAGAGCATCAGCGGCAGCACGGCGAGCGAGGCGTGGGCGCCGAACAGGACGCTCGCCATGGGCAGTCCTGAGGCCAGCGACTTCTTGGACCCGGCGAACTGGATCGCGATGCGGTCGCCGCGGTCGAAGCCGAGCGCCTTCGCGCCGTACCAGGTCACCACCAGCATCACGGCGAGCAGCACCGCCTCGACGGCGAGGAGACCGGCCAGCCGGACGGCGCTCACCTGGTGCCAGATGCCCTGGACCATGCCCTCGCTGAACGCCGTGTAGACGACGAGCAGGATCGAGCCGCGGTCCACGTAGCCGAGGACCTTCTTGTGACGGGTGAGGAAGCCGCCGACCCAGCGGCGCAGCAACTGGCCCGCGACGAACGGCACGAGGAGTTGCAGCACGATCTTCACGAGGGAGTCGGCCGAGAAGCCGCCGCCGCTGTTGCCGAGCAGGGCCGCCGCGAGGAGCGGCGTGAACACGATGCCGGCGAGCGAGGAGAAGGAGCCCGCGCAGATCGCCGCCGGGACGTTGCCGCGCGCGATCGAGGTGAACGCGATCGAGGACTGGATCGTCGACGGCACGAGGGTGAGGAAGAGCAGGCCCTCGTAGAGATTCTGCGGCAGCAGCACCGGGACCAGGCCGCGGGCCGCGAGGCCGAGCAGCGGGAACAGGACGAAGGTGCAGGCGAGGACCGTGACGTGGAGCCGCCAGTGGCGCAGGCCGTCCATCGCCTCACGGGTCGACAGGCGCGCTCCGTAGAGGAAGAAGAGGAAGGCGACGGCGGCGGTCGAGGCGCCGGACGCCACGTCGGCCGCGCCGCCGCGAGCGGGGAGCAGGGCGGCGACGCCCACGGTCCCGATCAGCGCCAGGATGTAGGGGTCGATCGGCATCCAGGACGGCCAGCTCAGGCGTTTCATTGGTTCCTTGCTCTCGGTTCAGGTCGTGCCCTCTCCATGGTCCACCTCTCCCGCTTGATCGGGAATCCGGCATACCGCTCTGACTGTGATCGTGTCGCGTGATGAGCGGAGGTAGGGTCGGGGCATGTACGACCCCGGGCAGCTGAGGACGTTTCTGGCCGTCGCGCAGACGCTGAGCTTCACGCAGGCCGCACGGCGGCTGGGCCTGCGGCAGTCGACGGTGAGCCAGCATGTGCGCCGGCTCGAGGACGCGACGGGGCGGACGCTGTTCACCCGGGACACGCACTCCGTGGAGCTGACCCCCGACGGGGAGGCGATGCTCGGTTTCGCACGCCGGATCCTGGAGGTGCACGAGCAGGCCGCCGCGTTCTTCACGGGGACGCGGCTGCGCGGGCGGCTGCGGTTCGGCGCCTCGGAGGACTTCGTGCTGACCCGGCTGCCCGAGATCCTGGAAGCGTTCCGGGTCGAGCACCCCGAGGTGGACCTGGAGTTGACCGTCGAGCTGTCCGGGACCCTGCACGAGCAGCTGGACGCGGGCAAGCTGGACCTGGTGCTCGCCAAGCGGCGGCCGGAGGACCCGGGCGGGCAGTCCGTGTGGCACGACCGGCTGGTGTGGATCGGCTCGGAGCGGCTGCGCATCGATCCCGAGCGGCCGGTTCCGTTGATCGTCTATCCCCCGCCGGGCATCTCCCGGGCGCTCGCCCTGGAAGCGCTGGAGCGGCACGGGCGGGCCTGGCGCATCGCCTGTACGAGCGGTTCGCTGAACGGGCTGATCGCGGCGGCGCGGGCCGGGCTCGGGGTGATGGCGCATTCCCGGGGCCTGATCCCTCCGGGGCTGGTGCGGGTGCCGGAGCGGGTGGGGCTGCCGGAGCTCGGGGAGGTGGATTTCGTGGTGCGGGGTTCCGCGGGGCGGGGGCCGGGGGCTGTGCTGGCCCAGGCCATTCTGGGGGGCGGGGAGCGGTTGCACCGGGGGGCCGGGTAGGGGTGGTGGGTCGGCCGCGGGCCGGTGGCCGCTTCTCGCGCAGTTCCCCGCGCCCCTGAAGCGAGCTCCGCTCGCCCAGGGGAAGGCGCGCGCGGCGCATGCCTTCAGGGGCGCGCGGGGAACT
>NZ_JBEYYU010000009.1:0-106552 GCF_040645755.1 Streptomyces sp. NPDC046716
CCCATCCGCTGCTGGTCCACGATGATCGCCGTCGTCAGACCGTCGAGGACGTCCACCTCGGGACGGGACAGCGACGGCCTGAAGCGAGCTGCGCTCGCTCAGGGGCGCGGGGGGCGCGGGGAACTGCGCGATCAGCCCCCACCGGGCCGCGGACAAGGAACCGACGGGATCAGTCCTTGATCTCCGGCGGGGAGATCCGGGACGTGCCGATCGACGAGTCCGACGTACCCCACTTGGCGAGGATCTTCCGGTAGGTGCCGTCCGCGATCAACCGGTTCACCGCGGAGCGGAACGCGGGGGCGAGCGGCGTCCCCTTCTTGAACGCGAACCCCACATCCAGCCGATGGAACTCGTTGAGGAACCGCAGCCCCTCCTGATGCGCCACCCCGTAGCGCAGCCCGTTGATGGTGCTCATCACCACGTCACTGCGCCCCTGCTGAAGCGACGACCAGACCGCGCTCGGCTCGGCGTACGTCTTCACGTCGTACGGCTTCTTGCCCGCCTTCTCGCACAGCCCCTTGTTCTCCTCCAGCGTCGTCTCGAAGGTGGTGCCGGCGCCGGTCGCGACGTTCAGGCCGCACAGCTGGGTCAGATCGGTGACCTTCTTCAGGTCGCTGTCCTCGCGGACGGCGAAGCCCTGGCCGTCGTTGATGTACGTGACGAAGTCGATGGTCCTGCGGCGCTCGTCGGTGACGCCGAAGTTCCCGGTGCCGAGGTCGTACTTGCCGCTGTCGAGGGCCGGAAGGATCGCCTCGAAGCTCGCGACCTGCTGGTCGAGCTTGATGCCGAGCACCTTGCCGACCGCGTTCGCGAAGTCGATGTCCTGCCCGACGACGGTCTTCCCGTCCGGCAGATACGTGGAGTTGGGCGGAGTCCCGCCCACGCTCACGGCGATGGTGACGCTGCCGCTCTTGCGGACGGACGCGGGGAGCAGCTTCGCCGACGCGGGATCCTTCGCGACGGAGGACACGACGTCCTTCGTCGGGATCTTGTCGCTCGCGGCGCCGGCCGGCGCCGCGTCGTCCGCGCCGTCCCCCGAGCCGCAGGCCGTCAGCCCCAGCGTGGCGACGGTGATCAGGGCAAAAGCGGAGAGCGCGGAGGAAACGGGCAGTCTGGAGGTACGGGTGGAGGAGCGCATGGCGGAGAGATGTGCCCTTCGATGGCAAGAGGAACCGGCTGGGCGAGGGGAGCGTGCAGCAGGGTGAGGGCGCGTACCTGGAAAAGGGAGTGGGACGCGTCGAAGTGCGGCTGAGAAGCCGCCGAGGGAAAAGCCGGGAAGAAAAGAAGAAGCGACGCGCTCAGAGGCGTCGGAAGGGCATCAACAGGACGCGGACCACACGCGACCGAAGTCGATGTGGGAGCGGGTGACCAGCCACTGCTGCGGATGCATGGGCATCAGTGGAACAGGCATCCGGTTCGGCGTCAACTCACTTGAGACGCGCGGCTCACAGTCTGGACAGCCTTGACAGACGGTGTGACAGGCCCCGTACTCTCGGTGCGGGACCGCTGCTGAGGGGCTCGGCCCGACAGGTACGCACGGCAGGTGTGACGGCAGGACCGTACTGGACGGGACTCCAGCCCACGGAGCCTTCCCATGTCCTCACTTCCCCTGTCCTCGGACACCCGTCCGTCCCCCTCGGATCCCCTGGCCGAGGCGCCACCCGGCGAGGTCGCCGCCGCCCCCCGGATCGTCCCGCGCCGCCGCACCGGACAGTGGACCGCCGCGGCCGTCGTGCTCGTCCTCCTCGGCCTCGCGGTGAACTCGGTGCTGCGCAACGAAGCGTTCCAGTGGGACGTCGTCGCCGACTACTTCACCACCGCCGCCGTGCTGCGCGGACTCTGGCTCACGCTGTGGCTGACCGCGCTCGTCATGGCGCTCGGCTTCGCCTTCGGCACCCTGCTCGCCGTCATGCGACTGTCCGCCAACCCCGTGCTGCGCGCGGTGAGTTGGGGCTACGTCTGGCTGTTCAGGTCGGTGCCGATCCTGGTGCAGCTGCTGTTCTGGTTCAACATCGGCGCCCTGTACCCCCGGGTCCTCGGAGTGAAGACCGTCGATCTCTTCGGGCCCGTCACCGTCGCCATCATCGGACTGACCCTGCACGAGGCCGCGTACGCCGCCGAAGTGGTGCGCGGCGGCATCCTCTCCGTGGACCGGGGGCAGGTCGAGGCGGCCCAGTCCCTCGGGCTCGGCCGGTACCGGCGCTGGCGCCGGATCGTGCTGCCGCAGGCCATGCGGGCCATCGTGCCGCCGGCCGGGAACATGCTGATCGGCACCCTCAAGGGCACCTCCATCGTCAGCGTCATCGCCGTGCAGGACCTGCTCTACTCGGTGCAGCTCGTCTACCACCGCACCTACCAGGTCATCCCGCTGCTGCTCGTCGCCACCATCTGGTACGTCGTGGTGACCTCGCTGCTCAGCGTCGGCCAGTACTACGTCGAGCGGCACTACGCGCGCGGGACGCGGCGATGAGTCCCGTACGGCAGTCCCTGGTGATCGTGGGGGCCGGGCCGCGGGGGACCGGCGTCCTGGAGCGCCTCGCCGCCAACGCGGCAGAGCTGAAGGGCGAGTTGGCGCTCGATGTGCATCTCGTCGATCCCTACCCGCCCGGCGGCGGGCGGATCTGGCGGCGCGAGCAGTCGCCGCTGCTGTGGATGAACTCGCAGGCCCAGGACGTCACCATGTTCACCGACGACACCGTGGAGGTGGCCGGGCCCGTGGTGCCGGGACCCGTGCTGCACGAGTGGGCCGGGATCGACGGGCGGACCTTCGCCGACCGGCGCCGGCAGGGCGGCTATCTGCGATGGGTGTACGAGCGGGCCGTCGCCGCGCTGCCCGCCGGGGTCAGCGTCCGCCATCACCCCCGGCGCGCCCTGCGCGTCTCCGGGACGCGCCACGGCCGCCAGCAGGTGTGGCTGGACGGCGTGGAGCATCCGCTGTCCGCCGACGCCGTCGTCCTCACCCAGGGCCACCTCGACGCCGAACTCGATGAGGAGCAGGAGGAGTTGAGCGCGTACGCCGCACGGCACGGGCTCGTGCACCTGCCGCCCGACTTCACCGCCGACTCCGACCTGAGCGCGCTCGCGCCCGGCCAGGACGTGCTCGTCCGCGGCTTCGGGCTCGCCTTCGTCGACCTGATGGTGCTGCTGACGGAAGGGCGGGGCGGACGGTTCGACGGGGACACGTACGTGCCCTCGGGGCGGGAACCCGTCCTGCACGTCGGGTCCCGGCGAGGGGTGCCCTACCACTCCAAGCTGGGCTACGACTGGGGCGCGGGGGAGCGGCCGCCGCTGCCCCGCTTCCTCGGCCCCGCGCAGATCGACGAACTCCTCGCGAAGGAGGGCGGGTTCGGGCCCGACGACTTCCGGCGCGAACTGTGGCCGCTCATCGACAAGGAACTCGGCTACGCGCACTACCACCGCCTGTTCACCGCCCACCCCGAGCGCACGAGCGTCGCCTGGGACGTCTTCGAGGAGAAGTACGCCGCCGCGCCGCCGCTCGGCGCCGAACAGCAGGCGCTCGTCGCCGCCACCGTGCCCGACCCCGCCGACCGGCTGGACCTCGCCGCCCTCGACCGCCCGCTCGACGGCGTGCGCTACGGCTCGTACGAGGAACTGCAGGCGGGCCTGCGCGGCCACATCGCCGACGACCTGGAGCGCCGCCACGACCCGGCGCACAGCCCCGACCTCGCCGTCTTCCTCGGCCTGCTCTCCGTGTACGGGCAGCTCGTCCGGCTCGGCGACGTCGGCCCCTGGTGGCACGGGTTCTTCAGCTATCTGGCCTCCGGACCGCCCGGCCCGCGCCTGCGCCAACTGCTCGCGCTGTCCCGCGCGGGCGTCGTGAAATTCGTCGGCGCCGACATGCGGATCGAGGCGCGGGACGGCGTCTTCCGCGCCACGAGCGCCAGCGCGCCGGGCGTCAGGACCGAGGCCCGCGCACTCGTCGAGGCCCGCCTCCCGCAGCCGACCCTCGCCCGCACCCGGGACCTGCTGCTGCGCACCCTCCACGAGGAGGGCGCCCGCGCGACCGACGCGGGACTGCTCGCCGTCGCCCCGTCCGACGGACGCGTCCTGTACCGCGACGGCGCCGCCCACCCGCGCCGCTTCGCCCTCGGCCCGCACACCGACGCGCGCGGCGCCGGCGCCTTCACCCGCCCGCGCACCAACGGCCCGTCGTTCCGGCAGAACGACGCCACCGCCCGCGCCGTCCTCGCGCTGCTGCACGACCTCTCCTGTCGCGCCACCGCCGCCTGAGCCCGCCCCGCTCGCGCACCCCGTTCGCCCGTCTCCGCCCGTCCGTCTCCGAGGACACCCATGTCTCTGACCAGTGATCCACCCCTGGGCACCACCGATACCGACACCGCCGCCGAAGCGCCGAAGGACGCCTACGCGCACCTCAAGGTCGTCCCCGTACGCCATCCCCTGCGCTGGGTGGCCATCGTCGTGACCGCCGTGCTGCTCGCCCAGTTCGCGCACGGTCTGGCCACCAACTCCGGCTGGGAATGGGCGGTGTTCGCGGAGTTCTTCACCGCGGACGTCATCCTCAAGGCCGTCTGGACGACGCTCCAGCTCACCGCCTACGGCACGGCGCTCGGCTTCGCCCTCGGCATCGTCATCGCGTTCATGCGGCTGTCGAGCAGCCGCTTCCTGCGGACGGTGGCGTTCGGCTACATCTGGGCGTTCCGCTCGATCCCGCTGATCGTGCAGCTGCTGTTCTGGTTCAACCTGGCCTACCTGTACAAGCGGCTGACGTTCGGGATCCCCTTCGGACCCGGCTTCTTCTCCTTCGACACGATGGGGCTCGTCGGCGCCATGAGCGCCGCCGTCCTCGGGCTCGCCCTGCACCAGGCCGCGTACGCCGCCGAGATCGTGCGCGGTGGCGTACTCGCCGTCGACGGCGGCCAGTTGGAGGCCGCGGCCGCCCTCGGCATCCCGCGGCTGCGGCAGATCCGCCGCATCGTGCTGCCGCAGGCGATGCGCTCGATCCTGCCCAACGCCGCCAACGAGGTCATCTCCCTCTTCAAGGGCACCTCGATCGTCTCCGTCATGGCGATCGGCGAACTCTTCTACCAGGTGCAGGTCATCTACGGCCGAAACGGCCGCGTCGTGCCCCTGCTGATGGTCGCCACCGCCTGGTACATCCTCCTGACCAGCGCGCTCTCCGTACTCCAGCACTACGTGGAGCGCCACTTCGCGAAAGGTTCCACCCGATGAGCGCCATGGTGGACATCAGGTCCGTGCACAAGAGCTTCGGCTCCGTCGAGGTGCTGCGGGGCATCGACCTGGAGGTGCGGGCCGGCGAGGTCACCGTCGTCCTCGGCCCCTCCGGCTCCGGCAAGTCGACGCTGCTGCGCACCATCAACCATCTGGAGAAGGTCGACAGCGGCTGGATCAGCGTCGACGGACAGCTCGTCGGCTACCGCCGCTCCGGAGACAAGCTGTACGAGCTGCGCGAGCGCGAGATCCTCAGGCAGCGCACCCACATCGGCTTCGTCTTCCAGAACTTCCATCTCTTCCCGCACCTGACGGTCCTGGAGAACATCGTCGAGGCCCCGGTCTCGGCGCTCAAGCGGCCCCGCGCCGAGGTGGTGGAGAGCGCCCGTGCGCTGCTCGACCGCGTCGGTCTCGCCGACAAGGCCGACGCCTATCCGCGTCAGCTCTCCGGCGGCCAGCAGCAGCGCGTCGCCATCGCCCGGGCCCTCGCCCTGGAACCCAAGCTGCTCCTCTTCGACGAGCCGACGTCCGCGCTCGACCCCGAACTGGTCGGCGAGGTCCTCGACGTCATCCGCGACCTCGCCCGGCAGGGCACCACGATGATCGTCGTCACGCACGAGATCGGCTTCGCCCGCGAGGTCGCCGACACCGTGGTGTTCATGGACGAGGGCCGCATCGTCGAGCGGGGCGCCCCCGGCGACGTACTGGACGCGCCGCGCGAGGACCGCACCCGCACGTTCCTCTCCAAGGTCCTCTGACCTCCCGAACCTCCCTTCCCTTCATGACATCGAGGAGTACGAAGATGCTGTCCCGCCGCACCCTGACCGCCTCCGTCGCCGCGCTCGCCCTGGCCCCCCTGCTCACCGCCTGCGGAGGGGACAGCGACGCCGCGACCACCGGCGCCGGCACGAAGAAGGTCGGGAACATCAACATCGGTCCCGACCAGCACCGCATCCGCGGCAAGAAGGTCGACGAGATCGCCGCGCTGCTGCCCGCGGCCGTCCGCGAGCGCGGCACGCTGCGGCTCGGCGGCAGCGCCGACGCCTCGCCGCCACTCGGCTTCTTCGCCACCGACGACAAGACCCGCATCGGCTCCGAACTCGATCTCGCCGTCCTCGTCGCCGACACCCTCGGGCTCAAGCTCCATCAGGAGCAGGTGAGTTGGGAGAACCTGTTCGTCGGGCTCGATAGCGGCAAGTTCGACGCCGTCTTCTCCAACGTCACCGTCACCGAGGAGCGCAAGGAGAAGTACGACTTCGCCACGTACCGGCTCGACAACATCGCCTTCGAGGCGAAGAAGGGCACGAGCTGGCGGGTGAAGAAGCCCGCGGACGTCGCGGGGAAGACCATCGCCGTCTCCTCCGGCACCAACCAGGAGAAGATCCTCGTCGACTGGAGCAGGCGCAACGAGAAGGCGGGCCGCAAGCCCGTCACCATCAAGTACTTCCAGAAGGACACGGACTACTACCTGGCGCTCCAGTCCGGGCGCATCGACGCCTACCTGGGCCCCAGTCCGGCCTCCTCCTACCACGTGGCGTCCGCCGGACAGTCGCAGATCATCGGCACCATCTCCGGCGGCGGCGACGAGGTCCAGGGCGAGATCGCCGCGACGACGAAGAAGGGGAGCGGGCTCGTCGACGCCTATGCCGCCGCGCTGAACCATGTCATCGCCGACGGGTCGTACGCGCGGGTGCTGAAGCGGTGGGGGCTGTCCAGCGAGGCCGTGTCGAAGTCCGTGGTCAACCCTCAGGGGCTGCCCAAGACCTCGTAGGCGGTGCCGGGAGCTGTGGGTGACCGGCCGCGGGTCTCGTCGTGGCCGGTCGCGCCCACGCGGCGAAGCCGCATATCGATACAGCCCCGCGCCCCTGGCTGCGCTGTTCTCCTCCCCGATGAAAGGTTCCCCCCCCGCCATGCTGCACCTCGCCGCCGGCGTCGATCTCGCCGACACCTACGAACCCGCGCCCTACCTGGAGCTCGCCCGGCTCGCCGAGCACGGGGCGCTGGACTTCGTGACGTTGCACGACACCTTCGCCGCGCCCGGAGCCGACGCGCTCGCCGTGTTGTCGCGGCTCGCCCCGGAGACCTCCCGGATCGGGCTCGTGCCCACCGTCACCACCACCCACACCGAGCCGTTCCACGTGCAGGCCGCCGTCGCCACCCTCGACTGGGTGAGCCGGGGGCGGGCGGGCTGGCGCCCCGACGTGTCGCCGGGCGACGACGAGGCGCTGCTCTTCGGACGGCTGACCACGGTCCCGCCGCCCGCCGACCTGTGGCACGAGGCCGGTGAGGTCGTCGACGTGGCCAAGCGGCTGTGGGACAGCTGGGAGGACGACGCCGAGATCCGGGACGTCGCCACCGGCCGCTTCATCGACCGCGACAAGCTGCACTACGTCGACTTCGAGGGCCGGACGTTCTCCGTGCGCGGCCCGTCGATCGTGCCCCGGCCGCCCCAGGGCCGGCCCGTCGTCGTCGTGGACGCCACCCAGCCGTACGCGTACGACGTCGCGGCCCGGCACGCCGACGTCGCGCTCGTCGGCGTCTCCGATCCCGACCAGCTCGCCGCCGCCCGGAGCGGACTGCGGCGCCGGGCCGGCGAGCACGGCCGCGACCCGGACGAGCTGCGGGTGCTCGCCGCGCTCCGCATCGACCTCGGCGGCGGCGAGCACGCCGCCCAGCCCGGCCACGGCGGCGGACCGCTGCCCACCGGCGAAGGGCCGCTGTACCGGGGCGGTCCCGTCGACCTGGCCGATCTGATCGCCGCCTGGTACCGGGCGGGCGCCGCCGACGGTTTCCACCTCACCCCGCTCGACCCGCGCCGCGACCTGGAGCGCCTCGTCAACGGCACCGTGCCGCTGCTCCAGCACCGCGGCCTGTTCCGCACCTTCTATCCGGGCAGCACCCTGCGCGAACACCTGGGACTCGCCCGGCCCGCCAGCCAGTACGCAGCCGCCCCGGGGGCCCGCTCATGACCAGGCAGATCCATCTCGCCGCCCACTTCCCGGGCGTCAACAACACCACCGTGTGGGCCGATCCGCGCTCGAAGTCCCAGATCGACTTCGCCTCCTTCGAGCACCTGGGCCGCACCGCCGAACGCGGCCTGTTCGACTTCTTCTTCCTCGCCGAAGGGCTCCGCCTGCGCGAGCAGCGCGGCCGCATCCACGACCTGGACGTCGTCGGCCGCCCCGAGTCGATCACCGTGCTCAACGCGCTCGCCGCGGTGACCGGCAAACTGGGCCTCGCCGCCACCGTCAACGCCACCTTCAACGAGCCGTTCGACACCGCCCGCCGCTTCGCCACCCTCGACCACCTCAGCGGCGGCCGCGCCGCCTGGAACGTGGTCACCTCCTCCGACGCGTTCACCGGCGAGAACTTCCGCCGCGGCGGCTACCTCGCCCGCGCCGACCGCTACACACGCGCCGCCGAATTCGTGGAGCTGGCACGGGAGTTGTGGGACGCGGGCACCGACCACCCCGTCCGCCACCAGGGGCGGCACTTCACCGTGGAGGGCGACTTCACCGTGCCCCGCCCGCCCCAGGGCCACCCCGTCGTCATCCAGGCCGGGGACTCCGCCGAGGGCCGCGAGTTCGCCGCGTCCGCCGCCGACGTCATCTTCACCCGGCACGGCACCCTGGAGGCGGGGCAGTCCTTCTACGCCGATGTGAAGGCACGGCTCGCGGCGTACGGGCGCGAGCCGGACGACCTCAAGATCATGCCGGGGGTCACCGTCGTGCTCGGCGACACCGCGGCGGAGGCACAGGAGCGGGCCGCCGAGATCCGGCGGCAGCAGGTCTCCCCGCAGACCGCGATCCTCGCCCTGGAACAGGTGTGGGGCGTGGACCTCTCCTCCTACGATCCCGACGGACCGCTGCCCGACATCGACCCGGTCCCCGACTCCGGCCTCTCCCAGGGCCGCACCCGGCGCGGAGACGTCTTCGAGATCGCCGAGAAGTGGCGGGCGGTCTCCCGCGCCAAGGGCCTGTCCATCCGGCAGACCGTGATCGAGACGACCGGCCGGCAGTCGTTCATCGGAACGCCCGACGCGGTCGCCGCCGAACTCGACGCCTTCGTACAGGGCCGCGCCGCCGACGGATTCATCCTCGTCCCGCACCTGACCCCCGGCGGCCTCGACGCCTTCGTGGACCGGGTCGTCCCCCTGCTCCAGGAACGCGGCGTCTTCCGCACGGAATACACCGGTTCCACCCTGCGCTCCCATCTGGGACTGCGCACTCCCGAAAGGATCCTCACCGCATGACCGACGCCGCCGACGCCTGGAAGCAGTGGCACGAAGCACGGACCGCGTCCGTCGCCGCGCCCCACGGGCCCCTCTCGCTCACCGGCACGCACTGGCTCGACGACTATCCGGACGGCAAACTTCCGGCCATCCCCGGGGAGTGGCGGACGGACGGTGACGCCGTCGTGCGCACCCTCGACGGCGTGGAGACCCGGTTCGGCCCCGACGCCACCGTCGCGCTCGGCGAGCGGCGGCTCGTCGTGATCGTCCGCGAAGGGCTGTGGGGCGTACGGGACTTCGACCCGGCCGCGCCCGCCCGCGCGGCGTTCCTGGAGTCGGCGGGCATCGACGCCACTCCGTACGACCCGCGCTGGTCGGTCGAGGGCCGCTTCACCCCGTACCCGGACGGGACCACGGACGTCCGCGTGGAGAACGCCGACGGCAGGAAGCGGGCACTCGGACTCGCGGGGGAACTCGCCTTCACGCTCGCCGGGCAGGAGCACACGCTGCAGGTCGCGCGGCAGGCGGACGGCCGGCTCTGGGCCGTGTTCGCCGACGCCACCAGTGGCCGCACCAGTTACCGGTTCCGCTTCCTGTACCCGGCCGCGCCCGACGCCGACGGCCGCACGACCGTGGACCTCAACCGGGCGACGCTGCCGCCGTGCGCCTTCGCGGATCACTTCGTCTGCCCCTTCCCGCCCCCGGGCAACACCCTCACCGTGGGAATCGAGGCGGGGGAGCGGAACCCGGCGGCGCCCCGGACCGTCTGACAGGTCGAGCCGAGCCCCGACGGCCCTCGTGCGCACCGTACGAGGGAAGCCGCCGGGGCAGGACGTCGTGGGGTACGGAGATCCGGTGGAAGGCCGAAAGGCGCCCTTGTGCGGGGTAGTTGAGAGACCGAATACTCCCGAACAGCGCTTGTCAGGGTCACGGCGTGTTCGGAATCCGGACCACTCCCGTGCCCTTGACCGCGCCTCACGGGCCCCGACCCCACGCGGGCCCCCGACTCTCCTCAGGAGGGAACGACCAGTGAGGATCAAGCGCACCACCCCCCGTAGCGGCGTAGCGAGACGGACCGGGCTGATCGCCGCGGGCACCGGACTGCTGGCCGTGGCAGCGTTCACCATCCCCTCCGCGCAGGCCGCGGAGAACCCGACGTTCAGTGCGGCCCAGCTCACCCGCGCCAGCGACGCCGTCGAGGCGGCCGACATCGGCGGTACCGCCTGGGCTGTCGACGCGAAGACCGGCAAGGTCCTCGTCACCGTCGACAGCACCGTGTCGCAGGCCGAGATCAACAAGATCACGGAACAGGCCGGCAGCAATGCGGGCGCGCTCCGGATCGAGCGGACGAACGGCACCTTCAAGAAGCTGATCGCCGGCGGCGACGCCATCTACGGCGGCGCCTACCGCTGTTCCCTCGGCTTCAACGTCCAGGACAACAGCGGCAATTACTACTTCCTGACCGCGGGCCACTGCGGTGAGGTCGCCTCCACCTGGTACTCGAACTCCGCGAAGACCACGGTGCTGGGTTCGAACGTGAGCTACAGCTTCCCCACCAACGACTACGCGCTGGTGAAGTACAGCAACAGCTCGGTCACCAAGTCCGGCACCGCGGGCAACACGGACATCAAGAGCGCGGCCACACCGAGCGTGGGCACCGCGGTCACCCGTGACGGCTCCACCACCGGCATCCACAGCGGCAAGGTCACCGGGCTCAACGCCACCGTGAACTACGGCAGCGGCGACATCGTCTACGGCATGATCCAGACCAACGTCTGCGCCGAGGGCGGCGACTCCGGTGGCGCCCTCTACTCCACGAGCGGCGTGGCCTACGGTCTGACCTCGGGCGGCAGCGGCAACTGCACGTCCGGCGGCACGACGTTCTTCCAGCCGGTCACCGAGGCGCTCAGCGTGTACGGCGTCCACGTGTTCTGACCGCACCACCCGCACCACCTGCGCCGATCGCACCGGCTGTACGTCTGTACGTCTGTACGTCTGTGCGGCACCGCGGCCACCAGTGGAAGCCCCCGTCCGGCAGCGCACCGGGCGGGGGCTCTCCCGTACCGCCCCGCACGGAGTTACCGTCGAAGTGCGCGCCTGAACCACGCGCCCGATGCGCCCACTTCGGACCCCGGGGGGCCGTGCGATGGTCGAGGAACTGGTGGTGGCGGGAGCGGCCGTCGTCTGCGCCGCAGCGGTGTACACGATGGCGGCGGCCCGCGTCGTCAAACAGTACGAGCGCGGGGTGGTGTTCCGCCTGGGTCGGCTGACCTCGTCGGTGCGCGGCCCCGGGCTCACGATGATCCTGCCGGGCGTCGACCGGATCCGTAAGGTCAACATGCAGATCGTGACGATGCCGGTGCCCGCGCAGGACGGCATCACCCGGGACAACGTCACGGTGCGGGTGGACGCCGTCATCTACTTCAAGGTGGTCGATCCGGCCGAGGCCGTGGTGCAGGTCGAGGACTACCGCTTCGCGGTCTCCCAGATGGCGCAGACGTCCCTGCGTTCCATCATCGGCAAGAGCGACCTCGACGATCTGCTCTCCAACCGTGAACAGCTCAACCAGGGGCTTGAGTTGATGATCGACAGTCCGGCCGTCGGGTGGGGTGTGCAGATCGACCGGGTGGAGATCAAGGACGTGTCGCTGCCCGAGACCATGAAGCGGTCGATGGCGCGGCAGGCCGAGGCCGACCGGGAGCGGCGGGCCCGGGTCATCAACGCCGACGCGGAGCTTCAGGCGTCCAGGAAGCTGGCCGAGGCCGCGCAGCAGATGGAGGACACCCCGGCCGCGCTCCAGCTGCGGCTGCTGCAGACCGTGGTGGCGGTCGCCGCCGAGAAGAACTCGACGCTGGTGCTGCCGTTTCCGGTGGAGCTGCTGCGGTTTCTTGAGCGGGCGACGCCCTCGGGGGGCGCCGAGGGGGGCTCCGCCGAGGGGGCCGTTCGTCGGGGCGGCGCTGCGGAGGGTGACGCGCTGTAGGGCTTCTGTCGTGTGTCGGGTGCGGGCCGTCTGCGGCTGGGCGCGCAGTTCCTCGCGCCCCTGGGTGGGTTGGCCGTCGTGGTTGGGTGGCGGTCGGTGGGGCTTCTCGCGCGGTTCCTCGCGCCCCTGGTGGGGTGAGCTGTGGTGTGTGGGGTGTGGGTCGTCTGTGGTTGGGCGCGCAGTTCCTCGCGCCCCTGGGTGGGTTGGCCGTCGTGGTTGGGTGGCGGTCGGTGGGGCTTCTCGCGCGGTTCCTCGCGCCCCTGGTGGGGTGGGCTGTGGTGTGTGGGGTGCAGGGCGGTTGTGGTTGGGCGCGCAGTTCCTCGCGCCCCTGGTGGGGTGAGTTGTGGTGTGTGGGTCGTCTGTGGCTGGGCGCGCAGTTCCTCGCGCCCCTGGGTGGGTTGGCGGCCGTGGTTGGGTGGCGGTCGGTGGGGCTTCTCGCGCGGTTCCTCGCGACTCTGGTGGGGGAGCCGTGGTGTGTCGGGTGTGGCTGAGTGCGCCGTTTCTCGCGCCCCCGGCGGGGCGATTTCTGGACAGGACTAGTCCTCACCCTCTGCCCAACCGTGCGCGCACGGAGTGTTTGCTTTGGGGATCGCAGGCGGTCGACCTCGGCGGCGTTGGTGCGTGTAAGAGGTAAGGGGCGTACGCGGTTTGACGAATGCGCGTCCTGAAGTCGACCTTGTGTGCCCCCTGTGACGGTCGGGATAGTGGGCCCGTCAGCCTCATGGAACCCGGTACGTCCCCCACGACTTCCGGGCTCCCAACCCCCCACAGGAGGACGAGAGTTGAAGCACCGACGCATACCCAAGCGGCGCGTCGCCGTGGTCGGAGCGGGAATAGCCGCCCTGGCCGCCGCGGGCATCACCTTCCAGACTGCGAACGCCAGCACCGACACCCCTGACCTGACGCCGAAGAACCTCTCCGTGGCGAAGGCCGGAAACCTCGCCTCGACCCTGCACAAGGACCTCGGCGCGGACGCGGCGGGGAGCTACTACGACGCGAAGGCCAACCACCTCGTCGTCAACGTGCTCAGCAAGGACGCGGCGCAGACCGTCGAGGCGGCCGGCGCGCAGGCCAGAATCGTGCAGAACTCCCTGGCCGCGCTGAAGAGCGCCCGCACGACGCTGAAGAGCGAAGCCTCGATCCCGGGCACCTCCTGGGCCACGGACCCCGCCACCAACAAGGTCGTCGTCACCGCCGACCGCACGGTCAAGGGCGCCGACTGGCAGAAGCTGAACAAGGTCGTCGACGGCCTCGGCGCCAAGGCCGAACTCCAGCGCACCCAGGGTGAGTTCAAGACCTTCGTGTCCGGCGGCGACGCCATCTCGGGCGGCGGCGGCCGCTGCTCCCTCGGGTTCAACGTGGTCAAGGGCGGCCAGCCGTACTTCATCACGGCGGGCCACTGCACCGAGGCGATCTCCACCTGGTCCGACTCCAGCGGCCAGGAGATCGGCACGAACGAGGAGTCGAGCTTCCCCGACAACGACTTCGGGCTCGTGAAGTACACCGCGGACGTCCCCCACCCCAGCGAGGTGAACCTCTACAACGGCTCCGCGCAGGCGATCACCAAGGCCGGTGACGCGACCGTCGGCCAGAAGGTGACCCGCTCCGGCTCCACCACCCAGGTGCACGACGGCACCGTGACGGGCCTCGACGCCACCGTGAACTACGGCAACGGCGACATCGTGAACGGCCTCATCCAGACCGACGTCTGCGCCGAGCCCGGCGACAGCGGCGGCTCGCTGTTCTCCGGCGACACGGCGATCGGCCTCACCTCCGGCGGCAGCGGTGACTGCAGCTCGGGCGGCGAGACGTTCTTCCAGCCGGTCACGGAAGCGCTGTCCACGTTCGGCGCGGAAATCGGCTGACCGGTTTTCCCGGGGCACCCCGCACACGCGGGGTGCCCTTTTCCCGCGAAATTCTTGTGAAAGTTTTCACAAGCTCGCAAGGGACGTAAGACCCGAACCGTCCGCGCAGGTGGGGGAGGGTTCTGCTCGAGAGCGAATGATCTTCGCGGGACCTTCGGCCCGTAGGCCGGGGCCCTTTTCCACCGCTCGGACCGCACGAAAAGGTGTGGAATCGAACTGTCGAAGAAAAAGGCCGCGAAGAAGGAGACCCTGCCGTGGATGCCAAGGGGATGGTCGACGAACTGGTCACCGGCGCGCTGGAGGCGCTCGCCCGGTTCGAGACGTACGACCAGGAGCAGGTCGACCGCATCGTCAAGAAGGCGTCCCTCGCGGCGCTCAGCCACCACGGCGACCTGGCGAAGAGCGCCGTCGAGGAGACCGGACGCGGGGTCTTCGAGGACAAGGCGGTCAAGAACCTCTTCGCGAGCGAGCACGTCGTGAACTCGATGCGCGGCCTGAAGACCGCCGGTGTCATCTCCCGCGACGAGATCAACGGCGTCACCGAGATCGCCGAACCGGTCGGCGTCATCTGCGCGATGACCCCCGTCACCAACCCGACCTCCACGACGGTCTTCAAGGCGCTGATCGCGCTCAAGACCCGTAACCCGATCGTCTTCGCCTTCCACCCCAGCGCCCAGAAGTCCTCGGCCGAGGCCGCCCGGATCGTGCGCGACGCCGCGATCGGGGCCGGCGCCCCCGAGAACTGCGTGCAGTGGATCGAGCAGCCCTCCATGGAGGCCACCGGCTTCCTGATGAACCACGAGGGCGTCTCCACCATCCTCGCCACCGGCGGCAACGCCATGGTCAGGGCCGCCTACTCGTGCGGCAAGCCGGCCCTCGGCGTCGGCGCGGGCAACGTCCCCGCCTACGTCGCCAAGGACGCCAAACTGGGCCGCGCCATCCACGACATCGTCCTGTCCAAGGCCTTCGACAACGGCATGATCTGCGCCTCCGAGCAGGCCGTGATCCTCGACCAGGAGATCTACGAGGACGGCATCGCCGAGCTGCGCCGCCTCCAGGCCCACGTCCTGACCGCCGCCGAGAAGACCAAGCTGGAGGAGTTCGTCTTCGGCGCGACCGCCTACGGCACCGACTGCGCGGGCGCCAGGCTCAACGCCTCCGTCGTCGGCAAGAGTCCCACGTGGATCGCCGAACAGGCCGGGTTCGAGGTCCCCGCCGACACCTCGGTCCTCGTGGCCGAATGCGCCGAGGTCGGCCCGGCCGAACCCCTCACCCGCGAGAAGCTGTCCCCGATCCTCGCCGCGCTGAAGGCCCGCGACACCGGGCACGGCCTCGAACTCGCCGCGCAGATGGTCGAGTTCAACGGCCTCGGCCACTCGGCCGCCATCCACACCGAGTCCGAGGAACTGGCCGAGGAGTTCGGCCGGCGCGTCAAGGCGATCCGCGTCATCGTCAACGCGCCCTCCACCTTCGGCGGCATCGGCGACGTCTACAACGCCTTCCTCCCGTCGCTGACCCTGGGCTGCGGCAGTTACGGCCACAACTCCGTCTCCAACAACGTCTCGGCGGTCAACCTCGTCAACATCAAGCGGATCGGGCGGCGCAACACCAACATGCAGTGGTACAAGATCCCGCCGAAGATCTACTTCGAGCGCAACGCCGTCAAGTACCTCGGCGAGATGGACGGCGTCAGCCGCGTCAGCCTCGTCACCGACAAGACGATGGGCGCCATCGGCTTCGTCCAGAAGGTCACCGACATACTCGCCTCCCGCCCGCGGCCGGTCACCGTCCAGGTCATCGACACCGTCGAACCCAACCCCGAGCTGGCCACCGTGCGGGCGGGCGCCGCCGCCATGCGGGACTTCCGCCCCGACACGATCATCGCGCTCGGCGGCGGCTCGCCGATGGACGCCGCGAAGATCATGTGGCTGATGTACGAGCACCCGGAGATCGAGTTCGCGGACACCAAGGAGAAGTTCTTCGACATCCGCAAGCGCGCGTACACCTTCCCGCAGCTGGGGGAGAAGGCCAAGCTGGTCGCGATCCCCACCACGTCCGGCACCGGCTCCGAGGTCACCCCCTTCGCCGTCATCTCCGACCCCGAGGCCGCCCAGAAGTACCCCCTCGCCGACTACGCGCTCACCCCGAACGTCGCGATCATCGACCCGATGCTCCCGATGAACCTCCCGCCGACCGTCACCGCCGACTCCGGCTTCGACGCGCTGACCCACGCCACCGAGGCGTACGTCTCCGTCTACGCCAACGACTTCACCGACGGCCAGTGCCTCCAGGCCATCAAGCTCGTCTTCGAGAACCTGGAAGCCTGCGTGACCGACGGCGCCAGGGCCCCCGAGGCGCGCGAGAAGATGCACAACGCCTCCACCATCGCGGGCATGGCCTTCGCCAACGCCTTCCTCGGCCTGGTGCACGCCATGGCGCACACCCTCGGCAACACCTTCCACGTCGCCCACGGCCGCACCAACGCGCTGCTCCTGCCGCACGTCATCCGGCACAACGGCACGGTGTCCTACAAGGCGACCCCGTGGCCCAAGGCCGAGACCTACCGCGCGCCCGAACGCCTCCAGGAGATCGCGAAGATGCTGGGCCTGCCCGCCGCGACCCCGGAAGAGGGCGTCGAGTCGTACGCCAGGGCCGTCGAGGAACTGCGCGACCGCTGCGGCATCCCCGCCTCGTTCGCCGCCGAGGGCGTCGACGAGAGCGCCTTCCTGGAGGCACTGCCCCAGCAGGCCATGAACGCCTACGCCGACCAGTGCGCGCCCGCCAACCCGCGGATGCCGATGATCGACGACATGAAGCGGCTGATGCGGCAGGCGTACTACGGGAACCGGGAGGGCGCGCCCGCCGCGTGACCCGCGTCCCCGCGCAGACGCGCGCCCCGGCACCGTTCGCACGACGGTGCCGGGGCGCGCTTTCCCGTACGCGTACGGGAATCAGGACTCGGCGAGCTCCGGCGGCGTCAGGAAGCGGCCCATCGGCAGCACCGGGCGGCCCCACGTCGAGGCCATCACCTGGCCCGCGAGCAGATACAGCGCCCCGGCCGTCGCGCCGAGGCCGAACCAGCCGGCGACCCGGTTCCAGCCCTCGAGGCCCGTGAAGCCGTTGCAGGTCATCGCCACGAACACCACCAGGACGCAGCTGAAGGTGAGCAGCAGGACCAGGTGGATGCGCCAGCTCGCCAGCCACAGGACGAAGACCACGAAGACCCAGGGGAGCGTGAACAGGCCCATCGCGTCGCCCCGCAGGGACGGTTCGAGCGAGGGCACGATCCACTGGAGCATCAGCGCCTTCGCCATCCAGAACAGGCCGAAGCCGCCGAAGACCGTCGCGTGCCAGGTGTCGCCCCGCTGGGCCTGGAAGAGACCGGCGAGCAACTGGGCCAGACCGCCGATGAAGAAGCCGACCGTGGGGACGTCGGCCGCCGCGAGCCGTTCGGGGAAGATGCCCGCGTCGATGCCGGTGGCGATCATCGTGACGACGATGAAGCCCGTCAGGCCGAGGGGGCCGAGCTGGGCCTGGGCCGTGGGCTCCATGCGTTTGACGGAGCTGGCCTGGGCTGCCGGGCCTGATCGGTGGGGGAGGTTCAATGGGGGCGCCTATTCGTCTGCCGGGTGCGCTTTCGTGTGCGGGTGGCGGTGCGTCGTGGTTGCTCGCGCAGTTCCTCGCGCCCCCTACGGGGCCGCAGGGCTCGGCGCCTCCGAAGAAGCGCGCCTTTTCTCTCGCAGGGTCGACACCAGCAAGGTCACCGCCACGCCCGCCACCGCCCACGCCGACAGCACCAGCAGGGACTTCGTCATGTCGTTGCCGTGGAAGTAGGCGATCGAGCGGGCCGACCAGGTGCCCGCGCCCGGCGGCAGCCAGGGGCCGATCGCCTTCCAGAACGGGGGCAGCATCGGCAGCGGGAAGGCGCCGCCCGCGCTCGGGTTGCCCGCGACGACGACCACCAGGACGGCCAGGCCGATCCCGACGATGCCGGTCAGCTCCTCCAGGGCCAGGGTGAGCGCGCCGACCGCGAAGGTGACGAGCGCGCCGAGCCCGGCCAGGCCCCAGAAGGAGCCGGGCAGCGCGCCCAGGATCGAGTCGCCGATGATGAGCGAGCCGCCGATGCCGCCCGCGATCGCGACCAGCGCCATCGTGCCGAGCCGGATCAGCGCGCGCGGCGGACTGGTGGGCCGGGAGCCTGCGCTGATCGACATGATCGAGGCGCACAGGTAACCGCCGACGCACCAGCCGACGATGAGATAGAACGCCGAGAGGCCGTCGAAATCCCTGGGCGAGGCCGGTGCCACGTCGACCGTGCGCACCGTGCGCTGCTGGGTGGCGTCGATCTCGCCGGCCAGGTTCTCCAGGGCGCTGGCCAGGACGGTGCCGCCGCCGGACGCGACGAGCAGGGTGTCCGTGGTGCCCCGCGCGTTCAGGACCAGCGCGCCGTCGATCTCCCGGTCAAGGATCTGCCGCTTCGCCGTCGCCGCGTCGGCGACCACGCGCGGGTCGAGCGGTGAGCCCTGCAGTTTCGCCAGCTGCTGCTCGGTCTGCTGGGCCACCGCCGCCGTCGGACCGACCACACCGAACGGCACGTCCTTCGGCTTCGGGCTGTGCAGCGCTCCCACGTAGGAGGCGATGAAGAGCAGTTGCAGCGCGAGCACGCCGATGACGAGCACCGCGGCCCGGGGAGTGACGGCGTCCTTGAACTCTCGGGCGAATCGATCGGCGAATCTCATGTCCCCACGGTCGGGCGGGGCACCGTTCCATGCAGTCGGGGTGGACCGAACGAGTGGCCCCGGGGCGTCCGCCGCGTCCGCCCGGCCCTGCCCGCGCGCCCGGGCACGCCATAAGCTCGTCCTCCCGACCCCATGGAGACTGCGCCGTATGACCGAACAGACCCAGACGCTGTCGCTGGTCCTGAGAACCATCAGGAGCGGCCTGGCGGTGACGCGGCCGGAGTTGAGCCGGCACACCGGCCTGGGCCGGACGATCATCCAGCAGCGGGTCGACCACGCGCTCAGGGCCGGGCTGCTCAGCGAGGGCGAGCCCGCGCCGTCGACCGGCGGCAGACCGTCGCGGATCCTGCACATCGCCTCCGGGCGCGGCGCCGTCCTCGGGGTGGTCTTCGGCGCCACACATCTGCACCTCGCCGTGACGGACCTGGACGGTACGCAACTGGCCGACCGGCGCCTGCCCTGGGACGTCGAGGCGGGCCCCGAGGCATCCCTGGAGGCGCTGTTCGCGGCCGCCGCCGAGCTGCTCACCGGAGAGCTGGCGGACCGGCTGTGGGGCGTGTGCGTGGGCGTGCCGGGGCCGGTCGACTTCGCCCGGGGCACCCCCGTCCATCCGCCCATCATGGAGGGCTGGCACGGCTTCCCGCTGCGCGAGCGCCTGGAGGCCCACTTCGCGGTCCCCGCCTGGGTCGACAACGACGCCAACGTGATGGCGCTGGGCGCCTGGAGCCGCGACCGGGTCTCGGCCGGCGACAACGTCCTGCTCGTCAAGGCCGGCACCGGCATCGGCCTCGGCCTGATCTCCCGGGGCCGCCTGCACCGCGGGGCCCGGGGCGCGGCCGGCGACCTGGGCCACACCATCGTCGCGGCCGAGTCCCGCCACCGGTGCCGGTGCGGGAAGTTCGGCTGCCTGGAGGCGCTCGCCGGCGGCTGGGCGCTCGCGCGGGACGCCCGCGCCGCGGCCCTGGCCGGGCGCAGCCCCTTCCTCCAGGAGCGGCTCGACCGGCTGACCGTCACCGAGGTCCTGGACGGCTGTGCGTACGGTGACCCGGTGAGCATCGAGCTGGTCACCCGGGCCGGGGAGCTCGTCGGCTCCCAACTGGCGCTGCTGGTGAGCGTGTTCAACCCGTCGACCGTGTATCTGGCCGGCACGCTGGCGCAGGCCGGTGACGTGTTCCGCGCGCCGGTCGTCGACCAGGTCACCCGGGGCGCCCTCCCGCTGGCCACCGACGAACTCGTCATCACCGAGGCCGACCCCGACCGGGCCGAAGGGGTGGGCGCGGCCCAGCTCGCCATCGAGGAGCTGCTGCACCCCGACATGCTCGGCGAATGGCTGCCGCACGGCAGCCCGCGCGACGCGCACGCCCGCGAGCGGGCGGGTGCCGAGCCGCTCTACCTCTCCTGAGCGGCCGTCTCCTTCACGTCCACCCAGCCGCCGTCCTGCGCCGACGCCACGACCGCCTCGGCGATGTGCGCGGCCCGGACCCCGTCCTCGAAGGTCGGCATCCCCTCGGCCTCCGTACCGCGTACGGCGGCGTGCGCGTCGGCGACGAAGTCGGCGAAGCACTCGTAGTAGCCCTGGGGGTGACCGGCGGGCAGGGCCGCCGAGCGGCCCACCGGCGAGTCGGCGCGGTCGGGGTCGCGCACGACCACCCGCGCGCCGTCGCGGCCGCCGATCCACAGCGACTCGGGGGTCTCCTGGTGGAAGGCGAAGCTGGCGTCCGGCCCGTCGAAGGAGAACGACAGGGCGTTCTTGTAGCCCGCCGACGCCTGGCTGACGACGACCGAGCCCACGGCGCCTGAGTCGGTCCGCAACTGCACGACCGCCCCGTCCTCCGTCGCGACGGGACGCGGGGTGCCGTCGGCCGCCGGGCGGGTCGCGGCGGTCCGCGCGAAGGTCGCCGAGACCTGGGTGATGCGCTGGCCGGTCACGAACTCCGCCAGGTCGCACCAGTGGACGCCGATGTCGCCGAAGGCGCGGGTGGCGCCGCCGTCCGCCGGGTCGACGCGCCAGTTGCCGGTGTCGGGGTCGGCGAGCCAGTCCTGGAGGTAGCTGCCGTGCAGCAGCCACGGCGGCCGCTGCCCCGGCCGGGCGAGCCGCAGCCGGGCCTCGCGCACCGAGGCGTAGTACCGGTACACGAACGGCACCGCGGTCACCAACTCCCGCTCCGTCGCCAGCTCGTGCAGCTCCCGGGCGGTCGCGGCGTCCGTGGCCAGCGGCTTCTCGCAGACGACGGGGACGCCCGCGGTGAGGGCGGCGCGGGCGAACCTGGCGTGCGAGGCGTTGGGCGTGCACACGTGCACGACGTCCACCCCGGCCCGCAGCACGTCCTCCACCGAGTCGAAACCGCGCCCGGCGCCGAACCGCTCGGCCGCGTCGCGGCCCTTCCGCGGGGTGGACCCGACGATCCCCACGACGTCGGCGCCCGCCGCGCGCGCGGACCGGGTGTGCACCGCCCCCATGAAACCCGTTCCGATCACCGCGACACGGAGTTGACTCATGATGCCCTCGTCTTCCTGTCCCCAGGGGGCTTCAGCAAAGCCTCACGCGAACAAAAGGTACGGCCCGGAAGAGATCCTTGGCCGATAGTTTTGTTCAAACTAAGCTAAAGTCGCCAACAGAGCCAAGGAGGCACCCCATGACCCAGCACGCGCCGGCCCGCCGACCGGTCACGCTGTTCACCGGACAATGGGCCGACATGCCCTTCGAGGAGGTCGCCCGGCTGGCGAGCGAGTGGGGGTACGACGGTCTGGAGATCGCGGCCTCGGGCGACCACCTGGACCTGGCCCGCGCCGAGGAGGACCCCGACTACCTCCCCGCCAAGCAGGCCGTCCTCGACCGGTACGGGCTGAAGGTCTGGGCGATCTCCCACCACCTGGGCGGCCAGGCCGTCTGCGACGACCCCATCGACTTCCGCCACCAGGCGATCCTGCGCCCCTCGGTGTGGGGCGACGGCGACGAGGAGGGCGTGCGGCAGCGGGCCGCCGAGGACATGAAGCGCGCCGCCCGCGTGGCCCGCCGCCTCGGCGCCGACACCGTCGTCGGCTTCACCGGATCGAAGATCTGGAAGTACGTCGCCATGTTCCCGCCGGTCCCGCAGTCCGTCATCGACGACGGCTACGAGGACTTCGCCCGGCGCTGGAACCCGATCCTGGACGTCTTCGACGCCGAGGGCGTGCGCTTCGCCCACGAGGTCCACCCCTCAGAGATCGCCTACGACCACTGGACCAGCGTGCGGACCCTGGAGGCCATCGGCCGGCGGCCCGCCTTCGGCTTCAACTGGGACCCCTCGCACATGCTCTGGCAGGGCGTCGACACCGTCGGCTTCATCACCGACTTCGCCGACCGCATCTACCACGTCGACTGCAAGGACACCCGGGTCCGCCCGCAGACCGGCCGGTCCGGCATCCTCGGCTCCCACCTGCCGTGGGGCGACCCGCGCCGCCGCTGGGACTTCGTCTCCGTGGGCCACGGCGACGTGCCCTGGGAGGACGCCTTCCGGGCCCTCGCCGCGATCGGCTACGACGGGCCGATCTCCGTCGAGTGGGAGGACGCCGGCATGGACCGCCTGCACGGCGCGGCCGAGGCCGTCGAGCGCATCAAGGCCGCGCTGTGGCCGCTGCCCGAGGCCTCCTTCGACGCTGCGTTCAGCAACCAGTGACCGACGGCCCGGCCCCCGCGAGGGTGCCCGGCCGCACCGCGCCGGGACCGAAGCGGCGGCGGGCCCTGTCCGCGGCGGCCTCCACGGCGCGGGCCCGGTCGGCCCCCGGGTCGAGCGAGAGCTGACGGTGCGCCGCACCGGCCGGGCGGAGGTCGTCGGCGCGGACGGTGAAGGCGCGCACGCGCGCGCGTTGCAGCCCGAGACCGGCCAGCAGCGCGAGCGCGGTCCCGGCGAGGGCCGGTGAGTGGCCGGTGGACTCCGGCAGGGCGCGGGTGCGCGTGGTGGAGCTGCGGTCCGCGTACCGCACGGTGAGGGTGAGCCGTCCGGCGGCCTGCCCCCGGCCGCGCAGCCGCTGACCGAGCAGATCGGCGAGGCCCAGGACGGCGCGGTGCTGCTCGGCCGGGTCGAGACAGTCGCGGTCCAGGACGTGATCGACGCTCAGCTGCTCGGCGGGCTCGGCCGCGACGACCGGGCGCGGGTCGTGGCCGCGGGCGCGCTCGGCCAGCAGCCGTGCCTGCGCGGTCCCGAGGAGGCGTTGCAGGGTCGCGGGCGGCAGCTCCGCGATCTGCCCGATGGTGTGCAGGCCGTACGTGCCGAGCGTCGCCGCCGTGCTGCGGCCGATGCCGGGCAGGGCGGCTGCCGGACGCGGCGCGAGCCACTGGGCGGCCCGCTCGGCGGGCACCCAGGTGGTGGCTCCCGGAGCGGAGGCGTCGGCCGCCATCGCCGCCAGCATCCGGTTGCCCGCGAGCCCGGCGCTGCTCTCGATGCCGTAGAGGGCCTTCAGTCGCATCATCGCCATCTGGACCGCGTCGTAGGGGGACATGTCGAAGTAGCGGAGCGCCGACGTCAGGTCCAGCTGGACGGCGTCGGGCGGGACGGCCTGGACGTGCGGCGTGATGCCGGACATCAGTTCGATTATTTTTTCGAACTGCTCCTCGGTCAGCCGCGCATGCAGGTGGAGATGGGCGATGTGCCGCCGTCGTGTGGTCATCCCGCGCTCCCCGGACTCCTGTGGCCGAACTTCTTCAGATCCGCCGACCGGCTGCCCGCGGGCTGCAGATCGGCGTACGGGTGCAGACGGGCGCCCGTGGTGCCGTTGGCGAGGGTGCGGCGCGGCTGGGCGGGCGTCGGATGCGGACGGTCGGCGCCGAGCAGGGCGAGCGCGGCCTCGGGGCCGTCGTCCCGGCGGGCCGCGGCGATCTCGTCCAGGTCCCAGGCCATGGTGCCGACCACGGTGCGGCGGGTGCCGCGCACCTGGACCGTGCCGCGCACCAGGAGCAGCCCGCTGTGGAAGACGGTGTGCGCGCAGGCCGGGTGGGAGTCCTCGAAGAACGCCAGGTCGACCAGTCCCGCGCCGTCCTCCAGGGTGACGAAGATGATCCGCTTGCCGCTGGCGATCGGCGGCGTCTGGGTGGAGGCCCGGACCCCGGCGACGAGCACCTGCTGCCCGGCGCGCAGACCGGCCAGATGCGCCGCGTCGGTCGCCCCGATCTCCCGCAGCAGCCGGTGGTGATGCTCCATCAGATGCTTGGAGACGTCGAGGCCGAGGGTGTTCAGCTCGGCGCTCATGGTCTCCCGGGACGTCAGGTCCGGCAGCCCGCTGGGGTCCTGGCCGCCCACCGCGCCGGTGTCGAAGGGGAGCTGGCCCTCGCCCGCGGACCGGGTACGGGACTGCCGGTGCAGTTCGGCGATTTGCAGGAGCAGGTCGCGGCGGGTGAGCCGGCCGTCGTGCAGCGGGCCCAGGGCGCCGATCTCGGCGAGCCGCTCGGCGGTCGGCCGGCTCGGGCGGCCCCGCTGCCAGAAGTCCGACAGCGAACCGTAGGGCTGCCCCTCCTCGATCCGGGCGGCCTCCTCCTCGCTGATGCCGCGCACCTCGGACAGCGCGAGCCGCACCCCCCACCGCTCCCCGTCGGCCTCCTCGACGACGTGCCGCACGCGCGAGCGGTTGATGTCGACCGGCAGCACCGGCACACCGCCCCGGCGGGCGTCGGCGACCAGGACCCGCTTGGGCCACATGCCGGGATCGTGTTCGAGCAGCCCCGCCAGCAGATACGCGGGGAAGTGCGCCTTGAGCCAGGCGCTCTGCAGGGCGGGCACGGCGAACGCGACCGCGTGCGCCCGGCAGAAGCCGTAGGCGCCGAACGCCTCGACGGTCCTCCAGACCTCCTCGCGGACCTCTGCGCTGTAGCCGCGCGCCCGCGCCGTGCGGTGGAACCAGTCCCGGATCCGGGGCAGCCGCTCCTTGTCCCCGAGCGCGCGCCGGGCGATCTCCGCCATGGCACGGTCGCAGCCCGTCAGCACCGACAGGGTCTCGATGATCTGCTCGTGCCAGATCGTCACGCCGTAGGTGTCCGCGAGCACGGGCTCCAGATCCGGGTGGGCGTACTCGGGGGTGCCGCCGTGCCGGGCGGCGATGTACCGCTCGGGCATCCCGCCGGCGACCGGCCCGGGCCGGAAGAGGCTGATGTCGGCGATGACGTCCTGCGGATCGCGGGGCTGGAGCCGCGACAGCAGGTCCTGCTGGCCGGGGGACTCCAGCTGGAACAGGCCCAGGGTCCGGCTCTCCTGGATGAGCTTGAACGCGAACACGTCGTCGAGCGGCACCTGCTCCTGGTCGTCCAGGTCGACGCGGTCGCCGGTGGTCCGCTCGATCTCCGCGACGGCGTGGGCCATCGCGGACTGCATTCGCACGCCCAGGACGTCCAGCTTGATGTTGCCCAGCGCCTCGATCTCCTCCTTCGCCGCCATCGCCATGGGGTAGTCGCCCTGCGGCGTCGGCTGCACCGGCAGCCGGTCCAGGAGCGTCGCGTCGCTGATGACCACACCGCAGGGGTGCATGGCCATGCCGTGGACCAGGGAGTCGAGCCCCTCGGCCAGCTCCCACAGCGGCCCGTACCGGTGCGCCTCGGCCGCGAGCCCGCGCAGTTCCGGCAGTTCGGCGAGGGCGCCGGTGATGTCGGACGCGCGCAGGTGCGGGAAGCTCTTGGCGATCCTGTCGACCTCCGCCGGTTCGATGCCCAGGGCGAGCCCGACGTCGCGCAGTGCCCGGCGCGCCCGGTAGGTCTCCGGCATCGCGGTGACCGCCACCCGCTCCTTCCCGAACCGCTCGAAGATCACGTCGTAGCACTCCAGGCGCCGCGCGGACTCCACGTCGAGGTCGATGTCCGGCAGCGAGGCCCGGCGCACGCTCAGGAAACGTTCGAACAGCAGCCGGTGCTCCAGCGGATTGGCCGTGGCGATCCCCAGCGCGTGACAGACCATCGAACCGGCGCCCGAGCCGCGCGCGGCGACCCGGATCCCCTTCGCGCGGATGTCGGCCACGACCTGCCCGATGGCGAGGAAGTACGCGTCGTAGTCCAGCCGCGAGATCACGGCGAGCTCCTCGTCCAGACGCTTCAGGGCGGCCGGGTCGCGCTCCAGACCGCGCCGGGCCAGACCGGCCTCGGACCGCTCGCGCAGCAGCCGGGCCGCGCCGCCGTTCCGGGGCGAGGCACCGAACAGCTCGGGCTCCGGGAGCTTGCGGGAGCGCAGGCCGAGGTCGGCCGCGGGGTCCACCGTGCAGGCCGCCGCGGTGGCCGCGGTGTCCGCCAGCAGCCGCTCGGCCCGCCGGGGTCCGTCCCCGGCGCACTCGGCGATCATGCGCGCGACGCCCGCCATGGCCGCCTCGTCCTTGAGCCAGCGCTGTCCGCTGTCGAGACGGCGCCGGTCGACGGGGCGCAGCAGCCGCGCGGCGTCCAGCACATCGGCGATGCGGTGCTGGCCGGGGTCGGCGTAGCGCACCGCGTTGGTGAGGACGGCCGTGGTGCCGGTGCGGTCGGCCAGGGTCAGGGTGCGGGCGGCCAGGCGCAGGGATCCCGCATCCGTGCTGAAACGTTTCTGCGCTACCGCCTCCAGTCGCACTCCCCGCCCGAAGACCTCCCGCCACGGGGCCAGGAGCTTCCGCGCGACGTCCTCCCGGCCCACGGTCAGCGCCCGGACCGGCTCGGAGAGGGGGCCGAGCAGCACCGTCAGGCCGGGGCCGCCGTGCTCACGCAGCGCCTCCCACGGCACGACCGGCATCCCCGACGGGGTGGTCGCGGCGCGGGCGTGGGCGGCCGACGTGATCCGGCACAGCCGGGCCCAGCCGGCCCGGTCCTCCGCCAGCAGGACGACCCGCAGCGGCGGCTCGAGCACGTGCGCGCCGCCGCGGGCCGGTGTGCGGCGGCGCTGTGCGGGGGGCGGGGGCGCGAGCGCCTCCACGGCGAGGTCGATCCCGAAGACCGGCCGGATCCCCTCCGCGGCGCACGCCTCCGCGAATCGAACAGCGCCGGTGACCGTGTCCCGGTCGGTCAGCGCCAGCGCCGACATGCCGCGCTGCGCCGCCTGGTGTGCCAGCTGCTCGGGGTGGGAGGCGCCGTAGCGCATCGAATAGCCGGATGCGACATGCAGGTGAGCGAAGCCCGTCATGTCACACCTCCATCGCTTCGCCCCCTTTGCCGCTTCTGTCCGACGCTTCAATCGTACTCGCGTTCGATAACTTCGGTCACTCTAGCTCAGTGTTCGAACATTTGATCGCATCCGAGAGGGGAACCTAAGGTGGCTCCCATGGCGAGCGACCTGCGACTCCGCGACATCACCCCCGGCAATCTCGACGCCGCTCTCGGTGTGCGGGTGCGGCCGGACCAGGAGCATCTGGTGGCGCCGGTGGTGAAGTCGCTGGCCGAGGCGTACGTGCATCCCGGCGTGGCCTGGCCCCGGCTGATCGTCGACGGGGAGCGGACCGTCGGGTTCCTGATGGCCTTCTTCGACGTCGACTGGACCGGCGACGGCGCCGACCACCGCTCGGGCCTGTGGCGGCTGAACATCGCGGAGGGCGAGCAGGGCCGGGGCTACGGTCGCTTCGCCGTCGAGGCCGTGGCCGCCGAGATGCGCCGCCGCGGCGGCACCCGCCTGTTCGTCACCTGGCACCCCGGCCCGGACGGCCCCGAGGACTTCTACCTCGGCCTCGGCTTCCGGCCGACCGGGGAGGCCAGTGACGGCGAGACGGTCGGCGAACTCGTACTGAGGGGCTAGGGCCTGTCTTCACACTCCCCTCTGCCCCGCGACGCCTGGCACGTCCTCTCGCCGCACCGGGCACAAGGCCGAGTACGTCCAGTACGAGGCCCTGCACCCGGCACGACGAGAGCACGCACCAGACGCCGCAGGGCCGCCCTTCGGGCGACGAGGGGAGTGTGAAGACAGGCCCTAGTGCGCCCAGGGCGGCGTGATCCGTGTCCCGTCTGCCAGTTCCGCCTCCAGGCCCACCGATGTCGTCACCCATGTCGTCGCCGTGGTGTCCGTGGGGTTCTCCACCGCGAGCGTCGCGCCCGCGTTCACGATCACCGCGTCACCGGCGACGACGGTGTGGATCTCGCCGTCGAGGGTCAGTCGCAGCGTCCCCGCGAGCAGATACAGCACCTCCTCGTGGGTCACCGTGTGGGCCGGCGCCCGGGTGCCGGCCGGTATCTCGCCCCGCCAGGCCGCCAGGTGTTCGCTGCCGGTGCGGGGGGTGGCGTACGAAACGAAGCGGGCGCCGTGCAGTTCGTGGACGACGGCCTCCGACGCGCGGACTACGGGCATGTCTCCTCCTCATGTAGTCAAGCAGCTTGACTATCCGGCTATATGGTCAGGCTGCTTGACCATCTCGTCAAGGGTGTTTCAATGCGAGGGTGCAGAAGACCGAAGCCCTCGCCCTGCCCGCCGCCCTGATCGCCGCCGCGGGCGACCTGACGCAACGCCTGCACGAGGGCGTCGTCGCCAGAGGGTTCGACGGGCTGCGCCCCGTGCACGGCTTCGCGTTCTCGCGGCTGTCCGCGGGGGACGCCACCGCCACCGAACTCGCCGCCCATCTCGGCGTGACCAAACAGGCCGCGAGTCAGCTCGTCGACGAGATGGTGCGCAAGGGGTACGTGGAGCGGCGGCCGCACCCCCAGGACGCGCGGGCCCGCCTCCTGGTGCTCACCGAGCGCGGCCGGGCCTGCACCCGGGCCGCCGAGGAGGCCGCCGGGGAGGCCGTGCTGCCCTGGGTGGAGCGGTTCGGCGAGGAGCAGGTGCGGGCGCTGACCGCTCAGTTGCTGGCCATCGCGCCGGGCGGTCCGGTCAGGCCGATCTGGTGATGTGGGACGGCACGCCGACGCCCCGGCAGGCTGCCAGGCCTGCCGGGGCGTACGGAAAAGGGGAGGGTCAGCGGCCGTGCCGCCCGCCGCCCGCCACCGCGCGACGCCGCACCGAGGCGAACAGGCCCGCCGCGCCGATCGTCAGGGCGGCGGCGCCGCCGATCGCGATGTACGAGGTGGACGCGTCGCCACCGGTCTCCGCGAGCCGCTCCGAACTGCCGTCGGTGGACGGGGTGTTGCCGTCGGTCGACGCCGCGGCCGCCTCCGTCGAGGGGGACGCCGAACCGTGGTCCTCGTGCGAGGTGGCGGTGTCGTCGTCACCCATGTCCATACCGCTGTGGTCCACCGTCGACTTGTCGGCGTCCTCGGCGATCTGCTCGTCGGAGGGGGCGGAGGCCGCCGGGGCCGCCGCCGCGCCCGTGGACCCGGAACTGCCGCCGTACGTCACGTCCGAGCAGGAGTAGAACGCCTCCGGGCTGTCCGAGCGCTGCCAGATGCCGTAGACCAGCTGGCGGCCCGTGCGCTCGGGCAGCGTGCCGGAGAACGTGTAGTAGCCGCCCTCGGCCGTCGGGTCCGTCTTCGTCGCGACCGGGTGTTCCAGGTCCAGGTCGGACCAGGCCAGCGGCTTCGACGCGTCGTAACCCTGCTTCGTCACATAGAGGTTGAAGGTGCCCTTGTGCTGGGCGGTCACCTTGTACTTGAAGGTGTACGAGCCCGCCGAGACCTTCGTCGCGGGCCAGTCGTCCCGCGCCAGGTCCATGCCCTTGAACTCCTCGGAGTTCGCCGAACACAGCTTGCCGTCGGGGATCTTCGCCTGGTGCTGCCCGCCCGCGTCGCCGATCCGGATGCCGTTCCAGTCGTAGAGGGCCTGCGAACCGCCCGCCGCGACCGCCGCCTTGCACGCGGCGGAGGTGGGGTTCTCGGCGCCCTCCGCGTAGCAGGCCGCGACCCGGCTGACCGGGTCGCCGAGCGTGCCGTGCGCGGCGGCGGGCGTCGCGGAGAAGGCGGCCAGGGCGGTGGCGCCCGAGGCGACGGCGGTGAGCGCGGTCAGCTTGCGGCGTGTGGGCATGGGGGCTCCTCGGTCTTGTCCGACGTGGGGGTGTGCCAAGGAAGTTAGCCCGCGAAACCGGCCCGATCGGCCCTTCCGAGGGCGCCGGGACGATCTTTATGGCCCCCTTAAGGCCGGGCTCAGCCGGGGATCAGAAACAGCGCGGCCCCGCCGGGAACCCGCTGGTGCGGGGGGCGGGGCAGTGGCGTAGACAAGGAGACATGAACGAAGAAGCACGCAAGGCGGATCCGGGGCTCCGCGTCCGCCCGGCCGTCGCCGCCGACGTACCCGCGGTCAAGGCCGTCACCGACGCCGCGTACCGCCCCTACATCGCCCGCATCGGCCTCGCCCCGCAGCCGATGGAGGCCGACCACGCGGCGAACGTCGCGGCGGGCCTGGTGCACGTCATCGGGGACCCGGACGTCATCGGGCTCGTGGTGGTGGAGGCCAGGGCCGGTCATCTGTTCCTGGACAGCATCGCGGTCCACCCCGACGCCCACGGGCGAGGAGTGGGCCGCCGCCTGCTCGGCTTCGTCGACGAGCACGCGCGCGCCCTCGGTCTGCCCGAAGTCCGGCTCTACACGCACGCGTTGATGCGGGAGAACCAGGAGATCTATCCGCGCTACGGATACGAGGTCATGGAGCGCCGCGTCGACGGGCCCTACGACCGCATTCACTACCGCAAGCGGCTCTGAGCGTCATCGGCCGGGCCTACTCGTCCGGCCACCACGTCTTGCGCACGTCCTTGCGCACTTCGGGCCGCTCCCGCTGCCGTTCGACAGCCTCTTCCCGCAGTCGGCGGGCGATGGCGCTCTGCCCGACGGGCTTGTGCATGGTCACTCGGCGCATGGGTGCCTCCTGTACCTACACGGTCTCCAACGTGGTGCCGTTGTAGACCTGTTCCCGGAGCGTCGCTCATCGAAGCGCATTTGTCAGTGGCGGTTGTCACGGAAGGAGCGGGCGGGCGCCCCCTGGCGGCAGTCCCTGGGCAGCTCCGTTGTCAGTGCCGCGTGGTCTGATGCGGGACATGAGCGAGATACCCGTGAGCACGGCCCCTCCCGCCCCGGAGCCCTGGGGGCGCATCGAGGCATGGCTGAGCGCACACGCGCCTGTGACGTACGCCACGCTGCGGCCCGGCGTCGGGCCCGGGCGCGTTCGCCTTTCCCGGCGCCGATCAGCCCATGTCGCTCGCGGAGCTGCTCGACGGGGCCCGGATGTGTCTCGACCTCTGGGACGACGGCAGCGAGGACGGCGAGGACGGACTGCTCGACGGCGACTTCTTCAGTGGCGCGGGCACCCGTTTCGCGGACCGCTGGTCCTCGTACACGGAGCTGCTGACCGAGGTCGCCGACGCGCTGGAGAACGGCACACCGGTGGGAGCGTCCCTGCGGTACGTGGGCGTGCCCTTCGCCGGTGAACTCGTGTGGGAGCCCGCGCCGCAGCCCGCGCCCGGGGCGAAGAGGTGGCCGGACCGCAGGTGACCCGGGACGACGCCGACCTGAAGGACACGACCACGGACACGAAGGAGCACGCGTGAGCACGAGCGGTACGTGGGACGACGCGGCGGCCACGTTCGACGACGAGCCGGACCACGGGCTGCGGGACCCCGTCGTGCGGGCGGCCTGGGCGGCCCGCCTCGACGACTGGCTGCCCGCTTCGGCGTCCGCGGTGCTCGACCTCGGCTGCGGCACCGGCAGCCTCTCGCTGCTCGCGGCCGAGCGGGGCCACCGGGTCACGGGGATCGACAGCGCCCCGCGCATGCTGGAGCGGGCCCGGCGCAAACTGGCGGACCGGGAAGCCGAGTTCCACCTCGGGAGCGCGGCGGAGCCGCCGGTGCGGCCGGGCGCCTACGACGTGGTGCTCGTCCGGCACGTGCTGTGGACGCTGCCCGGCCCCGAGGACGTCCTGCGGCACTGGCTGACCCTGCTGCGGCCCGCGGGACGGCTGGTGCTGATCGAGGGGGTGTGGGGCGAGCTGAACCCGGTGGGCATCCCGGCGCACCGGATCCTGGACACCCTCGCACCGCTCGTCCGCGAGGTGCGGCACACCCCCCTGTCGCAGGATGCGCGACTGTGGGGCGGGCCGGTGCGCGACGAGCGGTACGCGGTGGTCGCCCTCAGCTGAGCAGCGCGGGGAACGCGCCCTGGCGGGCGAGGAGTTCGAGAGCGTCGAGCGCCCGGGTCGCCTCCCGCGCGGCGGCCGGGTCCCGCTCGGCGAGACCGCTGTCGGCGAACTCGTCCTCGTCCAGCCGGATCACCTCGGAGCCGTCCGCCGAGACCCACAGGTCCAGATCGAGGTCCTCGGAGAGGAGATCGCCGTCCTCGCCGCGGACCACCGGGCGGGCGATGTCGCAGTACCAGCCCTTCAGGACGCCGTCGCCGGTCCGCACCTCCTTGACCGCGTACCAGCGGTCCCGCCAGTAGTGCTCGGTGAGGACGTCGCCGGGCACGAACCGCACGAAGCCGAAGTCCCGTACGCCGTCGGTGGCCCAGTCGGCGCGGACCACCGCGTGCGTGCCGTCGTCGCGCAGCAGCGCCGCCGGGTACCTGATCTTCGTCCGCCCGGCCTTGACCAGGCGCACGTGCACCACCTCAGGCGTCGAAGGTGCGGACATGGCGGATCTCCTTCGCGTCGAACGTGTAGCCGAACCAGGTGTTGATCGCGAGCATCGGCTCGTTTCCGGCGTCGTTGCCCGTGTACGCCACCGTGATCCCGGCCTCCCGGGCACGGTGCAGCGAGTCGTTCTTGACCAGCTTGGCGAGGCCCCGGCCGCGGTGGTCGCGGGCCGTGCCGGTCATGCCCGACGAGTAGCGGCCGTCGCCGTCGGTGTGGGCGAGGGTGAACGCGGCGGGCCGGCCGTCCACCACGGCGACCGACGTCAGCCCGTGGTCGAGCAGCGGATGGTGCCAGACGTCCGCCAGCCACTGCTCGTAGTCGGTGAGTTCGGTGGCGATGTCACTCGGCTCGTCGGCCGCCGTCTCCGCGTCGAGGGCGAACAGGGGGCGCGGATCCGCCGCGAAGTCGGCGGCGGTGCGCAGCTCCACGCCGGGCGGGACCGGGCCGCGGGGCGGCAGCGCGTCGGCGGGGGTGAGGTCCAAGCGCAGGAAGTGGGCGCTGCGGCTGGGCCGGTAGCCGCGCGCCGCCGCCCACGCCAGATTGCGGTCGCCGTCGAGCGCCCAGCAGAACACCTCGCGGGCGCCGTGCCGCGCGAGATGCTCCTCGGCCGTGCGCAGGATCAGGCTGCCCGCGCCCCGGTTCTCGTGGTCCGGGTGGACGTAGACGTTCGCGTAGCCCTGGCCCGGCCGCGGGCTGTCGTGCGCGATGCCGACCTGCGCCGTGCCGATCACCGTTCCGTCGTCCGCCACCGCGATCAGCTGGCGGTAGTGGGCGTCGGGATGGGTGCGGGCCGCTTGATGCGCGATGGAGTCGGGGGTCGCGAGCATCGCCGGCACGCAGGCGCGGCGGACCCGGGCGAATCCTTCCGCGTCGGACGGGGAATCGGGCCGCAGGGTACGGACGATCAAGGTCATGGCGTGGCACGCTACGCGCCGGTCGTGCCCGGGTGCCTCTCATTTTCCGGGCCTGCGGGAGAATCGGGCCGTGACCCTGAAGATCCGGATTGACGACAGCGCGGCCCCCTACGAGCAGGTGCGGGCGCAGATCTCCGAGCAGGCCCGGGGCGGGACGCTGCCCGTCGGGTACAAGTTGCCCACGGTGCGGGGGCTCGCCGAGGAGTTGGGGCTTGCCGCCAATACCGTGGCCAAGGCGTATCGGGCGCTGGAGGCGGACGGGGTGATCGAGACGCGGGGGCGCAACGGCACGTTCGTCGCTTCCGCTCGGGATGCGGCTTCTCGGGAGGCGGCCGGTGCCGCGCAGGTCTACGCCGAGCGCGTCCGTCGGCTCGGCCTCTCGGAGGACGCCGCGCTTGCTGCTGCCCGGGATGCGGTGCGGGCCGCTTATTCCGCCGGCTGACGGCTGGTTGGGCTGGCCGTTCGGCTGCGGCCCGGTGGCCTCTTCTCGCGCAGTTCCCCGCGCGCCTCTCGTCGTGGCTGGTCGCGCAGTTCCCCGCGCCCCTGAGATGCGCACTTCGTGCGCCATCTCATCCAGAGAGGCGCACCCCGTGCGGCACCTCGGCAGAGAGGCGCGGCGAAGCCGCAGCCTCTGAAGGGAAGGCGGCGCGAAGCGCCTGCCTCAGGGGCGCGGGGAACTGCGCGAGAAGAGGCCACCGGGCCGCGGGTGACGAACGACCCAGGGGCGCGGGGAACTGCGCGACCAGCCACGACGGAACCGGGACCCGACCGCGCACCCTACGCAGCCGGCACCCCACCGCGCCCCCTACAAATACAGCCCCGCATCGGCCCCGCCCCGCTGATCCGGCACCGAAGTCGGAGAGATGCCGCGGCGGAGGGCGTAGAGCTCCGCCAGAGTCGAGCCCTCGCGCCCGACCCCCTCCTCGGTGCCGAGCCACGCCACCGACTCACGATGCGTCATCGGGCCCACCTCGATCCGGGCGAGACAGCGGCCGGGCCGGACCACGGCGGGATGCAGCCGCTCCAGGTCCTCGTTGGTGGTCACGCCCACCAGAACGTTCCTGCCCTGCCCGAGCAGCCCGTCCGTGAGGTTCAGCAGCCGGGACAGCGCCTGCCCGGCGGTGTGCTTCGCCTCGCCCCGGATCAGCTCGTCGCAGTCCTCGAGCAGAAGCAGCCGCCAACGCCCCTTCGCCGTACCGTCGTCCTCGCCGATCGCGATGTCCATGAGATAGCCGACGTCGGAGAAGAGCCGCTCCGGGTCCAGGACGCAGTCCACCTGGCACCAGTCCCGCCACGACCGGGCCAGCGTCCGCAGCGCCGAGGTCTTGCCCGTGCCGGGCGGCCCGTGGAGCAGCAGCAGCCGGCCCGCGATGTCCTCGGGCCGCGTCTTCATGAGGCCGTCCATCGCCTCGGCGACCGGCGCCGTGTAGTTGGGACGGACCTCCTCCCACGTACCCGCCGAGATCTGCCGGGTCGTGCGGTGCGGTCCGCGCCGCGGCGAGACGTACCAGAACCCCATCGTCACGTTCTCCGGCTGGGGTTCGGGCTCGTCGGCGGCGCCGTCCGTGGCCTGCCCGAGGATCTTCGCCGCCAGCTCGGTGGTGGTCGCCGTGACCGTGACGTCGGCGCCCCGGTTCCACCGGGAGATCAGCAGCGTCCAGCCGTCCCCCTCGGCGAGCGTCGCACTGCGGTCGTCGTCGCGCGCGGAGCGCAGGATGCGGGCGTCCGGCGGCAGCAGCGTGGCGCCGGACCGGACCCGGTCGATGTTGACCGCGTGCGAGTGCGGCTGCTCGCCCGTGGCGAAGCGGCCGAGGAACAGCGCGTCGACGACATCGGAGGGCGAGTCGCTGTCGTCGACGCCCAACCGGACCGGCAGCGCGTCGAATGGGTTCGCAGACATGCCGCCATGATCCGGCAAGCGGAGGCCGGACGCACGGTATTTCCGCAGCGCGTCACCTGTGCCGCACGGTGCGCCCGTCACCTCGGCCGCCGTGACGAGGCGGTGCCGGCGGACCCTGTCGGTTCCTCAACTCCCCTGGTTACCCTTGTCCTTGATGAGACGTCATGGGTGGAATTCGGGGGTGCGGCGATGGCGGCTGATCGCCGCGCTCGGCGTGGCCATGGTCGCACTGGCCCTGGCCCTGACGGTGCTCAGCACACTCCCCGACAGCAGGGTCAGCACCGCCGGCACCTCGCCCGACGGCGACAAGGTCCACGGCACACCGGCCAACCCGCCCCTGCAGGAGGGCCCCACGGTCGGCTGGGGCTTCACGCACACCCAGCACTCGGCCGACGAGGGCGCGCGGAGCGCCGTCATCCGCGCGGAGAAGCTGCTCGGTGAGCGGCCGATGCCGCAGAACCAGGCGATCATGGGCTGGGGCGCGGACAACCCCGAGCCGTTGAAAGGGCGTTACGACTTCGACGCGCTGGACCGCCGCATCGACTTCATCCGCGCGTCCGGCGGCACCCCCGTGCTCACGCTGTGCTGCGCGCCCGACTGGATGAAGGGCGGCGACGCGGGCGTCGACAACACGAACTGGAGTCAGCGGAACCTGGAGAAGGCCCCCGACCCGGACCACTACCAGGACTTCGCGAACCTGGCCGCGACGGTCGCCAAGCGCTATCCGGACGTACGCCACTTCATCGTGTGGAACGAGTTCAAGGGTTTCTGGAGCGACGGGAAGGGCCGCTGGGACTACGAGGGCTACACGAAGCTCTACAACCTCGTCCACGACGCCCTGAAGAAGGTCGACAAGGGCATCAATGTCGGCGGCCCCTATCTGGTGATGGACAGCGTCGACCCGCGGCAGACCCACGGAGCGTCGGACGCCGTCGGGGGGCCGTGGGGCCGCATGGACCAGCGGGTCGTCGACGCCTTCGACTACTGGAACGAGCACAAGGCGGGCGCGGACTTCGTCGTCGTCGACGGATCGAGCTACACGAACGACGACGAGATGCTGCCCGACGAGTTCGCGGCCACCGACAAGTTCACGGCCGTCAGCGCCTGGATCGAGCGGGCGACCGGTGATCTGCCGCTGTGGTGGGCCGAGTACTACGTGGAGCCCGCCGACAACAGGGACGAGCGCGACGGCTGGAGCGAGGCGCACCGCGTCGCCGTGCAGGCCGCCGCCCTGATCGCCCTGGCCAAGGGCGGCGCGACCTCCGGGTTCTACTGGAACCCCGAGGACGAGAGGGGCCGCGCCTGCGCCGGCTGCCTGTGGCGGCCCACGGACAGGGCCGGCGGCGGGGGAGCGCTGCCCATGTACGGGCTCGTGTCGCGGTTCAACGAGGAGTTCGGCCCGGACACGGAGTTCACCCCGGTCTCCGTGGCTCACGACGACGCCCCCCACGTGCGGGTCCTCGCCGACGACAAGGCCGCGCTCGTCGTGAACACCCTGAACCGGACCATCAGCGCGAAGGTCGACGGCAGACGGTTCGAGATGCAGGGCTACGAGGTGAAGTGGCTGAAGCGCTGAAGCGCTGATGCGGTAGGAGGCACCGGCACCGGAGGAAACGGTGCCGGCGCCTCCCGTCAGTGCGGACCCATCGTGAGGAACCGCTCGACCAGCGCCGCCAGCACCACCGCGAGCAGCGGCAGCGAGAACCAGAACGTGCTCTGCAGCAGACGCAGCCGCCGCACGCTCGGCGGCGTCGCCACCCGGACCACCTCACGCGCCGTGAGCAGCACGATCAGGATCAGGGCGGCCAGCGCGCCCACCACCGACCACGGGGTCCAGGTGATCAGCGGGCCGGCCGGGCCCGGATCCGCCCGCTCGACCGCGCCGGACGGCGGTGTGCGCAGCCGGTACAGGGTCGCGTCGTCGTTGACGTAGGCCTTCACCAGCTCCGTACGCCGGTCCAGGTTCTGTGTCAGCCGGGCGGACCACGCCGGGGAGTAGCCGGCATCGAGGCGCAGATACACGACCTGACTCTTGTTGATCATCAGATACGAGTTCGGGCCCGCGTCCTTGAGCGCCTTGACGAGACCGCCGACCAGGACCGGGTCGGCGGGCGCGAGCGTCGGCACGTACTGGACCCTCTCCATGTCGCGCGCGCCCCACGGCAGCGAGGGGGTGACGTTGTCGACGGTGTCGTCGCTCAACCACAGCAGCCGCACGGTGGGCCGGTCATGGGCGTAGACGTAGTCCATCGCCGCGACCTCGCCGGTCCTGACCCGTTCGAACGGTTCGTTGCCCCAGCGGGCCACGAGGAAGCCGCCGAACAGCAGCAGACCCGCCAGCAGCGCCGCGAGCGGAGCCAGGGTGATCCGGTCCCTGTCGCGTTCCTTCTCGGTGACGCCGGTCCGCGGGAAGAGCGCGAGGCCCGACAGGAGCGCGGCGCCCGGCAGCGCGAACAGGAAGACCCGCAGCGCCATCTCACCGCCGTACGACTGCATGCCGAAGCCGAGGAACGGCACGAAGGTCAGCACGAGCAGCGAGCGCTCGCGGTACTTCCAGTCGTGCCGCCGCCACCAGCCGAAGCAGGCGAACGCCAGGACGCCGCCCGCAAGCAGCACCCGGGTGTACAGCACCAGCTTGTGGGTCGAACCGCCGCCCTGGATCCGGCCGGAGACCGAGGACGAGACATTGCCGCCCACCCCGCCGATCCCGCCGAACAGGTCGTCGAAGTGCCCCGACCAGTACGGCTCCGCGAAGAAGCCCAGCCAGACGGCGACGACCACCCCGAACAGCAGCGGCAGCCCGCGCAGTTCGGACCGGCGGGCCAGGACCAGGACGGCGAGCACCGCCAGCATCATGAACGGCGTCAGCTGGTGCGCGGGGACCGTCGCGGCGAACAGCGCGATCAGCACGACGAGCAGCACGGCGCGCCGGCGGCGGTCCAGCGGCTCGGCCTCCGCCTCGCCGGGGCGGTGCCCGGTCCGCAGCATCCGGGGCGCCCGGAACCAGACCAGCAGGATCGCCACGAACATCAGATAGAGCAGATACGTGAAGCCCTGCGGCGAGAAGTAGTCCTGGCCGACCCAGCCGCTCAGCACGAAGATCCACAGGCCGGTCCACTTGGCCTTCCAGCTCGCCCGCACCGAACGCAGCAGCAGGAACATCGGTGCCAGGAAGAGCAGTTGGAGCGTCACCGGCCACCAGCGCACGACCTCGCCGAGATCGCTGACCCCGCACGCCTTGGCGACGAAGGCGGCCGCGGCGAAGAAGCCGGGCCAGCTCCAGCGGGCGTCGAGGTCCGGCACCGCCGAACCCGTGCGGTCGATGTGGTCCAGGAAGCCCAGATGCTGCCAGGCGGTCGCGAAGCGCGGCTCCGTCTCGATGACCGCGGGCAGCGCGTGCAGCGACACCACGGTGGCGAGCAGGGTCGCCCACAGCAGCCAGGTGTGCGGGCGTTCGAGCCACAGCAGCGACGCGAAGACGCCGATGAGCAGCGCGCCGCCGAACAGCGTCACGGGGGAGAGGGCCGAGATCAGGCCGAGCCCGCCCATGCCGTCGAGATCGGCGTCGCTCATGCCGAGGACCGGACCCCAGTACAGGCCGAGCCCGGCGACCAGCAGCAGCGCGAGGACGGTCACGGACGGGGTGAGACGGACCCGCGGCGGCTTCGCCGGGGCCTCCGGCGCCGGGGCGGCGGGCCGCTGGGGCACCGTGCCCGGGCCGCCCGGCGCCCCCGGCCCGTCCGCGTCGGCTTCGTCGCCGGACGCCTGCGGGGCCGACGCCTCCTCCGCGTCCGGTGACCTGGTTCCGGCCGCCCAGGACGGCCGGTGCGCGGTGGACGGCCCGCGCGGCGGGGGCACCGGGCCCGGGCGCACATCGGGCCGCCGCTCCTGGTGGTCCAGGTTGAGCTGCACCGCGAGTTGCAGCGTGTCCGAGTCCATCGCGCCGCGCAGCGCCTGCTTGGGGTCCCGCCTGCCCGTCGCACGGGCCGGTGCCGCCGGCATCCCGAGATCGGCGAGGTCGCCGTCGGGCGCCACGCTGTCGGAGGGCGCCGCCGCGGGCGCCGCGCGCACCACGCGCCACAGCTTCGGCCCGGCGATCGTCATGATCACCGCGAGCGAGCAGAACTCCGCGACGCCCGCGCCGGTCAGCCCCATCCGCGGCAGCAGCAGCAACGTCAGGCCGAGCACCAGCACGCACAACAGGCCCTGCAACCAGGCGAGTCCGGCGGTCCGGCTCTGCGCCCGCAGCACGGCGAAGTACGTCTCCATGACCACCCGCAGGGCGGCGCCCACGGCGCACCAGCGCAGCAGCGGCGTCGCCGCGTCCGCGTAGGCCGCGCCGAAGACATGGAGGACGTACGGAGCGAGGACGAACAGCAGCGTGCAGACCGGGATCATGATGCGGGCCATCCGGCCGAGCGCCGCACGGGTGTTGGCGGCGAGCCGCGCCGGGTCGTGCGAGCCCTCCACCGTCAGCGAGGCGCCCATGTTGATGGCCAGCAGATTGACCGTGCCGCTGATCGTGGTGGCGATGTAGAAGTACGCGTTGTCGGCGGAGCTGATCTGCGCGGCGATGACGACGGGCACGAGGGACACGACGGCCAGCGAGAACAGCGAGCCGGTGGAGTCGCCCGCGACGAACCGGCCCATCTGCCGCAGCGTCGGCGGATCCGCCCCGCCGTCGGTCGCCGCGATGTGCCGGGGCACCAGTCGGCGGAAGACCAGCCAGCCCAGCGGGACCACCGAGAACGCGATCGCGACGACCCAGGACACGAACACCCCGGTGGTCGCGAGCGCCGCCGCGAACGCGACCAGCAGGCCGAGCTTCACCAGCGAGAACACGGTGTTGCCCACCGGCACCCACAGCGCGCTGCGCAGCCCGGTGAGCACCCCGTCCTGCAACGTGAGCAGCGCCCACGCGACGACGGCCGCGACGAACCCCAGGCCGTTGACCGGCCCGTGCAGGAATCTGTACGACGGCCCCCACACGTCCAGGGTGAGCAGGAAGACCAGCGCGGCCAGCGCCACCGCCAGCGCACTGCCCGCGTACGTACGGAAGATGAGCCGTCCCGTGCCGCGCCCGGCGATCGGGATGAAGCGGGCCAGGGCCCCGGTCAGCGTCACGGCCATGAGTCCCGCGAGGAACTTCATCGCCGCGATCGCGGCCGAGCCCTGACCGACCGCGTCCGCCGTGTAGTAGTGCGCGGCGGCCAGCCAGTAGCCGACGCCGAGCACGCCCGAGATGCCGGTGTTCAGCATCAGCGCATAGGCGTTGCGGAACAGCTGGTCACCGTTCCCCGGCCCCATGCCGTGTGGTCTGCCCTTCCTGCTCCCGCCCCGGCCGGGCAGCCTGAGTCTGCGGCCGGGCGGCGCCTGCGGCTCGGCGGTGGTGGTCGGTCCGGCCTTGGCGGTGGTGGTCGTCGTGTCAGACACGGGTACGAGCTGCCTTCCGGCGGGCCTGTCGGGCTCTGCGGACCACGGCGTACCCCTTGGTCAGAGCACGGTCCGTGGCGAAGGTGCGGCCGATCGCGCGGCCCTCGACCAGCCGCTCGAACTCGGCGGCGTCCGTGGAGCGGCGCACGGTGACGCGCTGCAGGGCGTACGGGCCCTGCCGGCGTCTGGCCAGTCCGTTGCCGACGGCGAGCGACTGGGCGAAACCCGCCGCGCGCACGGCCCGGCGCACCCGCCGGTCGGAGTGGCCGTACGGGTACGCGAAGGAGACGGGCGCGGCGCCCAGCTCCCCCTCGACGATGTCCTTGCAGTGGCGCAGCTCGAACGCCAGCCTCCCGTCGGTGAGTTGGTCGAGCTGCGGATGCGTATGGCTGTGCCCGCCGATCTCCACGCCCTGCCCGGCGAGGGCCCGCACCTGGTCCCAGTCGAGCATCGTGTCGAGCCCGCCGCCGGTGTCGTGCGCGCCCCGCAGCCACCCCGTCGAGACGAACAGGGTGGCGGCGAAACCGTGCCGGGCGAGGACGGGCAGGGCGTGCCGGTGCACGCCCTCGTAGCCGTCGTCGAAGGTGATCAGGACCGGCCGGCGGGGCAGCGCCCGGCCGCCGCGCCAGATCGCGGCCAGCTCGGCCGTGGTCAGCGGGGTGCAGCGGTGGTCGGCGAGCATCTCCATCTGCTCCGCGAACCGGCCGGGGGAGACCGAGAGGGTGCGCGTCTCCTCGCTCGGCTCCCGGGCGACCGAGTGGTACATCAGGATCGGGACGGGCACCCCGTCCGGCATCCGTGCGTGCTCGGTCATGCCGCTTCCCCCAGGTCGTCGTCCCGGCCGGTCTCCGCGACGGTGAACGAACCGGCGCTCCCGCCCCGCGCCCGCAGACTTCCGAGCACGTAGCCGCCGGTCGCCGCCGCCACTCCGGCGACGATGGCCCCGGCGCGTCTCGCGCCACCGGCCCGGCCGAGCGCGGCGTCGCGCAGACCGCGTGCCACTCCGGCCGGGAGCACCCGGCTCGTGTAGGCACGCTCGCTCTCAAGTCCTCTCTGAGCGCCGACACTTCGGGCGACCAGGGCCTTCGACAGGCCCTCGGCGTAGGTGCGCGTACGGAAGTAGGCGAACCGTTCCCGCGCGGGCGGCACGCGGTGGTGGATCACCGCGCGGTCGTCGAGGAGCAGGACCGCGTCCGGCCGTGCGCGGGACAGCCGGATGCACAGTTCCGTCTCCTCGCCGCCCAGCGGCCGCTTGTCGCCGTCGCGGCCGATGCCGGTGGCGAACCCGCCGACGGTGTCGAAGGCGGTCCGCCGGAACGAGGCGTTGCCGCCCAGCACATTGCGCACCGCGGTCCGGCCGCGCGGCAGCCCCTTGTACGCGCAGCCCACCACCCAGTCGAACTCCTCGGGGAACCAGACGGGCCGGCGCCCCGACGCCCAGATCGGCTCGGTGCGCCCGCCGACGGCCAGCACCTCCGGGTCGGCGTAGCCGTCGGCGAACCAGTGCAGCCAGTCCCGCTCCGCGACCGCGTCGTCGTCGAGGAACGCGATGATCTCCCCGTACGAGGCGGCGATCCCGGTGTTCCGCCCGGCGGACAGTCCGCGCGGCCCCCGGTTGGCGAGGACCCGGACCCCGGGTGTCTCCTTGTACTCCCGGGTGAGGCGGTCGAGCAGCGCCGGACGGTGGTCGACGACGAGCAGTGTCTCCAGAGCTGGGCGGGACTGTGCTCGGACCGAGTCGACGGCGGCGAGGATGTCGCTCCAGCGGTCCTCGGTGTACACGCAGACGACGACCGAGATCGCCGCCCCTGGGTTCCGGGGCTCCGTCAAGACCGGTCCCCCCGCGCGAGGCCGGCCTTCGGGGCGGCGGCCCTGACGCGCAGGCCGCGCCGGTTCGACCGCTCCTTGAGGATCACCCTCAGCACCCGGATCCCGTCCCGCACGGCGCGCAGATTGCTCGCCCCGTGGATGCGCAGGTACTCGTGGCTCGGGATCTCCTGGACCTTCAGGCCCGCCTTGACGACCCGGATGTTCATCAGGGTCTCCACCTCGAAGCCGGTGCAGTCGAGGTCGATCTCGTCGAGGCAGTGCCGCCAGAACGCGTTGTAGCCGTAGCAGAGGTCGGTGTAGCGGGCGCCGAACTTGGCGTTCACGGCCGTGCACAGCGCCCAGTTGCCCAGCTTGCGCACGGGCGTCATGTCGTCCGTGCCCCCGCCGTTGGCGAACCGGGAGCCCTTGGCGAAGTCGGCCCCGGACACCAGCGCCGACACATAGCTGACGATCTCCTGGCCGTTCGCCGAGCCGTCCGCGTCGACCATCACGATGATGTCGCCCGAGCAGGCGTGGAAACCGGTGATCAGGGCATCCCCCTTGCCCTTGCCGTGCTGCGGCACGACCACCACGTCCGGCCGCAGCCCCCGGGCCACCGCCACCGTCCCGTCGGTGGAGTTGCCGTCCACGAGGACGACCTCGTGGATCCACCCCGGGAGCGTCTTGAAGACGTAGGGCAGGTTCTCCGCCTCGTTCATGGCGGGAATGACCACGCTCACCCGTGGCGCGATGGCCAGGTGCGTGGAGATCGCCCGGTACTGGGCGGGTAAGTCGTCGGGCGTGGCCCCGTCGTCCGGCATGGCCGGGCGCACCACGGAACTGCTCATGAGTCTGGTCCCTCTCGTCCGGTGGACCGCCCGCCCCTCGGGCGGTCCGGCTGTGTATCCGGTTCGAAAGGGGGGTTCTCACTTACGGCCAGGCCGGATCGGCTCTCCGTACGGGCCGGGTGAGCTGGCAATGCACACCGGTTGGTTGGACCGGTCGCGCGGCACGCGACTCGACGACCCACCCCTCAGGAACAAGCGAATCACCGAGCACGGCACCCCCCTACCGCGCCCCGCGCCGGGCCCGTCGCGATCGTGAGCCCTCCCCTTGATCGCAGTACGTGATGGACCGATGCGGGTGGATGTACGACGGTATTGATGATTGAGACTGTATGGCAAGACCTGAAACAAGCACTCACTTTTCGGCTGTTCTGTCCATTGGTTGAACGAGTGCCCCACTAATGGAGTTTGTGTCTCCCTTTGCGGAAGGCGAGTTGCAGCAGGAACGCGAGCGCGGTGAGCGCTCCCACCGCGATGACCCCGCCGTCGACGGACCAGCGGTGCGTGGCGAGCATTCCCTGGGCGATCAGCATCACGACACAGACCGCGCCGGCGGCCGAGACGAGGATGCGCACCCCGGGGTCGAGGCCGCGCAGTGCCGTCGCGAACGCGGCGCCCGGCGCGGCCAGCAGGAAGAAGAGCGTGAGCGGTCCGCGCAGGGGTGAGCCGGTGTGCGTGAGCGCGAGCACCAGTCCCGCACCCGCCGCGACGGCGCCGGCCCCCGCGAGCAGGTACAGCGCGTCTCTGCCCTGCGGGCGGTCCGCCTTGATCCTTATGGTCTGCATGGGCGACTTGCCCCCTGAAGCGCCGGATGCCGGACTTCAATGTGGCGCAGCGGCCGGGGCGGCGTCAAGGAGCTCCAGGACGGCACGGCCGGGGAACGCCGTTGTCGCACTTGTGAATTGACGGCCAGTCAGCAGTGGCGCGTACGAGCCGTCGGAGTCGGGCGTTCCGTCCGGACCCGCTCAGCGGTCCGAGGCATCTACGGGCGTAGCTCGGCCGAACTGAGGGTATGTCATAACCCTGACATGTACCTGCAATTGAACGGCCGGTGAAGGTCCGTCAGGGGTACTTCCCGGTAACTCCGTGGCGTGCTACCACAGATGTGGCAGAAATCCTGCTAAGGGAGGTTCCATGAGACGTTTCCGACTTACGGCATTCATGACTTCGTTCCTCTTCGCGGCCGGCGTCGCCCTCACCGGGGCAACGGACGCGCAGGCCGCCGCCACCGGCTATGTGGCGCTCGGCGACTCCTACTCCTCGGGGGTCGGCTCCGGCAGCTACACCAGCGAGAGCGGCGCCTGCAAGCGCTCCACCAAGGCCTACCCGGCCCTGTGGGCGGCCGCCCATTCACCCTCCAGCTTCAACTTCACCGCGTGCTCGGGTGCCCGTACGGGTGATGTCCTCTCCGGCCAGCTCGCCCCGCTCGGCGCCGGCACCGGCCTCGTCTCGATCAGCATCGGCGGCAACGACGCGGGCTTCGCCGACGTCATGACCACCTGCGTCCTCAACTCCGAGGCGACGTGCCTGAACCGCATCAACACGGCCCGCGCGTACGTCACCTCGACGCTGCCCGCCGCCCTCGACAAGGTCTACGACGCGATCCGCGCCAAGGCCCCGGCCGCCCACGTCGTGGTCATCGGCTACCCCCGCTTCTACAAGCTCAGCGGCACCTGCGTCACGGGCCTGTCCGAGAACGAGCGCTCCGCCATTAACAGCGCCGCCGACCTGCTCAACACCACCACCGCCAAGCGCGCCGCCGACCACGGATTCACCTTCGGCGACGTGACCACGAAGTTCTCCGGGCACGAGATCTGCTCCGGCGACTCCTGGCTGCACAGCGTCAACTGGACCAACATCGGCGAGTCGTACCACCCGACGGCCGCCGGACAGTCCGGCGGCTATCTGCCCGTGCTCACGTCCAACGCGTGAGCCGTACCCCGTGAGCGCCGGCTCACGGCGTGGGTGAACCGGTGGTGGCTCCCGTGGAGGGGGTCACCACCTCGCACGTCACGGCGTAGGCCACGTAGTTGGACTTCACCGCGACCGGAGCGCGCACCTCCACACCGATCTCGTCGTGCAGCGTGCCGCCGTCCTCGTACCGCGTCTCCGTCGTGTTCACCGTGCGGCTCTTCGCGTCGCCGGAGCCGAGGCTCAGGGACTTCCAGCCCGCGTCCGACGGCTCGCCGGTCTTCGTCACCCACCGGTACTCGACCTTCGCCGGCGTACGCCCCACGGTGATCGTCGCCGCGAAGGCGGGGGCCGCGGAACCCGGCGGCGGGCAGGGCCCCGAGTAACTGCCGCGGACCGCCGAGACGCTGACCCGCACCGACTGGGCGGGCGTGGTCGTGTGACCGCCGCTCCCGCTCCCGCCGCCGTGGCCGGACGACGACGTGGCGCCGTAGGACTCCGACTCCGACTCCGACTCCGACTCCGACGCGCTCGGGCTCCCGCCGCCCTTGGTGCCACCGCCGGAGCCGCCGGCCGACGAATTCCCGCCGTCACCACCGTCACCGCCGCCGCCGTCACGGTCGAGCAGCGCGTACGTCAGTCCGCCGATCGCCAGCAGCAGGATCACGAGGCCGGCCGTCAGCGCGCGCGAGGCGCGGCGGGCCGCCCGCGGGCCCGTGTCCTCCGGGACGGCCGACGTGGTGCCGGCCGCGGGCAGGGGAAGCGGCGGGGTGGGCGCGGCGGACGGCTGCCGCGAGGTCGCCGTCGGCATCGACGACATCGGCGAGGCCTGTACCGGGTCTCCGCGCAGCGCGCCGCCCGCGCCGACGATCCGCAGATCCCGCTCGGCCTGCGCCGCACCGGTCCGCTCGGCCGGGTCCTTGCGCAGCAGGCCCTCGATGACGGGCGCCAGCGGGCCCGCGCGGCGCGGCGCCGGCAACTCCTCGTCGACCACGGCGCGCAGCGTGCTCAGCGGGGTGTCCTGCCGGAACGGCGAATGCCCCTCGACGGCCGCGTACAGCAGTACACCCAGCGACCACAGATCCGACTCCGGACCGGGCGTGCGCCCCAACGCCCGCTCGGGAGCCAGGAATTCGGGAGAGCCGATCACCTCGCCCGTCATGGTGAGCGCCTGTGTGCCCTCCACCGTGGCGATCCCGAAGTCGGTGAGGACGATCCGGCCGTCGTTCGACAGCAGCACGTTCCCCGGCTTCACGTCGCGGTGCAGCACCCCCGCCCCGTGCGCGGCGCGCAGCGCGGCGAGGATCTCGGCGCCGATGTGCGCCGCGCGCTGCGGGGGCATCGGGCCCTCGGCGTCGAGCTGGTCGGCGAGCGAGACGCCGCGCACCAACTCCATGACGATCCACGGGCGTTCGTCGTCCGTCGCCACGTCGTACAGCGTGATCACATTGCGGTGCGAGATCCGCGCGGCGGCCCAGGCCTCGCGCTCCAGGCGCTGGTACATCCGGTCCCGGTCCGCCGTCGGCAGGCCCGCCGGGGCCCGCACCTCCTTCACGGCCACCTCGCGCCCGAGCACGTCGTCATGGGCCCGCCACACGGTGCCCATGCCGCCCTCGCCGATCGGGTCGAGCAGCCGGTACCGGCCCGCGACGACCCGCCCGCTGCTCCCGCCACTCCCCGGCCCTGTGTTCACGGGCGCCGCCCCCACTCGCCACGACAACACGACAAGTCTGAACAAAAGTAGCTCAACCGAGGGCCGTTGCGGCCCCCTTGAACACCAATCCGCACCCGAGGGCCAGGACGACACAGGCCGATCCGAGCGGAAGCAGCCGCCCCGCGGCCCGCCGGGTCCCGGTCCCTGCCCGTTCCAGCCGACGGGCCGCGAACGTCCCCGCCCGTACGACGACGAACCCGGCGGCCGTGAGCGTCACCGCGAGCCCGGCCCCGTACGCGACCACCAGCAGCACGCCGAACCAGGCCCGGCCGAGCGCGGCCGCACCGACCAGCACGACGACGGCCGACGGACTGGGCACGAGACCGCCGGCGAAACCGAGGAACAGGGCACCGCGCACGGTCGGGGCGGGCCGTGCGCGACCGGACCGGTGATCGTGGCTGTGGCTGTGGCTGTGGCTGTGAGGGTGTGCGTGCGGGGTGTGCCTGCCGCGCCAGGCCCTGCGGACGAGCAGCACTCCCGCGCCCGTCACCAGGGCGCCGGCGGCCAGGCCGAGCCAGGCCACGATCGACGGCGCGGCCGCGGAGCCGCCGATGACCAGCGCGCCGAGCGCGACCACGCCCAGGGTGTGGGTGACGGTGACCGAGGCCGCGAGCGGCAGGACGTCGCGCGGGCGGGCCCGGCCGCGCGCGGCCGCCGTCGCCGCCATCAGCGTCTTGCCGTGCCCGGGTGCCAGGGCGTGCAGCGCGCCCAGGAGCAGCGCGGTGCCGAGGGCGAGTCCGGCGAAGCCCGGGGTCAGGTCGTGCCGGGCGACGAGGCCGGTCAGCGCGCGGGTCCAGCGGTCGGCGCCGCGGGGGAGGGCCCCGGAGACGTCCGGCGCCGGGCGCTGCGCGGCCAGTGCCGGGCCGCCGGGGCGGACGCGGACGGCGGCCGAGGTCGTGTCGGGCGGGGAGGACAGCAGGCCCTTCGGATAGCGGGTGAGGAGCCGGGATGCGGAGACGCGGGGGACGTCGCTGCGGGTCAGCGTGGTCCGGTCGCCCTGCGCGGTGATCTCGTGCCAGCCGGGCCCCGGCCCGCCCGGCGCCCGGAAGGCGAGCGCGGCGGCGGTACGCGGCAGGGGCGCCGTGGACCGGCACTCGACGCGCAGGGTGCGCAGCCCCGCCTGCCCGGGCCGGAACGCGGCCCGGCCCGCACCCGAGGTGAGCGCGGCCGGCCGGCCGTCGACGGTGAGCCGGGAGTCGCGGGCGGCCCGCCGGCACCGGTCGAGGGCCCAGCGCGCGAGCCCCGCACGCCCGATGGCCGGCTCGGCCTGGGCGGCGGGGATCTCCGCCAGGTCCTCGACATGGGTGACCAGAAGCCGGCCGGGAGCGGCGACGAGCCCGTCATGGGTGTTGGTGGTGAAGTTCCCGAGCGGATGCGCCGACGCCCGCCCGGCGGGGAGCGCCAGAAGAAGGACGAGGGCGCCGAGCAGGGCGAGAACGGCGCAGCGGGCCGACGGCGTAATCCTCACGGCGTCTCCCGCAGCAGCCGCCGGGCCTCGGCCGCGCCCAGCGGCGAGAACGCCGGATTGCACCGCAGCGCCTTCGCCAGCCACTCCCGCCGCTCGGCGCCCCGCGCCACCGCTCCCCGGTGGTACAGGAACGACGCGTCCCGGAACCCGGTCCGCGTCGCGAACCGGACGTACCGGAGGGCCTCGCGGTCGCGCCCGGCGCGGTGCAGGGCCCAGCCGAGCGCGTCCGCCGTGTGCACGGTGTGCCGCCGCGCCCACTCGGCCCGCGCCGCCCGCAGCGCGGCCGCCCGGTCGCCGTGGTCGGCCGCGGCGAGCGCGGTGTCGAGATCGACGTCGACACCGTTCGCGCGGGCCGTCGCGACCCACGCCGCCACCAGCCCGTACTGCTCGCGGGCCGCGCGCGGATCGCCCCGCGCCTCGTACAGCTCGCCGAGCGCGACGAGCGGCCCCGGCAGCGGGTACCGGGCCACCACGTCCCGCAGATCGCGGATCGCGCCGGCGGTGTCCCCGCGTCCGGCGCGGGCCCGCGCCCGGCACTCCAGCGCGGACACCGAGTCGGCGGCCGCCCGCAGGGCCCGCTCGCACCGTTCCAGCGCGGTACCGAAATCACCCTGCCGCCAGGCGAGCAGGCCGAGCGCCGTGGCCACGTACGCCACGTCGCCGGGCGCCGACGCGGCGGCGAGCGCCTGGGTCAGGACGTGCCGGGCACCGGTGACGTCGCCGCGCAGCTCATGAACGTACGAGAGGCGGGTGAGGACCGGGATGCCCGGGCGGCGGGCGTCCGCCTCGTGTGCGGCCCGCGCGGCGGCCGGGTACCGGCCGAGTTCGACGAGGGCGTCGATACGGGTGGACAGCGCGCCCTCGCTGTACGGGTTCACGGCGAGCGCGCGGCGGGCGTCGCGCAGGGCGCCGCGGAAGTCGTGCCGGGCCGCGGCGAGCGCGGCGCGCCCGGCCAGGGCGGCGTCGTTGCCCTCGGGGCGCAGCTCCAGCGAGCGGGTCAGGGCGCGCCGGGCCTGCGGATAGCGGGACGGGTCGCCGAGCGTGCGGGCCTGTTCCACATAGGCCGTGCCGAGCGTCGCCCAACCGCCGAAGTCCCGCGGCTGGGCGCGGAGATGGGCCTGGAGCGCGCGTACGGAGCGGTCGGGACCGGCGGTGCCGAGCCGCTGCCCCGGTGGTGCGGCCGGGGCGACGGCGGCGGGCGCGGGCCCGTCCCCGCCGCGGCCGCCGGCCACGAGCGCGCCCCCGGTGAGGGCGAGTGCCAGGGCGCACGCGGCGACGGCGGTGCGTCCGGAGAGGCGCGGAGCCATGGGGGCCGCCTTTCTGGGGCTTTCCGGGAACGGAGGGTGTCGTCGGCGGTGCGGCGGGCGCGGCTAGCGCAGCCCGCGGCGCCGCGTCCGTCCGCGCCACCAGGCCAGGCCGAGTCCGATCAGCAGCGCGCCCGCCACCCCGGCCGCCGCCGACGCGACGAGCAGCGTGTTGTCGTCGGTGTCGTCGCCGGACCGGGACGAACTCGATCCCAGCGCGCCGCCGTTGAGGACGCTGCGGGACGTGTCGTCTGCGTCTCCCGCCTTCGCCGATCGTCCGCGTGATCCGGAGGACGGCAGCGCGACATAGGGGAAGGAGTCCCCGAACTTCTGGTCGTTGGCGTTCACCGCGTCGCCCAAGTCGTTCTTCTTGCCGACGAGTTCGCCCTCGACGGCCTGGAGCTCGATGTCGACGACGTCGTCCGTCAGCCGCCTGCCGTTCGGGAATCCGGCCCTGTCGCCGTCGAGGACCCCCAGCCGCTTCGGTGAACCGGACGGCCGGACCGAGGTGTTGAGCCGCAGCATCTCCGCGGGCCGGACGCGCGGCGGCCGTGTCAGCCCCTTCACTCCGGTGAGGAACACGGAGACCAGGTCGTCGCGCGGCTCGGCGGGAGCGGGCAGCTTGTAGATCGCCCGGAGCAGCTTGGGCAGTTCCGGCCTGGTCACGTACGGCAGGAAGTCCGCGTCGTTCCACGGGTGCGAGGCGTTGAACCGGTCCTTGTCCTTCTGGGCGATGACCAATTCGTTGACCAGCGGCGAGCCGAGCCGGGAGACCTGTGTCCAGTCGCCCTCGGCGTTCCTGCGCTGCGTGGTGGACCAGACGCCGATGACCGGCTGCCGCTCCGACTGCGTCAGGGAGGCCGTCGGGACCTGGAGGGCGACCGTGTTCACGTTGTACCCGGCGAGGGTGTCGCGGCCGACCTCCGACAGATTGCTGCCGTAGAGGAGGTCGAAGACCCGCAGATCGAGGAAGAAGGGGTCGTCGGCCTGCCCGGCGAACGCCGTGCCGCCGCCCTTCACCCGGCGTATCGCCTGGCCGCGCAGCGTCTTGTAGTCCGGCATCGACGCCCTGCCGACGTTCGACGGCGCCACCGGGAGATCGTCGGCGAGCTTCGTCGTGGAGACGGTCTTCTGGTCGCGCAGCTTCAGCAGGTCGATGTCGTAGGTCTGCGAGACGTTCAGGTCCGGGTCGTCGAGCGCGGTGACCGGGCCGGTGTTGTAGAGGAACGTGCCGCCGTTCCTGGTCCTGGTGTGGAACGTCCAGCGGTACAGCAGATCGCCCTGGCCGTCCCCGTCGCTGTCGATGTGGATGTCGTGCTGGGAGTTCTCCGCGAACGGATAGAAGTTCGGTCCGCCGGCCGGTTCCTCGAACGGGGTCCAGTTCGCGATCAGCGTCGTCGTGTCCGGCCTGTCCGGGCTGACGAACGCGTACACGTCCGTGGTGTCGTGCTGCGGGTCCCCGGAGATCAGCGGGGCCTCCCGGTGGCTGGAGGCGCGGGCCTCCCTCGGCTGCAGCGTGGTCGCGCCGGCGGCGAGCCCCCCGGCGGCCAGTACTCCGCTGATGAGCGCGGCCAGCGGGCGAAAGCCCGGCCGTGTCCTGGCAGTTGCTGTCATCGCGTCCGTCCTCACACATCCGTGCGCCCTGAACCTGGGGCCCGCACCGACGCGCGGGCTTCTCGACGGCCATTCGGGCCGCGGGGCGCCGTGGATTGGTCCGCGCCGCGGGGCCGCGCGGGCCATCGGGTCGCGTCCGCGGCGTGCGCGCGGCGGCGGAGCGCGAACAGCGGGCCGCGCGCCGGGTCGCGGCACGTGATATCGCCCACGTTTTCGCCGCGTCGGCCGCCCGGGTCACCCGGGCCCGGCCTCTCCGTCGTCGCCTCGGCCCGTCGCCGGCCCGCGCGGCCGGGAGCACCGGCTGCGGGTCGCCATCGAGGGCTCCGCACCCCCGAGTTCCTTGGCGGGACTGCCCTACAGGGGCTCCGACACGCCGTATCCGGCCACCGACTTGACCTCGGTCGCATCCTTACTGACGGTCACGGCCCGTCCGGATCGCAGCTCGAAACGTCCGTCTGGCGCCCATCTTGTCCAACTCGCCCTGAATTCAGTTGGATTCGGAGAGTAACCGGTGAGGGGCCGTCAACCTCCCTATGAGGGAGGTGAATCCTGCGACCGGGATACACGAGTGTCGCGATGGGGCGATAGGGTTAACCTGCCCGGGCCGGGTGCCCTCGTACGGGTGGGGAGTGACATGGAACAGATAACAGTGCGCAGCAGGCCTCGTGTGCCTGCGATCACCTGCGGGAGCAGCGCGACCAGTTCGCGGCTCGACCGCCATCTCTCGGTGCTCGGCGGCCCCGCCGTCCCGCAGCGCGAGACGGCCGAGGCGACGACGCTGATGCGTGAGCTGACCGCGCGTGACACCGCGCACGATGAGCGCAGCACGAGCCGTGCGCGGGTGCGGCGGGTCTCGCTCTTCGCACCACTGCGGCGACTGCGCCGCTCGCTGTTCGGCGGCCACTAGGCGGCCGCCCGTCCAGCAAGGGCCCCGGGCCCGTATCCGACCTCCGCGCCGTACGGCGTACCGCTGCGCATCTCCGCGACCGTCATCCCCACGGCATGCGGCGGGCGCCTCGGCGGGGGAGTCGGGTGCGGGCCCGGGGCTTTCCCGTAACACCGTTGTCATGCACGGATGTTGACGGAGCAACTTTCGGGGTCCAGGGTGGCGGCTGATCATCAATGGCCGGTACAGCTACACCCACCTCACCCCCGGAGGTTCGCGTGTGTGACCTGCACGACCAGCACGACCACACCCAGGCGCTGATGGCCTCGGGTCCCCAGCTCAGCAGGCGCCGCATCATGCAGCTGCTCGGCGCCGCCGGAGTGACCGCCGCCGTGACGGCCGCCGACGCGGACCCCGCGATGGCCGCGGCGGACGACGCCACCCCCGCCGCGTACACCGCCCCCGACGGCCTCGCCGAGGACAGCCCCGCCAAGTCCACCGCCCTGGCCTGGATCAAGGGCAACACCTCCCGGATCACGGCCCTGAACGCCGAGATCTGGGAGAACGCCGAGCTGTCCCTGCGTGAGTGGAAATCCTCGATCGCCGAGGCCGCCTTCCTCGAACAGGCGGGATTCGACGTCGTGTTCGGCACGGCCGGCTTCCCGACCGCCTTCACCGCCACGTTCTCCTACGGCAGCGGCGGCCCCGTGCTCGGCTTCAGCGGCGAGTACGACGCGCTGCCCGGCCTCTCGCAGAACAAGGGCGTCGGCCACCACGACCCGCGCGAGTACGTCCACGACCCCTTCGCCCCGGGCTACGGGCCCGGCCACGGCTGCGGCCACAGCGCGCTCGGCACGGCCGCGGCGTCCGCTGCCGCCGCCGTCGCCCAGGCCGCCAGGAAGCACAGGCTGCCGGTGACGGTGAAGTTCTTCGGCTCGACCGCCGAGGAGACGCTGATCGGCAAGACGTACGCGGTGAGCCGGGGCGTGTACAAGGGCCTCGACGCGTTCCTCGACTGGCACCCCTCGACCGCCAACGCCACCGGCTGGGGCTCGACGACCGCGATGACCGCCGTGACCTTCACCTTCCTCGGTGTCGCGGGGCACGGCGGCACCCCGCTCGGCAACAAGTCGGCGCTGGACGCGGCCGTGATGATGGCGACGATGTCGGAGTTCCTGCGCGAGGAGAACCTCGCCCCGTCGGGCCGCCTGCACTGGGTCATCAACAACGGCGGCGACATACCGAACGTCACCCCCGAGATCGCGGAGATCAGTTACTACGTGCGCGAGGGCAGTCCGGCCCGCGTGCAGGTGCTGCTCGACAAGGTGATCGCCGTCTCCGAGGCCGCCGGCAAGGCCTCTCAGACGAAGGTGCGGCACCGCATCACCTCCGCCTGCTGGAACCAGCTGCCGTCCAAGTCCTTCGCCGAGCTGCTGCACGAGAACATGCGGCAGATCGGGCCGCCCGACTTCCCGGCCGCGGCCCACACCCTGGCGAAGGAACTGCAGGAGTCGCCGGGGCTGCCGCAGCAGGGCATGCACGCGAAGATCGGTGAGCTCACCCCGCCCAACCCGGTCTTCCTCGGCGGCGGTTCCACCGATGTCGCCGACATCAGCTGGAACGTGCCGACCGTGTCGATGGGCGCAGCGCTCGCCCCGATCGGGACGAAGATGCACACCTGGTCCACCGCGTCCTGCGCGGCCGCCGCCCCCGGCCAGGCCGCCGTGGTGGCCGCCGCGAAATATCTCGCGGCGACGGCGCTCGACCTGATCACCCAGCCCGCCCGTCTCAAGGCGATCAAGGACGAGTTCGAGGAGCGGACCAAGGACGTCGAGTGGAGGACGGCGCTGCCGGACGGCTATGAACCCCCGATGTACGAGCCGCCGGCCTGGTTCCTGAAGAAGACCGGGCAGAAGTGGCCGCCGAACAACATCACCTGGCCGCCCGAGCGGGTCGTGTCGCAGGAGAAGTTCACCTCGCTCGGCCCCGAACTCGCTCCCCAGACCTGACGATCGGAGCCGGTGCGGCTTCGTCGCGTTGCTCGCGCCCACGCGGCGGAGCCGCACATCGATACAGCCCCGCGCCCCTAAAGGATGGCGAACTGGCCGCCGGGGCCCTCCTCCTGGTGGTCCAGGACCGTGGCCGGGCGGCGGGCGGGGGACGGGATCGGGAGGACGCGGGCGCGGGTCAGTTCGGCCGGGGTGATCCGGTCGCCGATGGCCGCCGTCAACTCCAACTGCTCAGGCATCAGTTCGGCCAGCAGCGCGAGCACGGTGATCAGCTCAAGGAGGTCCGACGTCCACGGCTGCGGCCAGGTCTTCGGGCGGACCGCCGCCAGGGTGCCCGGCTCGGCCGGGGCCGTGCGGCGGGCGAACCACTGCTCCAGGACCCGCACCCCGCTCACCTGGAAGTCCCAGGAGGCCGCCGGGACCGGCGAGATACGGCCGTCGCCGACGAGCAGGGCCTCCTCCTCACGGTCGTAGCGGAGTTCGGCGGGCCGGTCGGGCAGCGGCGCGCGGACGTACGGGCGCCGGCCGCCCGGCAACTTGGGGCGCTCGGTGCCTGCGCCGCGCCGCTCCAGCCACAGGACACGGCGGCCGAGGTCGACCCCGCGCCGCCAGACGTCCGGGTCCACGGGCAGCGGCACCCGGCACGTCCGGTCGGCGCCGCGCCCGGCCACGGCCAGGATCCAGGCGAACAGGTCGGCGGCGGTGACCTCGTGGTCGTACGTGCCGGACAGGTGCTGGAGCAGCCCCGGCGCGATGTTCGGCTCCGCCGCGCCCGGGCGGCGGTAGAGCGGGCGGATGCGGCCGGGGCGGCCCGCGGGGGAGCGGCCCTCGGGCAGCACGGCGCAGGCCAGCACGGCGGGGCCGCCGGCGTCGGGCACGTACCCCTGCTCCACCAGGTACAGCTGCCGCTCGTCCGCCACCCGCCACAACTCGGGCCGGGCCGCGTCGATCAGGCGCTGATCGGGGATCAGCCACTGCTCGTCGAACGGGCCGTGCAGCACGCGGACCGGCTCGGGGCACGGCCCCGCGGCGTGCGCGAGCGGCTCGGTGCCGGCATGGACGCCGGGGAGCTGGGCGGCCGCGGTGTGCAGCGTACGGTGACGGGTCGCCTCCAGCAGCGTCTCGCGCCGGGCGGGGTCGCCGTCGACGAACGTCTCCCAACGGGCCTTCAGGGACGCGGCGTCCGGCGCGACGGGCCAGCCGCGGCCCAGCCGCAGCGGTGCCACGGACCAGGGCATGAGGTCCGCGAGCGCGATGGCGTCGGCGTCTGCGTGTGCTTCGACGGGGCGGTCGTTCGTCACGCCCGGCATGGTACGTCCCCCCGCCCGTGCATCAGTCGGCGTCCAGCGTCACCGAGAACGAGAAGCGGTCCCCGCGATAATGGATCACCGCCACGTCCAGGACCCTGCCCTCCTCGTCGTACGTGATGCCCGTGTAGTGCAGGATCGGGCTGAGCAGCGGCACTTCGAGCAGCCGGGCCGTCTCCGGATCCGCGAGGCGGGCCTCCACCGAGTCCGTGACCCGGGTGATGCGCACGCCCACGACGTCCCGCAGCACCTTCGTCATCGGCCAGCGCTCCAGATCCGCGACGTCGACCCGCTCGGCGAGTTCGGGCCGGATGTAGTTGCGGGCGTGGTTCGTCGGCTCGCCGGTCTTCTCGTCGCTGCGCAGCCGGTGGTACGTGGCTACCTGCTCCGCACCCGGGAAGTGGTCGGTCAGCGCCGCCGGTACCGGGATCGTGCCGTGTTCGAGCAGCTCGGCCGTCATCCCGGACTGCTGCGCCACGATGGCGTCCACCGAACCGAGCAGCCGCACCGGGGCGCCCCGCCGGGCCGCCGGTTCGATGAACGTGCCGCGGCGCCGGTGCCGGGTGATCAGCCCCTCGTCCTCCAGCTCCTTCAGCGCCTGCCGCATGGTGAGCACGGAGACGCCGTAGTGGCCCGCCAGTTGCTCCTCGGTGGGCAGGCGCAGCGGGTCCTGCGGGGACCGGCCCAGTATCGAGGCGCGCAGGGACTGCGACACCTGATACCAGAGCGGCAGCTTGCGGTTCAGGACGATCGAGTCCGGGGCGAATGACGTCACGGGGTTATCCGTATCGGTCGGCGACGTGATGTGCAATGCGGGTGCGTTCTCGGGGTGCGGGTGCGTCGTGGCTGGTCGCGCGGTTCCCCGCGCCCCTGAAGCGAGCGAAGCTCGCCCTCAGAGGCCGGCCCGCAGACGACATCCGACTCCCCTACCCCCGGAAATGACGCTCCAAGCCGCGCCACACATCGTCATAGCCCTGTTGCAGGTGACCCGCGGCAGCGGCCTGCGCCGTGGCCGTCACGGGCCAGCGCGTCTCGAACATGAACGCCAGCCCGTCGTCGACCCGCTGCGGCACCAGCTCGGCGGCGCTGGCCCTGTCGAACGTCTCCCGGTCGGGCCCGTGGGCCGACATCATGTTGTGCAGCGACCCGCCACCCGGCAGGAAGCCGGAGGCCTTCGCGTCGTAGGCGCCCTCGATCAGCCCCATGTACTCGCTCATCACGTTCCGGTGGAAGTACGGCGGCCGGAACGTGTCCTCGCCCACCAGCCAGCGCGGCGCGAACACCACGAAGTCGACACCGGCGAGCCCGGGGGTGTCCGACGGCGAGGTCAGCACGGTGAAGATCGACGGATCGGGATGGTCGTACGAGATCGAGCCGATGACATTGAAACGGCTCAGGTCGTACACGTACGGGACGTGATTGCCGTGCCAGGCGACGACGTCCAGCGGAGAGTGGTCGTACGTCGCCGTCCACAGGTTGCCGCAGAACTTGTTCACCACCTGGACCGGGCCCTCGACGTCCTCGTAGGCGGCGACCGGGGCCCTGAAGTCCCGTGCGTTCGCCAGCCCGTTGGCACCGATCGGGCCCAGGTCGGGGAGCTGGAACGGCGCCCCGTAGTTCTCGCACACGTACCCGCGCGCGCTCGCGTCGAGCAGTTCCACCCGGAAGCGGACCCCGCGCGGGATCAGCGCGACCTCGCCGGGGGAGGCGGCGAGCAGCCCGAACTCGGTGCGCAGCAGCAGCCCGCCGCGCTCGGGCACGATCAGCAGCTCGCCGTCCGCGTCGCTGAACACCCGGTCCGTCATGGAGGAGTCGGCGGCGTACAGGTGCACGGCCATGCCGGTGCGCTGCGTCGCGTCCCCGTTGCCGCCCAGCGTCCACAGGCCCGCCAGCCAGTCCGTGCCGGGGGCGGGGTCGGGCAGCGGGTTCCAGCGGCGGCGGTTGGGGTCGGGGACCGACTCGGTGAAGGGGGCCGTGCGCACCGTGCCGTTGTCCGTCCGGGTGAACTCGGGGTGCGCCGCCGAGGGGCGGATCCGGTACAGCCACGAGCGCCGGTTGTGCGCGCGGGGCTCGGTGAACGCGGAGCCGCTGAGCTGCTCCGCGTAGAGACCGAGCGGGGCGCGCTGCGGTGCGTTGCGCCCCTGCGGCAGGGCGCCCGGCACCGCCTCCGAGCCGTGTTCGTTCCCGAAGCCCGTCGCGTAGGCCAGGGCATCGGCCGTCTTGCGTGCGTCCCCGCTCATGAATCGCTCCCTCGCCCCTCGTCCATGATTCCTATGCTCAACCGTAGGATTCGGGATCGGCCCACGCAAGACGCAGTCCGGCCGGATTCGATCTCCCTCTGAAGGCCTCCTCCCCGAGACGGATCCGAAAACGTGTCCGGTCCCCTACTGTCCGAGCATGCCCAGGACGACGCCGGCCCGCGCCCTCGCCGCCACCCTCCTCGCCTGCGCCCTCCTCACGGGCCTCGTCGGGTGCGGTGACGACGACGGCGGCCCGCGCCGGGTCGGCAAGGTGCTCGACACGACCGATGACGACGGCCACCACTTCCGCCAGGTCCCCACCGAGGACGCCCCCGAGGTCGGCCTGATCGTGCAGCCCGACCCGCGGCCCGACGGCGGCTGGGACATCCGGCTGCGGGTGAGCAACTTCCGGTTCAGCGCCGACGACGCCGCGGACCGCGCCGTGCACGGCCGCGGCTACGCCCAGCTCTCCCTGGACGGCACGCGCCTGACCCGGCTGCACGCCGTCGACTACCGGCTGCCCGGCACCCGCGTCAGCCGCGGCACCCACAAGGTCACCGTCCGGCTCTACGCCGACGACGGCACGGTCTGGGCCGTCGAGGGCAGACCCGTCGAGGCCACCGCCGACCTCACCGCGTCCGGAGCGGAGACGGCGTCCCCGTCGGCGTCCCCATCTCCGTGAGTCGGCCGTAGGGTGACCGGCATGCCTCATCCGACCTCCTTGCGTCGTACGCCCGTTCAGCAGCGCAGCGCCGAGCGGCTGAGCCGGATCCTCGACGCCTGCGCCGATCTCCTCGACGAGGTCGGCTACGAGCAGTTGAGCACCCGGGCCGTCGCGGGCGCCGCCGACGTCCCCATCGGCTCGGTCTACCGCTTCTTCACCAACAAGCGCGCCCTGGTCGACGCCCTGGCCCAGCGCAACCTGGAGCGTTACGCGGAGCGCGTCACCGGGCGCCTCGGCGCCATCCCGGCCGACGACTGGCGCGCGGCGATGGACGCGATCCTCGACGAGTACCTCGCCATGAAGCGCACCGCCCCGGGCTTCTCCCTGGTCGACTTCGGCACCCAGATCCCGGTCGGCGACCCCGACTCCGCCCCCAACCTGCGGGTCGCGGACACCCTCACCGACCTCCTCGCCCCGCACCTCGGCCGGGCCGTCGACGACGCGCTGCGGCGGACGTTCCTGGTGGCGGTGGAGTCCGCCGACGCGCTGGTGCGGCTCGCGTTCCGGCTGGACCCGGCGGGCGACGAACAGATCATCGCGGAGACCAGGGAACTGCTGCGCGCCTACCTGGCCCGCACCCTCGATTGACGGCGGCGCATTTCGTCGTAAAGCCGTGACCTGGAGTTTTGCGCTTATTGCTCGCGTGTCAACGTCTTGTTAACGCCGACGGACGGGCCCTAGCGTCTCGCTGACCGCCGACCCCCGGGCGGAAGTTCAAGGGCGAACGACGTTAGGAACCCCCTCCATGCTGACGATCCTCGGATTCGTCATGATCGCCACCTTCCTGGTGCTGATCATGATGAAGAAGGTGTCGCCGATCGCGGCGCTCGTGCTCATCCCGGCGCTCTTCTGCGTCCTGGTGGGCAAGGGAGCCCACCTCGGTGACTACGTCATCGCCGGCATCGGCGACCTGGCGCCCACCGCCGCCATGCTGATGTTCGCGATCGTCTACTTCGGCGTGATGATCGACGTCGGTCTCTTCGACCCGATCGTGCGCGCCATCCTGAAGTTCGCGAAGGCCGACCCGGTGCGCATCGTCGTCGGCACCGCCGTGCTCGCCGCGATCGTCTCCCTGGACGGCGACGGCTCCACCACCTTCATGATCACCGTCTCGGCGATGTACCCGCTGTACAAGCGCCTGAAGATGAGCCTGGTCGTGATGACGGGTGTCGCCGCGACCGCCAACGGCGTCATGAACACCCTGCCCTGGGGCGGCCCGACCGCCCGCGCGGCGACGGCCCTCAAGCTCAACGCCACCGACATCTTCGTGCCGATGATCCCCGCGCTCGGCGTCGGCCTGCTCTTCGTCCTCGTCCTCGCGTACGTCCTGGGCCGCCGCGAGCGCAAGCGCCTCGGCTATCTCTCCCTCGACGAGGTCACCGAGACCGTGACCGAGACGGCCGACGAGAAGGTGCTCGTGGGCGCCGGTGCGGGCGCGGGCGCCGGTGGCGGCGACCACTCCGGCGGCGCCACCCCCTCGTACCGGAACGAGGACGGCGAGACGTTCACCGGCCTCGACCCGAACCGCCCCACCCTGCGGCCGAAGCTCTACTGGTTCAACGCCCTGCTCACGGTCGTTCTGCTGACCGCCATGATCATGGAGTGGCTGCCGATCCCGGTCCTGTTCATCCTGGCCGCCGCGCTCGCCCTGACCGTCAACTACCCGCACATGCCCGACCAGAAGGCCCGCATCGGCGCCCACGCCGAGAACGTCCTCAACGTCTCCGGCATGGTCTTCGCCGCCGCCGTCTTCACCGGCGTCCTCCAGGGCACCGGCATGGTCGACCACATGGCGAAGTGGGTCGTCGGCGGCATCCCCGACTGGATGGGCCCGCACATGGCCCTGGTCACCGGCGTGCTCTCCATCCCCTTCACGTACTTCATGTCGAACGACGGCTTCTACTTCGGCATCGTGCCGGTCCTCGCCGAGGCCGGGAACGCGCACGGCGTCTCCACCCTGGAGATCGCCCGCGCCTCCCTCGTCGGCCAGCCGCTGCACATGTCCAGCCCGCTCGTCCCGGCCGTGTACGTCCTCGTCGGCATGGCGAAGGTCGAGTTCGGCGACCACACCCGGTTCACCGTGAAGTGGGCCGCGCTGACCGCGCTCGTCGTCCTCGGCGCGGGCCTGCTCTTCGGGATCGTGTGACGGGACCCATGAGCCGAACCTGGTTGCTGCGCCTCGTCATCGCCTTCAGCTTCGCGCAGGGGGCGGTGTCGATGGCGCGGCCCGCCGTCTCCTACCGGGCGCTCGCGCTCGGCGCCGACGAGCGGGCGGTGGGTGTCATCGCCGGTGTCTACGCGCTGCTGCCGCTGTTCGCCGCCGTACCGCTGGGACGGCGCACCGATCACGGCCGGTGCGCGCCTCTGCTGCCGGTCGGCGTGGTCCTGATCTCGGGCGGCTGCGCCCTCAGCGGCACCGCGGACTCCCTGGTGTGGATGGCCGCGTGGAGCGGTGTGATGGGCCTCGGCCACCTCTGCTTCGTCATCGGCGCCCAGTCGATCGTGGCCCGTCAGTCGGCCCCCGACGAACAGGACCGCAACTTCGGCCACTTCACGATCGGCGCCTCGCTCGGCCAGCTGGTCGGGCCGATCGCGGCGGGCGCGGTGATCGACGGCGCCGACATGGGCGGCACCAGCGCGCTGGCCCTGCTGATCTCGGCGGCCGTCTGCGCGTTCGCCCTCACCTCGCTGTGGCGCATCGAGGCGCGCCGTCCGGCTTCCGGTACGCGTACGGGGGTGAGCGCGGTCCGGGTTCCCGTGCACCGGATTCTGCGCACCCGGGGTGTGCCCGGCGGCATCTTCATCAGCCTCGCCGTGCTGTCGGCCACCGACATCCTCACGGCGTACCTGCCGGTGGTCGGTGAGCACCGGGGCATCGCGCCGTCCGTCGTCGGTGTGCTGCTGAGCCTGCGCGCGGGCGCGACGATCGCCTGCCGGCTGGTGATGACGCCGCTGATCGACTGGCTGGGCCGGGCTCTTCTGATCACGTCGACGTGCCTCCTGGCGGCGCTGCTGTGCGCGACGATCGCTCTTCCGGTGCCGGTGTGGGCGCTGGCGGTGATCCTGGTTCTGCTGGGCTTCTGTCTGGGCGTGGGTCAGCCCCTGTCGATGACGACGGTCGTCCAGGCCGCCCCGCCGGACGCCCGCTCCACGGCCCTGGCCCTGCGCCTCACCGGCAACCGGCTGGGGCAGGTGGCGGCGCCGGCCTCGGCGGGGCTGATCGCGGGGGTGGCGGGTACGGCGGCTCCGTTCGTGATGCTGGGCGCCTTGTTGCTGGTGGCTTCCGGCCTGGGCGTGCGGGAGGGGAGGCGGTCGCGTCTGCCGGGTCCTGTTCGTCGCGGCGCGCGCCCCGGCGACCCTGCACCGCGCAGTTCCCCGCGCCCCTGAGAGACACACTCCGTGTGTCCCCAGGGCCAGCCTCGGGGAGGGGGCGCGGCCTTCAGGGGAAGGCGCGCGCAGCGCAAGCCTTCAGGGGCGCGGGGAACTGCGCGCTCAGCCACGGCGAGAGCTGCACTCGCTATGACGGCGTGGCGTGCAATGGTGCTCAGGGGCGCGGGGAACTGCGCGCTCAGCCACGGCGAGAGCTGCACTCGCTATGACGGCGTGGCGTGCAACGGCGCTCAGGGGCGCGGGGAACTGCGCGAGAAGCCCCGCCGGGCCGCACCCGGGATACGAGCGAGCCGCATCACCCCGGGCTCAGCAACCCCCGAGCCGCGACGACCCGCCCCACCCCGGCGGGGTACGGCAACCCCCGGGCCACCCCCTCGACCGCGGCGAGCGCCCGCACCCCCGCGCCCTCGCCGAGGGCCACCGCGTGCACCACCCCCGCCTCCACCTCGGCCAACCGCTCCCCGCTCCTCCGGGCCCGCTCGATCTCCCCGGCGGCGACCCACCGCGCCGACTCCCGCTCCCCACACAGCAGATGAGCCCACGCCGCGAGCACCGGAGCCTCCCCGTCCCGCAGCAGCCCGGACGCCACCCCGGGCCGCTCCTCGCGCAGCGCCAGCTCCGCGCGGGCGGTGCGTACCTCGAACCGCGCCTGCTGGTCCATCCCGGCCGCCCGCTCGGCCCGCCCGAGCAACTCGGCCACCCCGAAGAGAGCACCGCCCCGCATCAGCACCCGTGCCAACGCGGCCAGCGCATACGGCAACGACCAGGCGTCCTCCGCGTCCACGCCCGCCACCGCCGCCTCGGCGGCCTCCTTGGCGACCTCGAACTCCCCGAGCAGCAGCCACAGTTCAGCGAGATTGGCCCGCTCGAACGCGGCCGCCGTCGGATCCCCGGACTCCTCGGCGAGGCTCAGCGCCCGCTGCCCGGTGTCGACGGCGTCCCGCAGCCGCCCTTCCCGCCGCGCGTTCTCCCGCAGGACGGAGAGGACGGACCCGAGCAGCGCCGAGTCCCCGTACGCCTCGGCCGGGGCCAACGCCAGATCGGCGGCCTCCCTGGCCTCCCGGAACCGCCCGGCCAGGGCCAGATTCGTGGCCTGCCCGGCATGGCAGCGGGCGAGGAGCCCCTGCCCGGTGACGCCGGGCACCCGCAGCGCGGCGGAGAGCGCCTGCCGCGCGGCCGCGTATCCGTCCTCGTACCGCCCCCGCACGGTGAGGGCGATCCCGCGCGCGAGGAAGTGGGAGGCGGCCGGCTCGGGGCCGGTCCGCTCGCCCGGCCGGTGGGCGCGCAGCACGTCGAGGCTCGCCTCCGGGGACTCGGCCTTGACGAGGGTCTCGGCGAGCCGGGCCGCCGCGAGCACGGTGTCGTCGTGGTCGCCGCGCCGCACGAACTCGGCGAGCGCGAGCCGCAGGACGTCGGCGGCCTGCGTGAAGTGCCCCATGCGGCGCAGGACCTGGGCGTGCCCGAGCCGTGCGCGGGCGGCGTCCACGTCGAGCCGGGAGACCAGGTCGCGGTAGTAGCGGTCGGCGGTGTCGTTGGCGTAGACGGCGGCGGCCCGCTCGGCGGCCCGGCGCAGGTACTCGGCCGCCCGGGGATCGTCGGCACGGGCGAAATGGGAGGCGAGGGTGTCGACGGCGTCGGGGCGGCGGCGCAGCACGGTCTGCGCGAACGCGGCGTGGAGCTGCCGGCGCCGTACCACCGTGAGCTGCTCGCAGCAGGTGAGACGGACGAGAGGGTGACGGAAGGCGAGGCCGGCCTCGGCCCGGCCCGCGACCACGACCTGCCGTTCCTCGACGAGGGCGGCCCCGATGGCGTCCTCCAGGGCGGCCACCGCGTCCATGGGCGGCCGCAGCCCGTGCTCGGCGACGTCGAGCAGTTCGCTCAGCGCGACCTCACCGCCCGCGACCGCAAGGGCCTCGACGACCCGGCGGGTGTCCCGTCCGAGCCGCCCGAGCCGCTCGCCCACCAACTGCCGTACGCCGTCGGGCGCTTCGCCGGTGACGTCGCCGACGGGCTCCCGGGCGAGTTCGAGCGCGAACAGCGGGTTGCCGAGGGAGAGTTCCCAGACCCGGTCGAGGCGTTCGTCCGGAGCGCCGACGTCGCGTACCACGGCCAGACAGGCCGCCCGGTCGAGCCGCCCCACGTCCTCGTGCGCGGAAAGCCGTGCGCGCCGCAGCGCGACGAGGGCCGAGCGGCGCGGATCGCCCTCGGGGACCTCCTCGTCCCGGTAGGTGACGAGGAACCGCAGTGCCGTCCCGTCGCCCGTGACCCGCCGGGCCAGATGGCTGAGGAGCTGGAACGAGCCCTCGTCGGCCGCGTGCAGATCGTCCAGGACGACCAGTACCGCCTGTGCGGCGGCGAGTTCGCCGAGCAGTGCGCCCGCCGCCCGGAACAGCCGGTCCCGCTCCTCCTCCGGGCTGCGCTCACCGCCCGCCCTGACCCGCCCCAACGACGGGAGGAACGCGGCCAGTTCGGGATACTCGGCGCCCACCCGGGCCCGCTCCCCGGCGTCCCACTCGGCGAGCCAGCCGTCGAGGGCCTCGGCGAACGCCCCGTACGGCGTGTGCCCTTCGGCGTCGTGCCCGCCGCCCCACAGCACGGCGGTGCCGGCCGCGGCGGCCCGCCGCGCCGTCTCCCGGGCCAGCGTGGTCTTGCCGACGCCGGCCTCGCCGGTGAGCAGGGTGACCGGCGGCCGGGCCGTCTCCAGCAGGCGCTCGATAACGTTGTCACGACCGTGCAGGGGCGCGGCGGGAGCGCGCAGGGGGGCGGGCAGCGTCGGCGCGGTCAGGGCGGGCCCGGGGGAGTCGGTCAGCGCGATCCGGTGCAGCCGCTCCGTACCGGGTCCGGGCCGCACGCCCAGCTCGGCGTCGAGCGCCTGACGGCACACGTGGTACTGACGCACCGCGAGCCGGCGGAGGCCCCGCTGGAGATACGACTCCATGAGGGCCCGGTGGGCGGCTTCCTCGGCGGGGCTGCCGAGAAGCACCTGCTCGGCGGCTGCGGCGGCCTCGGCCGGGGATCCCTGCGCCATGTGCGCCGCGGCGAGCGCCAGCAGCACCTCCTCGCGCAGGGCGGCCAGCTGGTCGCGGCGCGACTGGGCCCAGTGCGCGTAGCGGTCCTCGGGCAGCAGCTCGCCGGTGAACAGGTCGAGAGCGGTGGCGAGTTGCCCCGGAGTCGGGGAGGCGAGCGCGGCCCGTGCCGTCGCCTCGGCGTCGTCGGCGTCGATCCGTACGGTGGCCGGATCCAGTCGCAGCAGCGCGCCGTCGGTTATCAGGTACGAGGAGGCGGCGCGGGGCGCGAGTTCGGGCTCCAGGGCGCGGCGGGCGGCGTGCAGGGCGACGCGCAGCGAGCCGGTCGCGGAGTGCTGGTCGGCGTCCGGCCAGCAGATGTCCATGGCCTGCTCGCGATGGAGCTGGTGGTCGGGGGTGACGGCGAGCAGTTTTACCAAGGTCTGGGCGCTCGGCCGGGTCCAACGCTCGGCGGGCGAGGGCCCGTTGGCACGAGTCGCCGCGAAACCCCCGAAAAGGCGCAGACGCAGCAGCGGAGTGGCCGAATTCGTGCGGGCTGGCTGCTGCTCGTTCATGAGGGCGCAACTGTAACCGAGCAGACTGAGAACCCCCTGAGCCAGGCCCAGGGGGTCCGTCGGTCCGGTCCCGTCCGTCCGGTCCCGTCCGGCCGTCAGGACACGGTGAACACCGTGAGCTGGCGGATCGCGGTGTACGGGACGGAGTAGCCGCCCTCTTCGAGTTCTGCCATCCGGTTGGTGCCGACGTCGTCGAAGTTGAGCGAGACGACCTCGTCCGTGCCGTCGCCGTTGAGGTCACCGGAGACGTACTCGCGGCCGCCGTAGACGTTGCCGTAGGCGATCCGGGGGAGGGAGCCCTGCTTCACCTGCGCCGGGTCCACCAGGTCGAAGCCGGTCGCGCCCGCAGCGACCAGGTAGCGCACGCCGTTCGGGCCGGTGAGGAAGCCGCCGGTCTGGATCATGCCGGTGCTGGACGCTGCGTAGTCCTGGCCGTCGGGACCGAACAGCGTGATCCTGGCGGTGCCCACCAGGTAGAGGCCCTCGGGGCCGGTGAACCAGTTGCCCTGGGTCCAGGCCCCGCCGGTGGCGACGGAGTGCAGCACCTCGCCGGTGCGGCCGTCGCGGATCTCGACGACCGCGCTCAGGCCGCCCTTGGCGTCCCGGATGTACCAGGTCTCGGCGACCGCGTGACCGTCCGCGTAGGGGATCTCCTTGGAGGCGAAGGCCGCGCCCCGCATGGCGGTGCCGTAAAGGATCTTCGCGCCCTCGGGCTTCGGGTCCGCGTCCTCCCAGACGGCCTTGCCGTTGGAGCCCCGCACAGCGACGGCGCCGGTCGGCTGCCCGCCGGGGGAGCTCGCGTTCGGGTCCGAGTGGTCGTACGTGAACGCGTTGCGGCTGCCGTACTGGCCGTAGACCTGGCCGTCGACGACGCTGACGTCACCGAAGACGGTGTTCGCCGCCGGGGCGGTGTACGCCCACTTCTGGCGTCCCCTGCCGTCGTAGGCGCGGATCTTGTCGGTGGGGACGATGATCTCGTCCTTGCCGTCGTGGTTCAGGTCACCGGTGGTGAGGGACCACACGTACTGGCCCTGGCCGTCGATGGTCGAGCGGACCTTGCCGGTGGTGGAGTCGACCACGACCGTCGAGTTGTCGGCCGCGACGACGATCTCGTCGGTGCCGTCGCCGTCGACATCAGCCTTGACGATCTTGTGGATCTGGCCGGGGACGGTGGTCTGCCAGAGCAGCTTCTTCTTGCCGGCCGTCATCGACGGGCCGTCGAAGGCGTACAGGCCCTGGGACTGGCCGCCGGCCACGATGTCCTGCTTGCCGTCGCCGTTGACGTCCGTCAGGGCGGCCGACCACAGCTGGGACTGGATGGGCGTGAGCGAGTCCTGCTTGCCGTTGCCGAGGGCGTAGACGTGGATGTTCTGGTCCGTGTCCACGGTGCGCAGACGCCGGCTCTTGCCCTCGGCGAACGGCTGGGCCCAGGCCTGCGAGGCGACGACGCCGCGCTTCTCCCACTTCACCGAGCCGTCGGCGCCCTTGAGCACGGAGAGCCGGGCGAATCTGCCCGCGTGGCCGTTCACCGCGTCGTTGAACTTCTGGTCGTCCTTGTAGGAGGCGACGAGAGTGCCGTCGACCGCCGTCAGGTTCCAGGCGGTGGCCCCGTCCTGGGAGTTGTCGGGGTCGCGCTTGACGGTGCGCTGCCACAGCACGGAGGCGTCGGAACCGTTCAGGGCCCGGACCGTGTTGGCGTTCACCCACATGTTCTCGTCGAGGGAGTCCTCGCTGACCGCGTACTCCGCCTTCGCGTCGCCCTGGATGTCGCCGACCTCGAGGTCCATGGCGAAGACGTTGGTCCGCTTGTCCAGGGTGGTGCGCTTGCCGTCGGCGAGGCCGTAGGCGACGACCTCGTACCCGACGGCGTCGTTCACGTCGGACATCTCCAGCGTGACCAGGCGCTTGCGGGAGGCGTCCAGGTGGAGCTGGCGTGAGTAGAGCCCGTTCGTGGACTGCCACTTGACGCTGCCGTCGGCCGTGTCGAGGACCAGGGTGTGACCGGCCGTGGTGTCGGTGGCGGAGGTCTTGCGCTTGTTCCAGGAGGCCGCGACCAGGCCGCCGCCCAGGGGCTCCAGGCTCGACCAGGCGGCGCCCTTGAACAGGCCCGTGTCGTACGTCCACGAGTCGGCCTCGGTGAGCTTGCCGTCGGCGTGGTCGAAGCGGACGCCGGTCAGCGTGGACGTCGAGGTGGTGGCGGCGGAGGTGTTGTAGTACGGCGTGTTCGCGACCAGCAGCGTCTTGCCGACGAGCTTGATCTGGTACGCGCCCTCGTACAGCTTGGTCCACAGCGTCTTGCCCGAGGCGCCGTCGAGGACGGTGACGAACGTGCCGGTGTGCAGGCTGCTGTCGCCGTGGACGAACGGCCGGTAGGGGTACGTGCCCACGTCGGCCGTGAACACCAGGTCCGGTACGCCGTCACCGGTCAGGTCGCCGGTGTCGTAGCCCTCGTCGGACACGGGAGAGAACGGCGTGACCGCGTTGAAGCCCATCACGATGCGGGCCGGGTACGGCTCTTTCGCGTAGCGCGGGGACATCACGGGGACGTCCCACTCCTTGTAGAGGGAGTTGTTGTCCCGCGTCCACGTCTCCTTGCCGTCCGCGGAGCGCCGGGAGATGTTCCCGCCCGCGTGCAGGGTGAAGTAGTCGCCGTTGCTGCCCGCGACGGGGGTGGTGGCGGCCATGCCGGTCGCGCCCTCGGAGTAGCCCTTGGCGGTGACCGTCGGGGTCGGGAGGGCGGCGGTGGCCGAGTCGGCGGTGGTCGCGTCGGTGGTGCCGGAGTCCGCGGAACCGGAGTCGGCGGAACCGGAGACAGCCCCCGCTGCACCGTCCGCGTCGGAGGACGTGTCGTCCGTCGCGGCAGTGTCTCCGTAGGCGTCCAACTGGAGCCGCCGGCTGAGCTTTTCGGCCTGGGAGTCGGTGAGGGAGAGCACGCCGTTGCCGTCGTCGGCGATCGCGACGGCCGGGGCCGCGCTGAGCGCGAGGCCCGCCGCTGCGAGGGCGGACGCGAGGCGCAGGCCTCGTCTGGAAGTCTTGTTCATCACGCGCCCTTAGGGGTGAAGCGGATGGCGGAGGAGTTCTTGAGCACGTTCTGGTTGTACGAGTACTGGAGGGCGTCGGTGCCCGCCTGGTTCTCGATGCCGACCGTGGCGCCCGCTCCGTTGCCCGGCACGGACTGGTACTGGAAGGTCACGGCGCCGGTGGCCTCGTCGAAGACGGCCTCGAACGTGGCGCGGCCCGAAGTGCCGTTCGCGTAGGCGGCGTTGTTCCACACGATGGCGAACCTGCGGCTGCCGGTTGTGCCGGTGGTGGCCGTCTGCACGGACGACTTCTTGTCCAGCGTCAGGTCGTCCCACAGCGGGGCGACGAAGCCCTTCGCGCTGTTGTAACCGGTCGTCGGCAGCGCGGTGTTGTTGTAGTCGCCGACGCGCGGGGCCAGGAAGTCGACCAGGCCGTTGGTGGTGATCGACGCGGTGGTGTACGAGACGCCGTAGTGCTTGACCGGGAAGGGCAGCGCGACCGTGGCGGCGTCCTCGTCACCGGACAGGGGGACCTTCTTGGAGCCCGCGATCCACGCATAGGCGGCCGGGGCGCAGGAGTTGCCCGAGGCGTCGGTGCGGTTCGGGACCTGGACGGTCTTGGCCAGATCGGCGGAGCCGACGGTGGCGGAGCCGTTGTACACGCCGTTGCACAGCACCGGGGTGGCCGGCGTGGCGGTGAGGCTGTAGGTGCCCTCGGCGACCTTGGCGAAGGAGTACTGACCCTTGGCGTCGGTGGTGACGGCGTCCAGCGGGGTGCCGGTCAGCTCGACCTTCACACCGGCGAGGGCCTTGCCGGTGACGTCGAGGACGGTGCCGGAGACCTTGTGGGAGGCCGCCGCGGTCAGCGCCATGTCCTGCGTGAAGGTCTGGCTGGTGGTGAGGGTGACCGCGCTCGCCGAGCCGTTCGCGTAGCCGTAGCCGCTGAACGTGAAGCCGTAGGTGCCGGGGATCAGCGTCAGGCGGTAGGTGCCGTCCGAACCGGTGGTGACGGTGCGGACCGTGCCGCCGGCCTCGGTGGCCGTGACGGTGATGCCCGGCAGAGCGGCGCCGGTCGCCTTGTCGGTGAGCTTGCCCGTGACGTCGGCCGCGGTGTGCGGGGCCTTGTCGATGGAGGTGAGGATGTCGAGCTTGCCGTTGCCCCAGACGTTGTTGGCGTCGGCGGTGCCACCGCAGTGGGTGTCGTCGACGTCGCGCGCGCCCTCGTTGAGGAGCTTCTGGGTCTCGTCGATCTTGCCGATCAGCGAGGGGGCCGCCGACCAGAGCAGCGCGACGGAGCCGGCGACGTGCGGGGTCGCCATCGACGTGCCCTGGATGGTGTTGTACGTCGAGCCCGGCCACGCGGACTTGATCGCGACGCCCGGCGCCGTGATCTGCGGCTTCATCGAGCCGTCGATCGGGGAGGGGCCGAAGCTGGAGAAATGGGCGATCTTGCCGGCCGAGTCGTAGGCGCCGACACCGTAGAAGTCGGCCTGCGAGCCGGGCGGGTGGGTCGTCGAGCAGGTCGTGCCGTCACCCTCGTTGCCGGCCGCGAACGCCTCGAAGATGCCCGCCGCGTTCCAGGCGTCGAGGATGTCCTGGTAGAACGGCTCGGTCCCCTCCGGGTCGCCCCAGGAGTTGTTGACGATGTTCGGGGCGAGGTCCGGGCGCGGGTTCTGCCCGTTGTGGTCCGTCGGAGCGAGGATCCACTGACCGGCGGCGAGCAGGTCGTCGTTGTAGCACGTGTCGGACGCGCAGCCCTTGGCGGCGATCCACTTGGCGTTCGGCGCGACGCCGATGCCGTTCTTGCCGACCATCGTGCCCATGACGTGGGTGCCGTGACCGGCGTTGTCGCACGGGGTGCTGCTGGTGGCGCACTGGCCCGTCGCGTCGTAGAAGTTGTAGTCGTTCGTGAACGTGCCGTCGCCGTTGTTGCCGCGGTAGTTGGCGACGAGGTCCGGGTGGTCGTACTGCACACCCGAGTCGACGTTCGCGACGACGATGCCCTCGCCGCGGTCCTTGTACTGGTCCCAGACCTGGTCGGCCTTGACATCCGAGATGCCCCACTCGGGCGTCGCGTCACTGTCGGTGGATACGTCGGAACTCGCCGACGCGGTACGGGACGTGGTGACCTTCTTGTCGGAGGTCTCCATGTCGTCGAGCTTGAACGAACGCCGCTTGACGATCGACGCCACGTCCGAGCGCTTGGCGAGCTCGTCGACGAGGGCCTTGTCGCCGGTGACCTGGATCGTGTTGGCGATCCAGTAGTCCTTGTGGCCGACCTTCTTCTTGTCGAGGAAGGACCGCAGCGAGGCCTGGCTGTCGTCGGCGTGCGCGCGCAGCTCCTTGTAGGCGGCCGTGGCGGCCTTCGCGTGCGTCTTCTGCTTCTTGGCGCCGGACAGGTCGGCCTTGTCCTTCAGGGTGATGAAGAACGTCGCGTCACCGCCCTTGGCGACAGCGCTGCTCAGTGAAGAGTCGATCTTCGCGGCGACGGTGTCGGCCGCGGCCGGGGTGTCGGCGGCGACGGCCGGTATCACGCCGGTGATCAGTGCGGTCGCGGTGAACGCGGCCGCCGCCCATGAGGCGGATCTACGTCGGGGCGGTCTGGGCAGATGCATCAGGGGTGTGCTCCTCCGGGTCGGGACGAGATCGCGTGCACCGTAGGGAGCCGCCGTTACTGTGGAATTACTGGGAGTTGGGGACGGGTGGCGGGGTGGCCGTGAGCGGGAGAAACCCCCTGGGCGGGGCCCAGGGGGTTTCGTGGACTGCCGCTGCGCGGAGGTCAGGAGAGCTTGAACGTCGACATCTGGTGGATGGCGTCGTCCAGGGAGAGGACGCCTCCGCCCAGCTGCTCGGCCATGCGGTTGATGCCGTGGTGGTCGTAGTTCAGCGAGACCATCTCGTCGGTGCCGTCACCGTCGAGGTCGGCGGCCAGGAAGTTCTGGCCGCCCATGAGCTTGGCCGAGCCGTTGGGGGCCTTGAAGGCCCCACCGGAAAGCGACGACAGGTCGTAGGCGCTCAGGCCGCCCCCGACACCGCCGGCCAGCAGCTTGAGGCCCCCGGGGCCGTTGATGGACTGCAGGGTGCGCATCGGTGCGACGAACGACAACTTGGAGTCGTTGCCGTCGGCGCCGAAGGTCTGGAGCGTGCCGAGCGTGGCCCAGTACAGCGACTTGGTGTCCGCGTCGGTGAAGAAGTTGCCCTGGGAGTACGGGCTGCTCTTGCTGATGACCTGGTGGAGCACCTCGCCGGTGCGCCCGTCGCGGATCTCCATGACGACGGTCGGCGAGGCGGTGGAGAGATCGCCGGCCGTGGTCGGGTCGGTCATCGCGATCCACGTGTAGACGACCGCGTGCCCGTCCGCGTAGGGGATGTCCGGCGAGGCGAAGGTGCCATTGACCAGGAGCGCCCCGTGCAGCTTGCCGTCGGCCGCCGCGGCCGGGGCCTTCGGGTCGGCGGTCCACTGCACGACGCCCTTGCCGTTCAGCGCGACGCCGTTGACGACGGCGTCCGAATCGTGGAACGCGTTCAGGGAGCTGTACTGCGTGTACACCTTGCCGTCGGCGACGGTGGTGTCGGAGAAGACCACGTCGCCCGCGCTCGCCGGGGCGGAGTACGACCACAGCTTCTTGCCGCTGGCGTTGTACACGCGCAGGGCGTCGGTCGGGACGATGACCTCGGCCTTGCCGTCGCCGTTGACGTCGGCGAGGGTCACCGAGCGGACGTACTGGCCGGCCCCGTCGACCGTGGAGAGGACCTTGCCGGTCTTCCCGTTGATGACGGCGGTCGCGTTGTCCGCGGCCACGGCGACGTCGGGGGTGCCGTCGCCGTTCACGTCACCGGTGGCGATGTTGTGGACCTCGCCGGGGACGGTGGCCTTCCACAGCAGCTTCGGCTCGCCGCTGACCAGGGAGGTGCCGGAGTACGCCCACACTCCGTGCGAGGAGCCGCCGACGACGACATCCGGCTTCTTGTCGCCGTCGAAGTCGGCCGTCCTACCGGTGTACAGGTCGCCCTGCAGCGGCGTCAGGTTCTTCTGGCCGCCGTTGCCCAGCTTGTACTCGCGGATGTTCTGCTGCTGGTCGACGGTGCGGACGTAGTCCTTGCCGCCGGAGGAGTACACCTGCTGGTACATCGGTGAGGCGTTGTAGCCGTGCCGGCGCCACTTGACCTTGCCGCCGCTGGTGAACGCGGTCAGCGAGCCGTAGCGCAGACCGCCGGGGTTGAGCGCGTTGCTCTCGTCCTGGTCGTCGATCGCGGAGGCGGTGAGTGAACCGTTCGTGGCGACGAGGTTCCAGGTGCTGGCACCGTCGTGGTCGTTGTCGGCGGAACGCTTGGTGGTGTAGGTCCACTTGACCGTCGCGCCGTCCGAGCCGTCCAGGACCCGGATCGTGCTGGCGGTGACGTTGAACGACGAGCTGAGCACCGACTCACTGACCGAGATCTCGTCGCCGCCGCCCGACGCCGCGTCACCGATCGTCAGGGCGGTGGGCAGGACGTTGACGCGGCTGTCGAGCGTGGTGCGCTTGCCGTCGGCCAGGTCGTACGCGGCGATCTCGTACTTCACGGCGTCGGAGGTGTCCGCCTGCTCCAGGGCGACGATCCGCTTGCGGGAGGCGTCGAGGTGCAGCTGGCGGCCGTACAGCGCGCTGTCCGTCTGCCATGCGACCGAGCCGTCGGCCGTGTCCAGGACGAGGGTGCGGCCGCGCGAGGCGTTCGTGGCGGTCTTGCGCAGGTCCCAGACCGCGGCGACCTTGCCGTCGCCGACGGACTCCAGGGCGGCCCAGGTGGCGCCCGTGGTCGAGCCGGTGTCGTACGTCCACGTCTTCGACGGGGTCAGTTTCCCGTCGGCGTACGCGAAGCGGATACCGGTGAGGGTGGCCGTGTCCGTCGTGGGCGCGTTCCAGTTCAGGCGCGGCGAGTTGGCGATGAGCAGCGTGCCGTCGACGACCTTGATGTTGCCGGCGAACGCGTACAGCTTCGACCACAGCGTCTTGCCGGTCTTGCCGTCGAGCACCGTCACGAAGGTGCCGGCCTTGAGCGACGAGTCGGGCGTGGTGATCGCCCGGGCGTCGTCGATGCCGACGGACGCGGAGATCACGATGTCCTTCGTGCCGTCACCGGTCAGGTCGGCGGTGTCGTACCCCTGGTCCGAGTAGGTTCCGTACGGCGAGACGGCGTTGTAGCCCATCTGGATGCGCGCCGGGTACGGCTCGGTCCGCCAGACCTGCGTCGGCTGGGCCTGCCAGTCCGTGTAGAACGAGGCGTTGGAGCGCGCCCAGGCGGTGGAGCCGTCGGCCTTGTGCAGCTGGACGTTGCCCAGGCTGTGCACGGTGAAGTAGCTGCCGTCGGAGCCGGCCGGGACGGTGGCACCGACGCCGCGCACGCCTTCGAGCGTGGACTTGTCGGTGAAGGTGACGGAGGTGGTGGCGTCGGTGCCGGCGGCGTCCAGCTTCGACCCGCTGCCGGAGGAGTCCGACGAACCCGAGGAGTTCGAGGTGCCCGAGCCGGAGTCGTCGGCGGACGTGTCGTCCTTCGCCGCGTACTCGTTGTCGTCCCCGTACACGTCCACGTTGACGTGGTCGGCGAGGGTGGTGGCCTCGGAGCTGGTCAGCGTCATCGCGTCGGTCGAGTTGTCGGCGGCCAGCGCGTGCGGCGCCGCCGTCAGCGTCAGGCCCGCCGCGACCAGGGCGGAAGCGAGCGTCAGCGCCCGCCGGGAGGTGGTGGCTCTCATGGTTACTTGGCTCCCTGCGCGAAGCGGATCGCCGAGCCGTCCTTCAGGACGGCCTGGTCGAACGAGTACTGGAGGGCGTCGGTGCCGGCCTGGTTCTCGATGCCGACGGTGGCCGACGAACCGTTGCCCGGGACGGACTTGTACTGGAAGGTGAGCGCGCCGGTGGCCTCGTCGAAGACGGCCTCGAAGGTGGCGCGGTCCTTGCCGCCGTCGGCGAACAGGACGTTGTTCCAGACGATCGCGAACTTACGGCTGCCGGACTTGCCGGTGGTGGCCGTCTGCACGGTCGACTTCTTGTCGAGGGTCAGGTCGTCCCACAGCGGGGCGACGATGCCGTTCGGCTGGGCCTCCGTCGGCAGGGCCTCGTTGGCGTAGTCGCCGATGCGCGGCGAGAGGAAGTCGATCAGGCCGTCGGTGGTGACCGCGGCGCTGGAGTACTTCACACCGTAGAACGAGACCGGGAAGGGCAGCGAGACCGTCTTGGCGTCCTCGTCACCGGACAGCGCGACCTTGCTGGAACCGGAGATCCAGGAGTAGGTGGCCGGGGTGCAGCTGTTGCCCGAGTTGTCGGCGCGGGCCGGGAGCCGGATGGTGCGGGTCTCGTCACCGGCGACGACCAGGCTGGTGGTCGAGACGCCGTTGCACAGGATGGGCGCGGCGGGCGTCACCTTCAGGGTGTAGGTGCTCTCGGCGACCTTCGGCAGCGTGAACGAGCCGTCGGCGGCGGAGGTGACCGTGTCGAGCGGGGTGCCGACGACCTGGACGGTCGCGCCCTTGAGGGCCTTGCCGGTGACGTCGAGGACCGTGCCGGAAACCTTGTGGACGGGCATGGCGGTCAGTGAGAAGTCCTGGGTGACGGGCTGGTCACCGGACAGCTCGACGCCGGAGACCGTCTTGGTCGCGTAGCCGTAGCCGCTGAGCGTGAAGTCGTACGTGTTCGGGGTGAACGACAGACGGTAGCCGCCGTTGGCGCCGGTGACGACCGTGCGGTAACCCTCGGTGTCGTTGCCGGCCTTGACGGAGATGCCCTGCACCCCGGCGCCGGTGTCCTTGTCGGTGACCTTGCCGGACACCGTCACGGCGGTGTGCGGGGCCTTGTCGATGGACGCGAGGATGTTGAGCTTGCCCTCGCCCCAGACGTTGTTCATGGCGGCGGTGCCACCACAGTGCGTGTCATCGACGTCGCGGGCACCCTCGTTGAGGAGCTCGCGGGTCTCGGCGATGTTGCCGATCAGCGACGGGGCGGCCGACCAGAGCAGCGCCACGGCGCCCGACACGTGCGGAGTCGCCATCGACGTACCGGACTCGGCGTTGTACGACGAACCGGGCCAGGTGGACTCGACGTTGACGCCCGGGGCCGAGATGTTCGGCTTGGCCGAACCGTCGATCGGCGAGGGGCCGAAGCCGGAGAAGTTGGCGATCTTGCTGTTCACGTCGTAGGCGCCGACCCCGTAGGTCTCGGTCTGCGCGCCCGGCGGGTGGGTCGTCGAGCAGGTCGTGCCGTCGCCGTCGTTGCCGGCCGCGAACGCCTCGAAGATGCCCGCAGCGTTCCAGGCGTTGACGATGTCGGTGTAGAAGGTGCCGTCACCGCCCCAGGAGTTGTTCACGATGTTCGGGGCGAGGTCCGGGCGGGGGTTCTGGCCGTTGGCGTCGGTCGGCGCGAGGATCCACTGACCGGCGGCGAGCAGGTCGTCGTCCTGGCAGCTGCCCTGCGAGGTCGCGCAGGCCTTGGCCGCCATCCACTTCGCGTTCGGCGCGACACCGATGCCGTTCTTGCCGACCATCGTGCCCATGGTGTGGGTGCCGTGACCGTTGTCGTCGCACGGCGTGCTGGTGGTGGCGCAGGCGCCGGTCGCGTCGTAGAAGTTGTAGTCGTTGGTGAACGTGCCGTCACCGTTGTTGCCGCGGTAGTTGTCCACGAGGTCCGGGTGGTCGTACTGCACACCGGAGTCGACGCTGGCGATGACGATGCCCTCGCCGCGGTCGTCGTACTGGTTCCAGACCTGGTCGGCCTTGATGTCCGAGACGCCCCACTCGGGGGTGTCGTCACCGCTGGCCGACGAGTCGGTGCCCGCCTTGGTGGGCGTCTTGGTGACCTTGGTGTTCGACGTCTCGCCCGCGTCGAGCTTGAACGTCTGCTCCTTGACGATCGACTTGACGTCCGAGCGCTTGGCGAGCTCGTCGACCAGGGCCTGGTCGCCGGTCACCTTGACGGTGTTGGCGATCCAGTAGTCCTTGTGGCCGACCTTCTTCTTGTCGAGGAAGGAGGCGAGGGACTTCTGGCTGTCCTCGGCGTTCGTCTTCAGCGCCTTGTACGCGGCCTTGGCGGCCTTCGCGTGCGAGGACTGCTTCTTGGCGGTCTTCAGATCCGCCTTGTCCTTGAGCGTGACGAAGAACGTCGCGTCACCGCCCTTGGCGACGGCCTTGCTCAGTGACGAGTCGATCTTCGCGGTGGCGGCGGCGGACGAGGTGTCGGCTGCTGCGGCGGCGGCGGGCAGGGCGCCGGCGGCCAGAGCGGTCGCGGTGAACGCGGCCGCCGCCCAAACGGCTGTACTGCGCCGTGGCGGTCGGGGCAGGTGCATCGGGGGCACTCCTCCGGGAACGGTACGGGGGAGTGCGCACGCTAGAAAGGCGGCGTTACTGAGGAATTACCGGCAGCGTGACCGGGGTCTCCGGTGGGTCTCTGGCGCCAGAAAACTATCACCGCTAGTTTGGTCGTCGGACGAGCAGCAAGTACCGGGAGGAGTGCCATGAAGGCCCATGAGGGGATGTACATCGGCGGAGAGTGGCGCGCCGCCGCGGGCGGCGACACCATCGCCGTCGTCAATCCGGTCGACGAGTCGGTGATCGGCCAGGTCCCCGCGGGCACCGCCGAGGACATCGACGCCGCCGTGCGCGCCGCCCGCGCCGCCTTCCCGGCCTGGGCCGCCACGGCCCCCGCCGAGCGCGCCGCGAGGATCGCCGCGCTGCGGGACGTGCTCGTCGCGCGCAAGGACGAGGTCGCCGAGACCGTCACGGCCGAGCTGGGCGCGCCCCTGCCGTTCTCGCAGATGGTGCACGCGGGCGTACCGATCCTGGTCTCCGGCTCGTACGCGGAGCTGGCCGCCTCCCACCCCTTCGAGGAGAAGGTCGGCAACTCCACCGTCTACGCCGAGCCGGTCGGCGTCGTCGGCGCGATCACGCCCTGGAACTACCCGCTGCACCAGATCGTCGCGAAGGTCGCCCCGGCGCTCGCCGCGGGCTGCACCGTCGTCCTCAAGCCCGCCGAGGACACCCCGCTGACGGCCCAGCTGTTCGCGGAGGCGGTCGCCGAGGCGGGCATCCCGGCCGGTGTCTTCAACCTCGTCACCGGTATCGGCGCGGTCGCGGGCCAGGCCCTCGCCGAGCACCCGGACGTGGACCTGGTCTCCTTCACCGGGTCGACGGCGGTCGGCCGGCAGATCGGCGCCACGGCCGGCGCCGCGATCAAGCGGGTGGCACTGGAACTGGGCGGCAAGTCGGCCAACGTCATCCTGCCCAGCGCCGACCTCGCGAAGGCCGTCAACGTCGGCATCGCCAACGTCATGGGCAACTCCGGCCAGACGTGCAGCGCCTGGACCCGCATGCTGGTCCACACGGACCAGTACGACGAGGCGGTCGAACTCGCCGGGGCCGCCGCCGCCAAGTACGGCGACCGCATCGGCCCGCTCGTCAACGCCAAGCAGCAGGCGCGGGTGCGCGGCTACATCGAGAAGGGCGTCGCGGAGGGCGCGCGGCTCGTCGTCGGCGGCACCGAGGCCCCGCACGAGAAGGGCTACTTCGTCGCCCCGACCGTCTTCGCCGACGTCACCCCCGAGATGACGATCGCGCAGGAGGAGATCTTCGGCCCGGTCGTCTCCCTCATCCGCTACGAGGACGAGGACGACGCCCTGCGGATCGCCAACGGCACCGTGTACGGGCTCGCGGGCGCGGTCTGGGCGGGCGACGAGGCGGAGGCCGTGGCGTTCGCGCGCCGCATGGACACCGGCCAGGTCGACATCAACGGCGGACGGTTCAACCCGCAGGCCCCGTTCGGCGGTTACAAGCAGTCGGGCGTCGGCCGGGAGCTCGGCTCGCACGGCCTGTCCGAGTACCTCCAGACCAAGTCCCTCCAGTTCTAAGGGAGTCACCGATCACCATGGTCCGCGCCGCTGTCTGCACCGCCGTCGGTTCCCCGCTGGAGATCACCGACATCGACCTGCCCGAGCCCGGCCCCGGGCAGGTCCGCATCAAGCTCGCCGCCGCCGGGGTCTGCCACTCCGACCTGTCCCTCACCAACGGCACCATGCGCGTGCCGCTCCCGGCCGTCCTCGGCCACGAGGGCGCGGGCACGGTCGTCTCCGTCGGCGAGAGCGTCACCCATGTCGCGCCCGGCGACTCCGTCGTCCTCAACTGGGCCCCCTCGTGCGGCTGTTGCCACGCCTGCTCGCTGGGCGAGGTCTGGCTGTGCGCCAACGCGCTGGCCGGCGCGGGCAACGTGTACGCGCGTCGGGCCTCGGACGGCTCCGATCTGCACCCCGGGCTGAACGTCGCCGCGTTCGCCGAGGAGACGGTCGTCGCCGGGAACACGGTGCTGCCGGTCCCCGACGGCGTCCCGCTCACGGACGCCGCCCTGCTGGGCTGCGCCGTCCTCACCGGCTACGGCGCCGTCCATCACTCGGCGCGCGTGCGCGAGGGTGAGACCGTCGCCGTGTACGGCGTCGGCGGCGTCGGCCTCGCCACGATCCAGGCGGCGCGCATCGCGGGCGCCTCGAAGATCATCGCGGTCGATGTCTCCCCGGAGAAGGAGGAGTTGGCGCTCGCCGCCGGTGCCACGGACTATGTCGTGGCCTCCGAGAACACGGCCCGGGAGATCCGTGGGCTCACCGGCAAGCAGGGCGTCGACGTGGCCGTCGAGTGCGTCGGGCGTGCCGTGACCATCCGGACGGCCTGGGAGTCCACCCGGCGCGGTGGGCGCACCACCGTCGTCGGCATCGGCGGCAAGGACCAGCAGGTCACCTTCAACGCCCTGGAGCTCTTCCACTGGGGCCGCACGCTGTCCGGCTGCGTCTACGGCAACTCCGACCCGGCCCGTGACCTGCCGGTCCTCGCCGAGCACATCCGTGCCGGGCGCCTCGATCTCAGCGCGCTGGTCACGGAGCACATCGCCCTGGACGGCATCCCGGCCGCGTTCGACAACATGGTCGCGGGCAAGGGGGGTCGGGCGCTGGTGGTGTTCTAGGGGCGCGGGTGCCCTGTGGCCGGCCACGCAGTTCCCCGCGCCCCTGGAAGCGAGCTCCGCTCGCCCAGGGGAGGCGCGGCGAAGCCTCAGGGGGGAAGGCGCGCGGAGCGCAGCCTCAAGGGGAGGCTGCGCGCAGCGCATGCCTCAGGGGCGCGGGGAACTGCGCGGCCGGCCACGACGGGTCCGCGGCCGCCGGACAACGGGACCCGGCAGACGGGAGGGCGCGCCTTCAGACATCACCCCGCACCCCGAGCTCGTCCCACAACACCCGCGCCCCACCCCCGGTCACCCGAACCGCCCGCTCCGACCCGATCCGCTCGACCCAGCCGGAGGCCAGCGCGTGGCGGCACAGCGCAGCCCCGGCCACCCCGGCCAGATGCTGCCGCCGCTCCGTCCAGTCCAGACACCCGCGTACCAACGGCCGCCGCCCACCCGGGCCCAGCTCCACCCCGAGACCCCGGAACCACCCCACCCCGGCCTCGGTCAACGCGAACCCGGTGTCGACCCGCAACAGCCCCCGCGCCACCATCCCGTCGGTCACCGCGATCCCGAGCCGCCCCGCGAGATGGTCGTAACACGTACGCCCCCGCGCCATCGCATCCCGCGCGGACGCGTCCCGCAGCGTCCGGGGCGGGTCCGCGCCGTCCGGGGCGGCATACCCGGCGAGGCCCTCCACCAACTGCGCCACCCGCGCGTCCGCGAGCCGCACGTACCGGTGCCGCCCCTGCCGTTCCTCGGCGAGCAGCCCGCCCGCGGTCAGCTTCCCGAGATGCTCACTGGCGGTGGACGGCGCGACCCCGGCGTGCCGGGCCAGCTCGCCCGCCGTCCAGGCCCGCCCGTCGAGCAGCGCGAGCAGGAACGCGGCACGGGTCTCGTCGGACACCAGCGCGGCGAGCCCGGCCAGTCGCCGGGCGCGGGGATCTCTGGAAGCGGCCATGACCCCAGGATGCGCCCGGCACGTTTCGCCCGGCGCCGAACCGTCAGTGCGCGGCCGTCGCCACCTGCGCGTACTGCACGGACAGCCCGTCGAGCAGCGCCGTGAGCCCGGTCTCGAAGGCCCGGTCGTCGATCAGCTCCTGCTTGTCGGCGAGGAGGTGCGCCTGCCCGAGGTGCGGATAGTCGGCGGGATCGTAGGCGGTCTCGTCGTCCACGAAGCCACCGGCGAACGACCCGAGCGCGGACCCCATCACGAAGTACCGCATGAGCGCGCCGATGGACGTCGCCTGCGCGGGCGGCCACCCGGCGTCCACCATCGCCCCGAACACGGCGTCCGCGAGCCGCAGACCGGCGGGCCGCCGCCCGGGCCCCTGCGCGAGCACGGGCACGATGTTCGGGTGCTCGCGCAGCGCCGCCCGGTACGAGACGGCCCAGTCGTGCAGGGCGGTCCGCCAGTCGCGCGCGTCGTCCGGCCCGAACATCGACAGATCGACCTGCGCGCTCACCGAGTCGGCGACCGCCTCGAGGATCTGGTCCTTGGTCCGGAAGTGGTTGTAGAGGGACGGCCCGCTCACCCCGAGTTCGGCCGCGAGCCGCCGCGTGGAGACGGCGGCGAGCCCCTCGGCGTCGACGAGGGCGCGAGCCGCGTCGACGATGCGGTCTCGGCTGAGGAGGGGCTTGCGCGGTCGGGCCATGGCGCACATAGTAGGGCTGTCCGCTTTAAACTAGCAGTGCTAATTTAAAGAAGAAGCCTGCGGTCCGTCCTGGGAGTGTCGTCCATGAATCTGGAGCTGAACGAGGAGCAGACGGCCGTCCGCCGGCTCGCCAAGGACTTCGTGGACCGCGAGATCGCGCCGAACGTCGTGACGTGGGACCGCGCGGAGGAGGTCGACCGCTCGATCGTCAAGAAGCTCGGCGAGGTCGGCTTCCTGGGCCTGACGATCGACGAGGAGTACGGCGGCTCCGGCGGCGACCACCTCTCGTACTGCCTGGTCACGGAGGAGCTGGGGCGCGGCGACTCGTCGGTGCGCGGCATCGTCTCGGTCTCGCTCGGTCTGGTCACCAAGCCGATCCAGCAGTGGGCGAACGAGGAGCAGAAGCGGTACTGGCTGCCCCGGCTCACGGCCGGAGACGCGCTCGGCTGCTTCGGCCTGACCGAGCCCGGCCACGGCTCGAACCCGGCGGAGCTGCGGACGAAGGCCGTCCGCGACGACGCCACCGGCGACTACGTCGTCAACGGCACCAAGATCTTCATCACCAACGGCACCTGGGCCGATGTCGTCCTGCTCTTCGCCCGCACCAACGACACCCCGGGCCACAAGGGCATCTCCGCCTTCCTGGTCCCCACCGACACCCCCGGCCTGACCCGCAACACCATCCACGGCAAGCTCGGCCTGCGCGGCCAGGCCACCGCCGAGCTGGTCCTCGAGGACGTACGGGTGCCCGCCTCCGCGATGATGGGCCCGGAGGGCAAGGGCTTCTCCGTCGCCATGTCCGCCCTCGCCAAGGGCCGGATGTCCGTCGCGGCCGGCTGCGTCGGCATCGCCCAGGCCGCGCTGGACGCCGCCGTCGGCTACGCCAAGGAGCGCGAGCAGTTCGGCAAGCCCATCGCCTCGTACCAGCTGGTGCAGGAGATGATCTCCGACATCTCCCTCGACGTGGACGCCGCCCGCCTGCTGACCTGGCGCGTCGCCGACCTGATCGACCGCGGCGAGGACTTCCAGGTCGCCGCGTCCAAGGCCAAGCTCTTCGCCTCCGAGGCGGCCGTGCGCTGCGCCAACAACGCCCTCCAGGTCTTCGGTGGTTACGGCTACATCGACGAGTACCCGGTCGGCAAGCTGCTGCGCGACGCCCGCGTCATGACCCTCTACGAGGGCACCAGCCAGATCCAGAAGCTCATCATCGGCCGCGCGCTGACGGGCGTATCGGCGTTCTGACGGCCAACGGCCTGAGTACGTAGATGAGTACGGGAGCGGATGGGGCACCGGCCCCGTCCGCTCCATGCTGTGCGGCATGAGTGAGACACCGGTCAAGCAGCAGAACACCACGGCCTACTACGGACAGGCCATCGCGTCCTTCGCCATCGCGCTCGCGGCCGTCACCATCGGCATCTACCGCCTCGACGCGAGCGGCTGGATCAGAGCCTTCCTGGCCATCGCCGTGCTCTACCTGACGACGTCCGCGTTCACCCTCGCCAAGGTGATCAGAGACCGCCAGGAGGCCGACCAGATCGTCAGCCGGGTCGACAAGGCCCGCATCGACAAGATCCTCGCCGAGCACGATCCGTTCAAGCCGGTCGCCTGAGGGGCACACCCGAGGTCGGGGCGGGGGCCGAAGCAGCCCTAAGCGCCCGCTCACCTCGGGAGGTAGGGTGAGCACCAGCCCCACCGACAGGATGTGAGCGACAGCGATGACGCAGGACGAGCGGGTCGAGGGCCTGCACCCCGAAGACGCCGAAGAGATGCCCTGGGCCGAGGTCACCCCCGACGCCGCCCGGCGCCTGCTCGTCGCCGCGGTCGAGGCCTTCGCCGCGCGCGGCTATCACGCCACGACGACCCGGGACATCGCGAGCCGCGCCGGCATGAGCCCGGCCGCGCTCTACATCCACTACAAGACCAAGGAGGAGCTGCTCCTCCGCATCAGCCGCATCGGCCACGAGAAGGCGCTGCGCATCCTGCGCCGGGCGGCCGACGGCGAGGGCACGGCCACCGAGCGGCTCACCGAGGCGGTGCGCTCCTTCGTCCGCTGGCACGCCGGACACCACACCACGGCGCGCGTCGTCCAGTACGAGCTGGACTCCCTCGGCGACGAGCACCGGCCGGAGATCGTTGCGCTGCGCCGCGAGAGCGACGCCGCCGTGCGGGAGATCATCGACGACGGGGTCGCGAAGGGCGAGTTCCAGGTGCCCGACGTGCCCGGCACGACGGTCGCGATCCTCTCCCTCTGCATCGACGTGGCGCGCTGGTTCAACACACAGGGCCGCCGGACGCCCGACGAGGTCGGCGTGTTCTACGCCGACCTCGTGCTCAGGATGGTGGGAGCCGCGCCCCGCGCGTGAGCCCCCGGTGCTCAGAGGTAGTAGCGGGACACCGACTCGGCGACGCAGACCGGCTTGTCGCCGCCGTCCCGCTCCACCGTGAACGCCACCGACACCTGCACACCGCCCGCCACGTCCTCCACGGACGTGATCTTCCCGGTGGCGCGCAGCCGCGAGCCGACCGGGACGGGCGCGGGGAAACGCACCTTGTTCGTCCCGTAGTTCACGCCCATCTTCACGCCCTCGACGGCGATCAGCTGCGGACCGAACAGCGGCAGCAGCGACAGCGTCAGATAGCCGTGCGCGATCGTCGTGCCGAACGGCCCGGCCTTCGCCCGCTCCGGGTCCACGTGGATCCACTGGTGGTCACCCGTGGCCTCGGCGAACCGGTCGATGCGGCTCTGCTCGATCTCGACCCAGTCGCTGTGTCCGAGCTGCTCGCCGACGGCGCCCTTCAGCTCGTCGACGTCCTTGAAAACCCGCGGCTCCGCCATGCTGTCCATCCTCCATCGCAATGTCTAAGCGCTTGCTCAGCATGCTAACAACGAGGTCGCGCTGCGACTAGGCTCGACCGGGTGCCACAGATCCCGGAGAAGATCCACGAGCTCACCGTCGGGCAGGTCGCCGCGCGCAGCGGCGCCGCCGTCTCCGCGCTGCACTTCTACGAGTCCAAGGGCCTGATCGCCAGCCGCCGCACCTCCGGCAACCAGCGCCGCTACGGTCGCGACACCCTGCGCCGCGTCGCCTTCATCCGGGCCGCGCAGCGCGTCGGCATCCCCCTCGCCACGATCCGCGAGGCGCTGGCCGAACTCCCCGAGGAACGCACCCCGACCCAGGAGGACTGGGCACGCCTGTCGGAGACCTGGCGATCCGAACTGGACGAGCGGATCACGCAGTTGAGCAGGCTCCGCGATCACCTCACCGACTGCATCGGCTGTGGCTGCCTCTCCCTGGACACCTGTGTGCTGTCCAACCCGGACGACGTCTTCGGCGAGCGGCTCACGGGGTCGCGTCTGATGGGGGAGCGCCGCTCCCGCCCGTGACCCGGGGCCCGAGCGCCCGGAACACGGCGCAGAGCACGACCGCGGCGATCGCCCCGGCCGCCACCCCGCTGCCGAACAGGGTGCGGGCCCAGGAGGGCAGGCCCGCGTACATCCCGGGCTCCACGATGGGCAGCATGCCGACGACCAGCGCGAGCGCGATGACGACGCTGTCGGTGCCGTGCGCGAGATCGGTGCGGGAGAGCATCCCGAACCCCATGACGGCGATGACGGCGTAGATGACGAGGCCCGCCGCGCCGACGACCGGCCCGGGTACGGCGGCCAGTACCCGGGTGAGCGGCGTGAGCAGCCCGCACACGACGAGCAGCACACCGGCCGCCGCCGTCACGAACCGGCTGCGGACGCGCGTGAGCTGGACGATGCCGATGTTCTCGGCGCTGGTCACCATCAGCGACGTACCGAAGACGCCGGAGCCGAGCGAGACCAGCGCGTCGGCGCGGGCGATGCGCGGCACGTCGCGGCCCGGGTCGGGGGTGCGGCCGACGGCCTCGCTGTTGAGCACGGTCTGCCCGGTGGCCTCGGCGAGCGAGGCGAGGGCGAAGACCAGCAGCGGTACGGCGGCGAGCAGGTCGATGTGCGGGGTGCCGTACGGGAACGGCTCGGGCAGCGCGAACGTGCCGCCGTGCGCGACGTGCAGCTCGGTGCCGGTCAGCACCGCCACGAGGGTGCCGCCGACCAGGCCCAGCAGCACCGCCATCTGCCGCCACACGCCCCGCAGGACCAGGAAGAAGAGGCCGATCACGCCGAGGGTGGCGAAGCCGAGGCCCGGGCCCGCGGCGACCATCGGGGCGGTCACCTTGATCATGTTGATGCCGATGAGGACGACCGTCGTCCCCATCACCAGCGGCGGGAAGAGCCGGACCAGACGCCCGTAGAACGGCAGGACGCACAGCAGGAAGGCGGCGGCCACCAGCACCGAGCCGGACGCGGTCGCCGGGCCGTACTCCTGCGCGATCTGCAGGAAGATCGCGACGGCGGCGCCGCCCGGCAGCATCAGGAACGGCAGCCGGGCCCCGACCCGCAGCACCCGTACCCCGAGGGACTGCAGCAGCGCGCCCACCCCGCACAGCACGAGCGTCGCGCTGAGCAGGGACGCCGTCCGGTCGGCCGACAGCCGCAGCGTCGTCGCGATGAGGATGACGGAGGAGACGGGCGCGGCCACGCCCGCCAGCACGTGCTGGCAGGCGAGGGGGACGAGGCGGCGCGCCGGCGGCAACTCGTCGACCGCGGCACTCACTTGCCGAGCCAGGGAAGCTCGGCCGCGGAGTAACGGTAGGAGCGGAAGACGGCGTTCGGCTCGGACGGGAAGAGCCTGCGGACCTCCTCCTCGGCGTAGCCGCCGAAGAACGGGACGATGTACTCCCAGCACAGATAGCCGTCGGCGGTCACCTCGAAGAGACGGCCCGCGGGGGAGTCGGTGATGAGCGTGTTGCCGTTCGGCAGGCGCTGCGCACTGCCCATGAACGGCGCGAAGAACGACTCGCGCGCCGGGTCGTGGTACTCCCACGCGATCTTCCCGCTGCCGCGGTCGATCTCGATGACCCGGCTGAACGGCACGTCCCAGCGCGGCCGGAACACGCCGTTGTCGAAGACCAGGAAGTTGCCGTTCTCCAGCTCCGTCGGGCAGTGCTGCTGCGAGACCGTGCCCGGCTCGGAGCGCCAGACGATGTCGCCGGTGGCGCGCTCGATGACGACGACCGCCGACACCGAGCGGAAGCTGGCGAGGACGTTCCCGTCGGCGAGCGGCAGCACGCTGTTGATCAGCGGGTAGTGCTCGCGGGCGTAGTCGGGGTGGAGCGGGAACCCGTCCCGGCCGAGCCGCTCGGAGACCTTCCACTCCCAGGTGCGGTTTCCCTCGGCGTCGACCTCGACGATCGTGTCGGCCCAGACGGTCCCGCCGGCCGCCTCCGACCCCGGCACCCCGCCGCGCACGGCCGCCGCGGCGTCCTCGGTCAGCGGCTCCAGGGCGGTGTAGAGGATCCGGCCGTCGCCGTAGTGGTGGGCGTCGTGGTGCTGGAGCGGGTCGCGGTGCTCGCGGACCACCGTGCCGTCCGGGGTGATCTCCTGCATCAGGCCGCCGCGGTACTTGTGCCACATGGGGAAGAGCGCGGGCTCGTCGGGGAGCACGCCGTTGTAGGCGAGGTTGCCGTTGCCCAGGATGCGGGCGTGGCGCCCGGGGCGGTGCGGCAGGTTCCACCGGTGGACCGTCTCGCCGCGCAGGTCGATCAGGTACACCTCGCCCGTTCCGGTCAGCGGCGCGAACAGCGTGTACCCGCCGTACGAGGCGTCCTCGTCCAGGGCGATCAGGCCGGTGCCGCGGCGGCGCCGCTGGTTCTGGTCCACGCGAGCCATGGGGGCTCTCCCTCCAGTGGTTAACTTTTTTAAGTGACGGTGAAGGAGTTAACCACGACGGTAAGGTGCCAGGAACAGGGAGAGCGGCGGAAAGGCGTTACAGGTTCATGAACGTGGGACCCGGCATCCGGCGCAGGCGCCGCGCCCTGGAACTGACCCTGGCCGAGGTGGCCCGGCGGGCCGGGGTCTCCGTCCCGTTCCTCAGCCAGGTGGAGAACGGCCGGTCGCGGCCCAGCATGGGTTCACTGCAGCGGATCGCCGACGCGCTCGACACCACGGCCGTCGAGATCCTCGCGGCGGCGCAGGAGCCCCGCCCGGTCGACGTCGTCCGGGCCGCCGACGGCGCCGCCACCGCCGACGGCACCCGGCCCCTGGTCCGCGGCGCGCAGCGGCTGCACGCCCTGGAGTTCACCGGCGACCACGACTGGGACCGCGAGTACCGGCACCGCGGCGACGAACTCCTCTACGTCGCCGACGGCGCGGCCGAGGTGGAGGCGGACGGCGTCCGCTACCGCCTGGAGCGCGGCGACACCCTGTACTGCGCGGCCGAACTACCGCACCGCTGGCGCCCGTTGGAACCGGGAACGAGGGTCCTGGTGGTGGGAGTCGCGGCCCCGTGAGGGGCGCGGGGAACTGCGCGCTCAGCCACGGCGAAGGCCGCAGACGCGACCGCTCATCAGCCGAGCAGACGCGCCCGCGGCTCCTCTACGACTGAGCGCCCCCTCGAACGGCGCTCTCCACCAACTCCGCGTTGCTCACGGCCCGCCGCCCGTCCGGCAGAACCAGCATGTCCTCAAGGCCGACCCGGATCGCAAGCCCCAACTCCTGCGCGAGCCGAAGCACCGGCCAAGCCCCGCCGTCCTCGCCGTGCAGCAGCACGGGCCTGCCGCACCCGGTGCCGATCTCCGCCAGCAGCGCCGACGCCGAGCCCCGCGCGGAGCCCGGATCGGCGTCCGTGACCTCGGCGAGCACCCGCAGCACCCGCCCCGCCAGCGGCGACGCCGCGAACCGCGCGGCGCCGTCGGTGCCCGACCACAGCCCCGCCTCCACGCCCACGCCCCGCTCCAGCAGCGCCGCGGCGACCGCCTCCGCGCCCTCCTCGTGCCAGTTCACGGACGCGTGGTCCGGCAGCGTCGTCCAGGAACGGATCCGCGCCACCCGGGCCGCCGGGTCCGGCTCCGCCCACGCGCCCGTCGTCACCCCGACCGGCACCGCCACCCGCGACCGGATCGCGTCGAGTGTGGCCGCGACCGCCCGCGGGGACAACGAGTCTTGTCCGCAAGGGGACTTGGGGTGAACATGCACATCCGACGCACCGGCGGCGACGGCCGCCGCCGCGGCGTCGCCCAGCGCGCCGGGAGACAGCGGGACCACCGCTCCGTCGCCCGCGCCGCGAGCGCCGTTGAGACACACCTGTACGAACTCCATCCCTGTGATGGTGCCACCGGCCACCGACGACAGCAGCCGAACCACGACGACGGAGGAGTGCGCAGCACATGGCAGTAGCGATCAGTTCACTGAAGTTCGAGGCCGCCCACTCGGGCGCCCAGAAGATCACGTACGACAGCGACGGCTATCACCTGGTGCGGTTCCCGTACGCCAAGGCCGAGGAGTCGTACGACCCCTGGAACATGCACGCCCCGACCGCCGGCGGCGGCTCCTCGAAGTACCCGGACGCCCGCTCCGGCCTGATCTGGCCGAGCCACGACGGCTGGGGAACCTTGTCCGCGCTCGTCTTCTGGGCGGCGAACGACCGGGCCACCGAGTACCGCGCCCGCTTCGTGCGCGACCCGCTGAACCTGTCCACCGGCTACGACTCGACCGCCACCACCGACATCGCGGCCACCGGCGGCGGCCAGTACCGCTCCTACACCTGGCAGATGTTCGTGCACCCGGGCACCCCGGTCGGGCTGAAGGTCGCGGCCCGCCGCGGCGACACGCACCTCGCGGTGCCGCTCGCGCTGGCCGAGTTCAAGCTGGCGATCGAGACCGAGGTGATCCGCCCCTAAGAGTCCCTTTCATACCTTCACCTTCCCTCGAATTCTTCGTTTGAGGTACTTTGAGGGAGTGCAGCAACAGTACTACTCCCTCGACCAGGTGGCCGAGCTGCTCGGACTTCATGTCCGGACGGTGCGCGGCTACGTCCGCGACGGGCGGCTGAAGGCCGCCCAGGTCGGCCGCCGGTACCGCGTCACCCGCGCCGACCTGGAGGAGTTCACCGGCACCCCGCCGGCCGGCCTCCCGTCCGCCGGGACCCCGCACGCCGAGGCCTCGGTCGTCGTCCAGGTCGACGGGGTCGGCCCGCAGGCGGCGATGCGGCTGTCCAACACCGTCGTCGCGAGCGCGGGAAGCCGCGGGGACGGCGGCGGACGGCTGCGCGTGGAGAGCGTGTACGACGAGGAGCGCGCCACGCTGAAGATCATCGTCCTCGGCGGTCTCGCCGACACGGCCGAAGTGCTCAGGATCGTCGACACCCTGGTGGAGGACCCCCGATGACGGAACAGCCGTTCACGATGCGGGACATGGCGGGCGTGACCGTCCTCGTCTGCGCCGACGGGCCGCCGCTCGCCGACGAGCGGGCCGCGCTCGACCTGATCGGCGACGCCGGGTACCGGGGCGCGCGCTGGGTCGCGGTCCCCGCCGCGCGCTGCGGCGACGACTTCTTCCGGCTGCGCACCCGGATCGCGGGCGACATCGTCCAGAAGTTCGCCAACTACCGCATGGGACTGGCGATTCTCGGCGACATCCGGTCAAGAACAGCCACCAGTACGGCACTTCGCGACTTCGTCCGGGAGAGCAACCGCGGCGGCCAGCTCTGGTTCCTGCCCGACGAGGACGCGCTGGCGGCGCGCCTCGTAGAGTCGGGGCCGTGACCTCACACGACACGTCCGACCCGCACCTGTCCATGCTCACCGGCGCCCAGGCCGACCACCTGCGCGCCCTCGTCGCCGGCCACCTGCACGCCCGTACCGGCGCGCACCCCACGATGACCGGCGACGCGGCCGAGTCCGAGGGACACCGCCACCCGCTGACGAATCTGGCGCAGCGCTGCCGTGTCGCACCCGAGGCGGAGTGGCCCGCGACGGTCGAGGCGTTCTTCGCGCACCTGGCGGAGGCGTCCCGGGGCGGCGAGAGCGCCGAGGAGCTGCTGGAGCGGACCTGTCTGCGACTCGTGCCGCCGGGCGCGGTCCCCGCCGAAGCGGCCGACGAATACGGGTACATGAGGGGCGTCGCCGAGGGGCTGAACCTCACCCTCGCCCTCGACGCGCCCACCTCCGTGCGGCTGCTCACCGACGCCGACGTCGAGCGGGCCGGCGCCGACGCGCTCTGGGCCGCCGCCGAGCGCAACCTCGTCCGCGCGCAGATGCGGCACGAGGAGGTGCGGCTCGACGGGCACCCCGTCCTGTACTCCGTGTACGGCGACTCGCCGTTCGTCTCCACCAAGGCGCTGATCCTGCCCGACCTCGTCGCCGAGGCCACCGGGAAGCGGATGCCGGACGCGGGCGCGCTCGTCGTCGTCCCGACCCGGCACCTGCTCGCGTTCCACCCCATCGTCGACGGCACCGCGGCCGACGCCGTCGACGACCTGGCCACGTACGCCGTCAAGGCCCACGCGGACGGCCCGGGATCGCTCTCGCCGCGCGTCTACTGGTGGCACGACGGGCGCCTCACCTCGCTCACCGTCATCGACGACGAGACCCGCACCGTCGCCCAGCGGCCGCCGCGGGAACTCCTCGACATCCTGCGCGACCTGCGCGGACTCGACCGGGCCGGACGGCTCGTGACCTCGGCGCCGGCCGTCGGGGTGCCCGAACTCACCGGGACCGTCGCCGAATCGATCATCGAGGCCGCCGCGGACGCGGACCGGCTGCCCGAGGCGTTCGACGCCGCGCTCACCCTCGCCCACGCGCACGCGGCCGACGACCCCGACGCGGACCGGGTGGAGACCTGGGACGCCTGGGTCACCGCGCTGCAACTGGGCACCGCCCTGTTCACCGCGACCCAGGAGGTCACGACCCGGCTCGGCGAGCGGGAACTGACCGTCCCCGCCACCGGACCCGAGGTGCGCGGGGACGCCCGCGCCTGGCTCGACGTGTTCTGGCTGACCCTGGTGACCCGGGAGCGCGAGCGCACGGAGCGGCTGTGCCAGGTCGAGCCCGGCACCCCGCGCGACGAGCGGACGCCGGCCGACGACCACGTCCGGCACTTCGCCGACACCCTGCGCGCGTACTGGCTGCGCCGCCCCGTCGACGAGGTCGTCGAGAAGCTGGCCGCCGCGATGGACGCCTCGCACCCCAAGACCGCCACGCTCGCGCCGAAGGACTTCGTCAACGCCGTCGACTACCAGCCCATCGGCCTCTTCCACCGGCTGCTCACCCAGGAGGACGACCGGTTCACGGCGCTGCTCGCGCAGGCGCTGGAGGAGCACCGCGGCTACTGGGCCGGGTCCACGGCGCCGCGCTCCCGGGTCGCGCTCGGCCCGCTGGCGCTGGCCTGCCTCGCGTACGACGGGGAGCTTCCGGTCGGCACGGACCAGCCGTTCCTGCCCCGGCATCTGCTCGACCGGGGACGTCTCGAAGCGATCCCCGACTCGCTCGCCCGGGGCTGAGGGCAGCGGTGTGAACCGGGGGTGCGATGGTGGCCGATGCGCCGGCCCGCACCCCCGTCGCGCTGTACGTCGCTCCCCGCGGGGAGCGCTAGGCCGAGACCAGCAGCCGTGCCCGGCGGGCCTCGGTAAGGGCCTCGGCAGTGAGAACGGGGCGCGGCACCACGATGCCGCAGTGGGTGCAGACGGGGCCCGACGACGGCTCGTGCGCCAGGTCGTGCATCCAGACCAGTCCGCTGTCCGCGCAGACCGGGCAGCACGCGCCCGGGTCGCGCTCCAGAGCGGCGATCAGCCGGCGGAGAACCTCGGCCAGCGCTCCGGTGGGGTGCACCGACGGGTCGTCGCACCAGGCGACTCCGAAGCCGCCCCAGGTCAGCCGGTGCCAGTCGTCCACCGTGCCCGGGCGGCGCAGCCCGTCGTGCTTCTCCTTGCGCCTGCGCTCCGCGAAGGCGACTTCGTACGCGAGCCACACGGCCCGCGCCTCCTCCAGCTCCTCCAGCGCCGCGACCAGCCTGGCCGGCTCCGGGGAGCGGTCCTCGGGCCCGAAACCGGCCCGTGAACACAGGTGGTCCCAGGTCGCCCGGTGCCCGTAGGGGGCGAATCTCTCAAGGCACTTGCGCAGTGAGTAACGCCGCAGTGCCAGATCGTTGCGCGGATCGCGCACCTGTCTTGCCAGACTCCGGAATCCAGCCATCGCCCTGCACCTCCGTCACACGTACGTCGGCGTCGCCGCAGCTATGGAGCGACGTCGCCGAGTAGACGTACCGACACACGATTCGGATCCCTTCAAGGGCCGCCGATTCCCATTCGATTTCCGATGGGGTCCATCACCGGCACCTTGTGAGGCCGGGGACTTGCTTTGTGATCCCTGTGATGATTCCGAAAACGTGACGCATGTTCATCTTCTGTCGTTGGCTAACCGCCGGTAACCTCCGGCACACCCATCGTCGGGAGGACCAGGCATGCGACGACGCATTCCACGCACCACCCTGAACAGAGTGCCCAGCAGGACTCGCGGTCCTCTGCGGAGAGTTACGGCCGCCGCGGCTCTCCTGCTCACCGCGGGACTGCTTTCCCCACTGACGACCTCGGCGGCCAGCGCCGCCGATGAGCCCGTCCCGGTCACCGACTACTGCAAGGGGCAGTGCTCGGACATACTGCCGCCCGGGGCGAACGGCAGCGCGACGCTCGCCGAGATCCTCGGGAACAAGCTGTTCGGCACGCAGCCGCAGCACGCTGACGATCAGCTCGGTCCCTATGACGCGCTGTCGTCCGGCTACCCGTCGCTCACGGACGACACACTCTCGAACTTCTTCAACGACTCCTCCTTCGGTGTACGGGACGATCAGGTCGCCTCCGTCACGCGCCCGCGCGACGACGTGACCATCACCCGTGACAAGAAGAACGGCGTACCCCACATCAAAGGTTCCACGCGCTACGGAACCGAGTTCGGCGCCGGCTTCGCCGCAGGTCAGGACCGCATGTGGCTCATCGACCTGTTCCGGCACATCGGCCGCGGCGAGCTGACGTCCTTCGCGGGCGGCGCGCTGGCCAACCAAGGACTGGAACAGGAGTTCTGGCCGCAGGCCCCCTACACCGAGGACGATCTGCAGAAGCAGGTCGACTTCATCAAGAGCCAGGGCGGCGCCCGCGGACAGCAGGCCATGGACGACGCGCAGGCCTACATCGACGGCCTCAACGCCTACCGGGTCAAGTCGAAGAACGGCCGCCACTTCCCCGGTGAGTACGTGCTCACCGGCAAGGTCGACGCGATCACGAACATCGGCGAGATCCAGCCGTTCAAGGTGACCGACATGATCGCGCTCGCCTCGGTGGTCGGCGGTCTGTTCGGCAACGGCGGCGGGGGAGAGGTCGGCCAGGCCCTCTCGCTGATGCAGGCGCAGGAGAAGTACGGCGTCCAGAAGGGCACCGAGGTCTGGGAGTCCTTCCGCGGCCGCGACGACCCCGAAGCCGTCAGCACCATCCACGACGGCACCAGCTTCCCCTACGGCCAGAAACCCGCGAACGCGCGCGGCCAGGCGCTGCCCGACAAGGGATCCGTCCAGACCGAGCCGGTCGTCTACGACCGCACCGGCTCGGCCGCCACGGCCTCCGCCACGTCCGGCGACAGCATCGCCAAGGACCCCGTGAAGACCACGAAGAAGCTCAAGCCGCTCCAGGGCATGTACGACGACGGAGTGCTCCCCGCCGACCTCTTCGCCGGCAACGACTCCGGGACCAGGAAGGGCATGTCGAACGCCCTGCTCGTCTCCGGCGCGCGCTCCGCGTCCGGCCACCCGGTCGCCGTCTTCGGCCCGCAGACCGGCTACTTCGCGCCCCAGCTGCTGATGATGCAGGAGCTCCAGGGCCCCGGCATCAGCGCGCGCGGCGTCTCCTTCGCCGGTGTCGGCATGTACATCCAGCTCGGCCGCGGCCAGGACTACTCCTGGTCGGCGACCTCGGCCGGACAGGACATCACGGACACCTACGCGGTCCCGCTCTGCGAGGCCGACGGCTCGACGCCCACCAGGCAGTCGACGTCGTACCTCTACCACGGCACCTGCACGCCGATGGAGAAGCTGGAGAAGAAGAACTCCTGGAAGCCCACGGTGGCCGACTCCACGGCGGCCGGCTCCTACCGCATGCAGGTCTTCCGCACGAAGTACGGCATCGTCACGCACCGCGCGACGGCCGACGGCAAGCCCGTCGCGTACACCGCGCTGCGCTCCACCTACCGGCACGAGGCCGACTCGATCATCGGCTTCCAGATGCTCAACGACCCGTCCTACGTCAAGGACGCCGCGTCCTTCGAGAAGGCGGCGCAGCACATCAGCTACGCCTTCAACTGGTTCTACGCCGACTCGCGCGACATCGCGTACTACAACAGCGGCAGCAACCCGGTGCGCGCGGCCGACGTCGACGGCTCGCTGCCCGTGAAGGCCGAACCGGCCTACGAGTGGAAGGACTTCGACCCGGCGGACAACACGGCCGCCTACACCCCGCCGGACCAGCACCCGAACTCGGTGAACCAGGACTACTACATCTCCTGGAACAACAAGCAGGCCAAGGGCTTCGGGTCGGCCAACTTCAGCCTCGGCGCCGTGCACCGCGCCGATCTGCTGAACGACCGGGTGAAGAAGCTCGCCGAGCAGGGCGGCGTCACCCGCGCCTCGCTGACGCAGGCCATGGAGGAGGCCGCGGTCACCGATCTGCGCGGCGAACAGGTGCTGCCGGAGATCCTCAAGGTGATCCGCAGCAAGCCGGTCGACGACCCGGCGCAGGCGAAGGCCGTGCAGCAGCTGGAGGCCTGGCAGAAGGGGGGCGCCCAGCGCAACCAGACGTCCGCAGGCTCCAAGACGTACGCGCATCCGGACGCCGTACGGATCATGGACGCGTGGTGGCCGCTCCTGGTCGAGGCCGAGTTCAGGCCGGGTCTCGGCGACGACCTCTACCAGGCGCTGACCGGTGAACTGACCGTGGACGAGGCACCGTCCGCCGGGCACGGGCCGACGGGTTCGCACGCCGGATCCTCGTTCCAGTACGGCTGGTGGGGCTATGTCGACAAGGATCTGCGGGCGGTGCTCGGCCAGCCGGTGCAGGGGAAGCTGGGGGCGCAGTACTGCGGCGCCGGAGACCTCTCCGCCTGCCGCGACGCGCTCCTGAAGACCCTGACGACGGCCGCCGCGAAGCCCGCCACCGAGGTCTACCCCGGTGACGACAACTGCAAGGCCGGGGACCAGTGGTGCGCGGACACCATCGTCCACCGGGCGCTCGGCGGGATCACCCACCGCTCGATGCAGTGGCAGAACCGGCCGACGTACCAGCAGGTCGTGGAGTTCCCGGCACACCGGTAGCCTCCCTTCCGGGGGCGCGGGGCTCGCCCCGCGCCCCTCACGGGCCGATCCGGCCCGCCCCCAGGACCACGCGGGCCAGCTCCGGATGGCAGATGTCGCTGTGGGCGCCCGACGGGGGAGGTCCGGTGCGGACCACCTGCGAGGCGTCCACGCTCACGCACCCCGAGACCGGCACCCCGGACCCCAGCACGTCGGCCAGGGACTTCCGCACCGCCCCGTTCACCTCCAGGATCCCGTCGTGCCCCAGGGCGCCCCAGCGCAGGCCGAGATCGACGAGGCCGCGGTCGTCGCCCGCGAGGCGGGACGCCATCGGGTACAGCACGCTCAGCGCCGTGTCGAAACGGGAGTAGCAGCCCACCAGCGGGCCGTCGACACGGGCCTGCTGTCCGCCCAGGGACCCGCGCCGCGCGAACGAGTAGTGGGAGAAGGCGCCCTGGAGCAGCGTCACCGACTTCACGTTCCGCGCCGTCGCGGGCAGCCCGGCCAGCGCGAACGACACGAGCCGCGCGCCGAAGCTGTGCCCCACCAGATGCACCCGTACGTCCGGCGCGTCGGCGGCGAGCCGCCCGAGCACGGGCCCGAGGCCCTTCTGCCCGACCGTCCCCGCCCGCCGCTTCATGGCGAAGTACGTCGCCTGGCGCAGGAGTTCATGAGCGCCGTTCCACACCTTGGACAGGCCGCCGGGCAGGGTGAACGTGGCGACGTCCCCGGCCGTCTTCGCCAGCGCGTCGGCGAACTCCAGGCAGATGTCCCGGGTGTCCCGCTGGAACATGGCGAGCGCGCTGTGCGCCGACAGCTCCGGCACCGTGTCGGCGGCGATCCCGTCCGTCCGCACCCCCGTCAACTGCCGTACCAGACCGCCGAACTCGTCGAACGCGTCCGGCGGCTGCTCGTCGAGGATCGCGGCCAGCCGGTCGATGACGGGGCCGCGCCCCGGGAAGACGGCGTCGAGCGCCTGCCGGGTCTCCCCGTCCAGAGCCGACCGCGGCACGGCGGGGCCCGCGGCGGCCGCCGCCGGGGCGAAGTCCGCGACGCGCTCGTCCGTGAACCGCATCGACGGCCACAGCACCCCCGCGTATCCGAGGTGCGCGCCGGGCGCGAGGGACGGGAACGGCGCGAAGAAGCGGTCGTAGAGCCGGGTCGCGGTGCCGTGGTCGTTGTTCCAGCCGTGCGTGAGGAGGACGAGGTCCCGAACCCCGCGCTCGCGCACCCCGCGCACCAGCGCGTCCCGCTGTCCGCGGTCCGGGTCCCCGTCGGCGTCGAACGTCAGCTCCCAGTAAGGGCGTACGTGTACTTCCGGTGCAGCCATGGCCAACCCCCGTGGCAGTGTCCCTGCGGTGTGCCGCATCGTCCCGCCGGGCCCGGGAGTTGGCCATACAGCCCGTCAAAGTCAAGTACGGCTAGCCGAGTTCGCGCTCCCGCGTCTCCGGCAGGGCCAGTACGCACAGCAGCGAGACGACCGCCATCGCGCTCACGTACCAGCCCACCGACGCCGAGCCGAAGGAACCCTGGAGGCGGGTCGCCACCAGCGGGGCCACCGCGCCGCCGAGCACCCCGCCCAGGTTGTACGCGAACGAGGCGCCGGAGTACCGCACCCGCACCCCGAACAGCTCCGGGAGATAGGCGCCCATCGGCCCGTACACCACGCCCATGCAGAACAGCGCGCCGCCGAGCGCGAGCGCGATGAGCACCGGCTGCTCGGAGTCCATGAGCGGGAACAGCACCAGGCCCCACGCGATCGCGATCCCGGAGCCGATCAGCACCATCCGGCGCCGGCCGCCCGCGTCCGAGCGGGTCGCCGCCAGCCAGGTGCCGGCGGCCAGGAACAGACAGGCCACGAGCTGCGTCGTGAGCATCGTGCCGCGCGGGACGCCGAGCGTCTTGGTGCCGTAGGCCAGGCAGTACGTGGTGGCCGTGTAGAACAGCCCGTACGCGATGACCATGCCGCCCGCGCCGAGCAGGATCTCCTTCGGGTGCCGCTTGAACACCTCGAACGCCGGTGCCCTGCTGGCCTCCTGCTGATCCATCACCTTCTGGAAGACCGGCGTCTCGCTGATCTTCAGGCGGACGAACAGGCCGACCGCGACGAGCAGGAAGGAGAGCAGGAACGGCACCCGCCAGCCCCACGACGTGAACGCGTCGTCGGACAGCGTCTCCGACAGCAGCCAGAAGATGCCGGTGGCCGCGAAGAAGCCCACGGACGGGCCGAGTTGCGGGAAGGCGGCGAACAGGCCGCGCTTGCCGCGCGGCGCGTGTTCCACGGCGAGCAGCGCCGCGCCGCCCCACTCGCCGCCGAGCCCGACGCCCTGGAGGAAGCGCAGCAGGACGAGGAGGATCGGCGCCCACACGCCGAGCGTGGAGTAGCCGGGCAGCAGTCCCACGCACGCCGTGGACAGGCCCATCAGGAGCAGCGAGGCCACGAGCACCGACTTGCGGCCGACGCGGTCGCCGAAGTGGCCGAAGACCAGCGAGCCGAGCGGGCGGGCGGCGAACGCGACGGCGTACGTCGAGAAGGAGGCGAGGGTGCCGTTCAGGTCGGAGAGGTTCGGGAAGAACGCGTCGTTGAGGACGAGCGCGGCGGCGGTTCCGTAGACGTAGAAGTCGTAGAACTCGATGGCCGTACCGATGAAACTGGCCACCGCCACGCGGCGCAGGCTCTCCGGCTGTCCCGTCCGGTCCTGGGCCGCGTCTTCCCTGATGGAGTCGTCTTTGAGCACGCCGTGCACTGTCGCGTTAGCTGTACGGTGCAGTCAATGGATGGGACACATTGTCTCGCGGGGTGAGATGAGCGCCGCCAGGGGCGCAGTTCCCCGCGCCCCTGGCAAGCCTGCCTACTTGTAGGTCAGATAGCGGGCGCGCTGGGCCCGGAACGCCGCCAACTCCCGCTGCCAGCCCCCCACGACCTCCTCGACAGAGGCCCCCGCGTCGATCATCGTGCGGACCTGGGTCGACCCGGTGAGCTTGTCGATCCAGTTGTCCGAGCGCCAGGCGAAGTCCTTCCAGACCCGCTTCGCGGTGACGAGGAGCGCGATGCCCGTGCGCACCGGGTCGAACGACTCCCGGTCGTCGACGTGGAGCTGCACCCCGCCGATCGTCTTGCCCTGGAACTTGGAGAACGTCGGGGCGAAGTACGCCTCCCTGAAGTGCACCCCGGGCAGCGCGAGTTCATTCGCGGCCGCGGCCCACGCCCGGTCGACGCCCTCGGCGCCGAGCAGCTCGAAGGGTCGGGTCGTGCCACGCCCCTCGGAGAGGTTCGTACCCTCGAACAGACAGGTGCCCGCGTACACCAGCGCGGTGTCCGGCGTGGGCATGTTGGGGCTCGGCGGCACCCAGGGCAGGCCCGACGCGTCGTAGAAGTCGCCGCGCCGCCAGCCGGTCATCGGGACCGTGGCCAGCTCGACCGAGTGCGTCAGGAACTCGCCGTTGAACAGCCGGGCCAGCTCCGTGACGGTCATGCCGTGCGCCTGGGAGATCTCGCGGCGGCCGACGAACGTCGCGAACTCCTTGTGCAGCACCGGCCCGTAGGCGTTCCGGCCCGTCATCGGGTTCGGCCGGTCGAGGACCACGAACCGCTTGCCCGCGAGCTGCGCCGCCTCCATGCAGTCGTACAGCGTCCAGATGTAGGTGTAGAAGCGGGCGCCCACGTCCTGGATGTCGAAGACGATCGTGTCGACGCCGGACGCCGTGAAGACGTCCGCGAGCGGCTGCCCGCTCTTCAAGTACGTGTCGTAGACCGGGAGTCCGGTCGCCGGGTCGTCGTAGCGGCCCTCCGAACCACCCGCCTGCGCGGTGCCGCGGAAGCCGTGCTCCGGGCCGAACACCGCCTTCAGGTCGACGCGGTCGTCGTCGTGCATCACGTCCACGATGTGCCGGACGTCGCGGGTGACGCCGGTCGGATTGGTGACGACACCGACCTTCTCGCCGTCGAGGAGCCGGTAGCCGTCCGCCTCCAGCCGCTCGAAGCCCGTGCGCAGCGGCCGGCCCCCGTGGCCCCGCCCGGCGGCGCGCGCCGTACCGCTGACGCCGGCGGCGCCCGCCACCCCCGCGCCCGCCGCGAGCAGCACCCGTCTCGACATGTTCATGCGGGAACCTCCGTGATCATCGGAACTGGCATGGCCATGCACGCTAGCCCGTGGACGGGCCGCGCGGAACGAGCCGCGGCGGATCACCAGGTCCGAACCCCTTCCACCGCTCCATACCGACTGGTTAGTCTGCTGGGACGGCGAGCCGATCCCGTCCTGTCGAAATCGTGTCGAAGGAGACCGATGGTGGAGAGTCTGCAAGGCCAGTCAGTCGTCGTCACCGGCGCGGGCGGGGGCATCGGTGCCGCGCTCGCCGGCCGTTTCGCGGCGGCCGGCGCCCGGGTCGTCGTCAACGACCTGGACGCCGACAGGGCCGGGGCCGTCGCCGAGGAGATCGGCGCGATCGCCGTACCCGGAGACGCCTCCACCGTCGTCGAGCAGGCCCGCGACGCCCTCGGCGGCACCGTCGACGTCTACTGCGCCAACGCGGGCCTGGCCTCCGGCGGCACCGAGGCCGCGCCCGAAGAGGTGTGGGCCGCGGCCTGGGACGTCAACGTGATGGCGCACGTCCGCGCCGCCCACGTCCTGCTGCCCGACTGGCTGGAGCGCGGCACCGGCCGCTTCGTCTCGACGGTCTCCGCGGCCGGCCTGCTCAGCATGGTCGGGGCGGCCCCGTACAGCGTCACCAAGCACGGCGCGTACGCCTTCGCCGAATGGCTCTCGCTCACGTACCGCCACCGCGGCCTCAAGGTCCACGCGATCTGCCCGCAGGGCGTGCGCACCGACATGCTCACCGCCTCCGGCTCCGCCGGCGACCTGGTCCTCGCCCCGACCGCCATCGAGCCGTCCGACGTCGCCGACGCGCTCTTCGCGGGCATGGCGGAGGACCGCTTCCTGATCCTGCCGCACCCGGAGGTCGCCGAGTACTACACGGCCCGCGCCGCCGTCCCCGACCGCTGGCTCACGAACATGAACCACATCCAGCAGAAGTGGGAGGCCGCACAGTGAGCGACCCGACCGTGTCCTCGATCTACGCGGCCCAGCCCTGGCTCGGCGTCCTCAACGAGGCGCAGCGGGCCCCCGTCGTCCCGGCCGCCTCCGTCGCGCACGCCTTCGCCGACGCGGTCCGCCGGGCCCCCGACACCACCGCCCTCGCCTACTTCGACGGTCGCCTGACCTACGCCGAGGTGGACGCCCTGTCCGACTCGGTGGCCGGGCACCTCGCGGAGCGCGGCCTGGCCCGCGGCGACCGCGTCGCGGTCATGCTGCAGAACTCGCCGCACTTCGTGCTCGCGCTGCTCGGCGCGTTCAAGGCCGGGGCCGTCGTGGTCCCGGTCAACCCGATGTACAAGTCCGGCGAGGTCGGGCACGTCCTGCACGACGCCGAGGTCACCGGGCTCGTCTGCACGGACCGCGCCTGGGAGGCGTACCTGCGCGAGACCGCCGCGGACTCGCCCGTACGGATCGTGCTGACCGCCTGCGAACTCGACCTCCAGACGCGCGGCGACCAGCGGGTGCTGAACTTCGAGCGAGTCACCCCGGCCGCCACGGACGCCGACGACCTGCTCGCCGTCGCCCGCGCTGGCCACAAGGCGCCCGCGGACCGAGAGTTGACCGGCGACGACATCGCCCTCATCAGCTACACCTCCGGGACCAGCGGCACCCCGAAGGGCGCCACCAACCTGCACCGCAACATCACGTACAACGCGGAGCGCCAGCGCACCGGCCTCGGCCTGCCCGAGGGCGCCACCTACTTCGCGCTCGCCCCGCTCTTCCACATCACCGGCATGGTGTGCGAACTCGTCGCCTCCTTCGCCAACGCGGGCACCCTCGCCCTCGCCTACCGCTTCGAGCCGGGCGTCGTCCTCGACGCGTTCGCCGAGCACAAGCCCGCGTACACGGTCGGCCCGTCCACCGCCTTCATGGCCCTCGGCGCCCAGCCGCAGGCCACCCGCGAGCACTTCGCGTCGTTCTCCTCGATCTCGTCGGGCGGCGCCCCGGTGCCGCCCGCCCTGGTGGAGAAGTTCCGCGCCGCCTTCGGCCCGTACATCCACAACGGCTACGGCCTCACCGAGTGCACCGCGCCCTGCGCGTCCGTGCCGCCCGGCACCGAGGCGCCGGTCGACCCGGTCTCCGGCACCCTCGCGGTCGGCGTACCGGGCCCCGACTCGGTGGTCCGCATCGTCGACGACCTCGGCAACGAGGTGCCCTTCGGCGAGCAGGGCGAGATCGCGGTCCGCGGCCCGCAGGTCGTACCGGGCTACTGGCGCCGCCCCGAAGCCACCGCCGAGGGCTTCCCCGACGGGGAACTGCGCACCGGCGACATCGGCTTCATGGACGCGAACGGCTGGCTGTACGTCGTCGACCGCAAGAAGGACATGATCAACGCGTCCGGCTTCAAGGTGTGGCCGCGCGAGGTGGAGGACGTCCTCTACACCCACCCCGGCGTGCGGGAGGCGGCCGTCGTCGGCATCCCCGACCCCTACCGCGGCGAGAGCGTCAAGGCGTACGTCAGCCTGCGTCCCGGCGCGGAAGCGTCCCCCGAGGAGCTGGCCGCCTACTGCAAGGACCGGCTCGCGGCGTACAAATATCCCAGGGAGGTGGAGGTCCTGCGCGAGCTGCCCAAGACGGCAAGTGGGAAGATCCTCCGGCGGGAACTGCGTTCTCCCGCAAGCCACGGACAGTGAACAACGAAAGGCAGGTGGCGGCAGTGCCCAGGACGACGACGGGCGGCGACGGCACACCCGTTCCGCAGCGCCTCCTCGCGGCCGCCACCCGGCTCTTCGCCGAGCAGGGCTACGACCGCACCTCCGTCCAGGAGATCGTGGAGGCCGCGGGCGTCACCAAGGGCGCCCTCTACCACTACTTCGGCTCCAAGGACGATCTGCTGCACGAGGTGTACGCGCGGCTGCTCCGCCTCCAGCAGGACCGGCTCGACGCCTTCGCCGACCGGGACGAGCCGGTCGAGCAGCGGCTGCGCGAGGCGGCGGCCGACGTCGTCGTCACCACCATCGACAACCTCGACGACGCGGCCATCTTCTTCCGCTCCATGCACCACCTCAGCCCCGAGAAGAACAAGCAGGTACGGGCCGAGCGGCGCCGCTACCACGAGCGGTTCCGGGCGCTGATCGAGGAGGGCCAGAAGGCCGGCGTCTTCTCGACGCGGACACCCGCCGACCTCGTCGTCGACTACCACTTCGGCTCCGTGCACCACCTGTCGACCTGGTACCGGCCGGGCGGCCAGCTCACCCCGCAGCAGCTCGCCGACCAGCTGGCGGATCTGCTGCTGCGCGCGCTGCGCCCGTAAAGCGGCCGAGCAGCGCCTCGGCCGCGGGATTGCGCGGCCGAGGCGCCCGCCCGGCCAGCACCACGGCCCGGCCCGGCTCCGGCTGCCGGATGGTCACGCACGGCAGCCCGGCCGCCTCCCCGATCCGCCGCGGCACGATCGCCACGCCGATCCCGGCCCGCACGAGATCGACGAGCAGCCCGATCTGCGTCACGTCACAGGTGATGCGCCGCTCCAGACCGCAGTGCGCGGCGAGCCTGCGCACCGCGGTCTCCAGCCCCGTACCGGCCTTGAAGTCGATGAACGGCTCGTCCGCGAGATCCCTGATGAGCGTGCGCCCGGCACCGGCCAGGGGATGCCCGGGCGCGGTGACGAGCACGAGGTCCTCCCGCCAGGTCGCGAACGCGGCAAGTCCGTCCGGGAGCCGCCGCGCGTCGGGCGCGAGGAACGCCAGGTCCAGCTCGCCGGCCCGCAGCCCCTCCGTCAGCTCCGCCACCGGCGCCTCCCGCACCGACACCTGGATGCCCGGGAACTCCCGGTGGAATCCGGCCAGTTCGGCCGCCAGGTCCACACAGGTGAGGGTCTGGATGGTGCCGATCGCGACCCGGCCCGTACCGAGCCCGGACACCTGCGCGACGGCCTCCCTGGCCGCGGCCGCCCCGGCGAGCACCTGCCGTGCCTGCGGCAGCAGCGCCCGCCCTGCTTCGGTGAGCACGACCCGGCGGCCCGTGCGGTCGAACAGCTCCGCGCCCAGCTCGCGCTCCAGATTGCGGACCGACGTGCTGAGCGCGGACTGGACGATGAGTTCGGCGCGGGCCGCCGCGGTGAAACCGCCCTCGGTGACGACGGCCACGAAGTGGCGCAGCTGGCGTATCTCCATCCATCGATTCTATGGATGGGTCCGAGCGAAACGATCTGTTGGACGGGGTGAGGGCGATGCCGGGAGTCTGGTGGGCATGGACCACGTACGCGCCCTCCGGACTTCCGCCGCCCGCCAACTCCGGCGCGCCCGCCGCTTCTTGCGACACCTGGCCCTGGCCGACCATGTGCCGGGCGGCGGCTATTGACCTCCCCCTGCGGCCCCCAGGGGAGGCAGCGCGAAGCGCCTGCCTCAGGGGCGCGGGGAACTGCGCGAGAAGCGGCCACCGGCCCGCGGTCGACGAACAACCCAGGGGCGCGGGGAACTGCGCGACCAGCCACAGCTCACCCGCACCCGGCGAAGAGACCTACGCGAACCGCTTCAGCTCCCGCCGAGCCAGCGATCGCTGATGCACCTCATCCGGACCGTCGGCCAAGCGCAGCGTCCGCGCCCCCGCCCAGAGCTCCGCCAGCGGATAGTCCTGCGACACCCCACCGGCCCCGTACAACTGCACCGCCTTGTCGATGATGTCGACCACGGTCCGCGGGGTCGCGATCTTGATCGACTGGATCTCGGTGTGCGCACCGCGGTTGCCCACGGTGTCCATCAGCCAGGCCGTCTTCAGCACCAGCAGCCGCAACTGCTCCACGGCCACCCGCGCGTCCGCGATCCACTCCTGCACGACGCCCTGCTGGGCCAGCGGCTTGCCGAACGCGGTGCGGGCCACGGCGCGCTGGCACATCAGGTCGATGGCCCGCTCGGCCATGCCGATCAGCCGCATGCAGTGGTGGATACGGCCCGGACCGAGCCGCGCCTGGGCGATGCCGAAGCCGCCGCCCTCCTCGCCGATCAGGTTGCCCGCCGGTACCCGGGCCCCGTCGAAGATCACCTCGGCGTGCCCGCCGTGCCAGTGGTCCTCGTAGCCGAAGACGGTCATGGCCCGCCGCACCTCGACCCCGGGGGTGTCGCGCGGCACCAGCACCATGGACTGCTGGCGGCGGATGTCGGCGCCGTCGGGGTCGGTCTTGCCCATGACGATGAAGATCTTGCAGTTCGGGTTCATGGCGCCCGAGATGTAGAACTTCCGGCCCGTGATGACGTAGTCGTCGCCGTCGCGCTCGATCCGGGTCGTGATGTTCGTGGCGTCGGACGAGGCGACCTCCGGCTCGGTCATCGCGAACGCGGAGCGGATCTCCCCGGCGAGCAGCGGCTCCAGCCACTGCTTCTTCTGCGCGTCGTCACCGAACTGGGCGAGCACCTCCATGTTCCCGGTGTCGGGGGCCGCGCAGTTCAGCGCGGTCGGGGCCAACTGCGGGCTGCGGCCGGTGATCTCGGCCAGCGGCGCGTACTGGAGGTTGGTGAGCCCGGCGCCGTGCTCGGCGTCGGGAAGGAAGAGATTCCACAGGCCCTGCCGACGCGCTTCCGCCTTCAGTTCCTCGACCACGGCCGGGGTCTCCCACGGCGAGCCGAGCGCGGCGCGCTGCTCGGCGGCGACCGCCTCGGCCGGGTGGACGTGCTCGTCCATGAAGGCGAGGAGCTTGCCGCGCAGCTCCTCGGTACGGGCGTCGAATGCGAAGTCCATGATGCGCGTCAGCCTTTCTGGAGGGTGTCGGTGCCGTGCTCGATGAAGACCGGGACCAGCTCGCCGATCCGGTCGAACCCGGCGCCGACCGTCTGACCGAGCGTGTAGCGGTAGTGGATGCCCTCGAGGATCACGGCGAGCTTGAACCAGGCGAACGCCGTGTACCAGGAGACCGCGGAGACGTCGCGCCCCGAGCGCGCGGCGTACCGCTCGATCAGCTCGGCCGGGGCCGGGTGCCCGGCGGCCGACGCCGTCGTGGAGATGGGGGAGTCGGGCAGTTCGAGCCGGGCGCTGTACATCGCCAGCAGGCCCAGGTCGGTCAGCGGATCGCCGAGCGTCGACATCTCCCAGTCGAGGACGGCCTTGATCCGGTCGACGCCGTCCACCTCGTCCCGCCGGACCAGGACGTTGTCCAGGCGGTAGTCGCCGTGCACGATCGTCGCGGCGGGGGAGTCGGGCAGCGAGCGGCCGAGCGCGGCCTGCAACTCGTCGATGCCGGCCAGCTCGCGGTTGCGGGAGGCGTCCAGTTGCTTGCCCCAGCGGCGCAGCTGGCGGTCGAGGAAGCCGTCGGGCCGGCCGAAGTCGCCGAGTCCCACCTCGGCCGGGTCCACGGCGTGCAGGTCGACGAGGGTGTCGACGAGGCCGAGCACGGCGGCGCGGGTGCGCTCCGCGCCGAGCGGGGCGAGCTGCTCGGCGGTCCGGTAGGGCGTCCCGTCGACGAACTCCATGACGTAGAACGGCGCCCCGACCACGCTGTCGTCCTCGCACAGCAGCAGCGCCTCGGGGACCGGGACCGGGGTGTCGTGCAGCGCGGCGATGACGCGGTGCTCGCGCTTCATGTCGTGCGCGGTCGCCAGTACGTGGCCGAGCGGCGGCCTGCGCACCACCCACTTCGACGTCCCGTCGCTCACCTCGTACGTGAGATTGGACCGTCCGCCCTCGATGAGCCGCCCGGACAGCGGGCCGCCGACCAGGCCCGGCCGCTCGCGATCGAGGTGGGCGCGCAGCTGGGCGAGGTCGAGGCCTGGGGGGTGACTCATCGTGGTCCTCCGAGAATCCGGGACGGGTGCGACTCATCATGCCGACCAGTCGGTATGTCGTCCAGTGGCTGGCGGAAACGTGATCGTTGTTACGGTGCCCTTTCCGCCCCCGGAGCGAAAGGGCCCGAGAGCTCGCGCCTTCGTCCGCGGCTCTCGTCGTGGCTGGTCGCGCAGTTCCCCGCGCCCCTGAGATGCGCACTGCGTGCGGCATCTCATCGGAGAAGCTGCGCGCAGCGCATGCTTCAGGGGCGCGAGGAACTGCGCGAGAAGTCCCCACCGGCCGGCACCCGAAGAACCACCCAGGGGCGCGAGGAACTGCGCGAGAAGTCCCCACCGGCCGGCACCCGAAGAACCACCCAGGGGCGCGGGGAACTGCGCGAGAAGTCCCCACCGGCC